>NZ_CAGKLC010000072.1 GCF_903469665.1 Flavobacterium sp. UGB4466 | reverse complement strand
CTGTAATATCATAACTGCCCGCCGGACTTGATGCGACAGCACTTGTTACGGCACTTGGCGCTGTGGTAAGACTCCCTGCCGTATCTCCGTTTACAAAACCGCTATAAGACACTGTTAAGTCTGGATTGACCGCTCCATAGGCTCTGGATTGATTACCAGCTGTAACCGTTAATTGTGCTTTATTTACAGTTAGTGTACCTTTAGCATAAGTAAAGTCGTATTTATCTGAAATTCCTCCGCTTACTGTAATATCATAACTGCCCGCCGGACTTGATGCTACAGCACTTGTTGTAGCACTTGGCGCTGTGGTAAGACTCCCTGCCGTATCTCCGTTTACAAAACCGCTATAAGACAGTGTTAAGTCTAGATTGACCGCTCCATAGGCTCTGGATTTATTACTGGCCGTAACGGTCAATGGCACTTTACCAATGGTAAGTATACCTTTAGCATAAGTAAAGTCGTATTTATCTGAAATTCCTCCGCTTACTGTAATATCATAACTGCCTGCCGAACTTGATGCTACAGCACTTATTGCGGCACTAGGCGCTGTGGTAAGACTCCCTACCGTATCTCCGTTTACAAAACCGCTATAAGACAGTGTTAAGTCTGGATTGACAGCTCCATAGGCTCTGGATTTATTACTGGCCGTAACGGTCAATGGCACTTTACCAATGGTAAGTATACCTTTAGCATAAGTAAAGTCGTATTTATCTGAAATTCCTCCGCTTACTGTAATATCATAACTGCCTGCCGAACTTGATGCTACAGCACTTGTTGCGACACTTGGCGCTGTGGTAAGACTCCCTGCCGTATCGCCGTTTACAAAACCGCTATAAGACACTGTTAAGCCCGGATTGACAGCTCCATAGGCTCTCGATTGATTATTGGCAGTAACAGTCAATGGCACTTTGCCAATGGTCAGTGTACCTTTAACATAAGTAAAGTCGTACTTATCTGAACTTCCTCCACTTACTGAAATATCATAACTACCCAACGGACTTGATACTACAGCACTTGTTGTAGCACTTGGCGCTGTGGTAAGACTCCCTGCCGTATCTCCATTTACAAAACCGCTATAAGACATTGTGAAGTCTGGATTGACAGCTCCATAGGCTCTGGATTTATTACCAGCTGTAACCGTTAATTGTGCTTTATTTACAGTTAGTGTACCTTTAGCATAAGTAAACTCATATTTATCTGAACTTCCTCCACTTACTGTAATATCATAACTGCCCGCCGGACTTGATGCTACAGCACTTGTTGCGACACTTGGCGCTGTGGTAAGACTCCCTGCCGTATCTCCGTTTACAAAACCGCTATAAGACACTGTTAAGCCCGGATTGACAGCTCCATAGGCTTTTGATTTATTATTGGCCGTAATGGTCAATGGCGCTTTACCAATGGTCAGTGTACCTTTAGCATAAGTAAAGTCGTATTTATCTGAACTTCCTCCGCTTACTGTAATATCATAACTGCCCGCCGGACTTGATGCTACAGCACTTGTTGCGACACTTGGCGCTGTGGTAAGACTCCCTGCCGTATCTCCGTTTACAAAACCGCTATAAGACACTGTTAAGTCTGGATTGACAGCTCCATAGGCTCTGGATTTATTACTAGCTGTAACCGTTAATTGTGCTTTATTTACAGTTAGTGTACCATTAACATAAGTAAAGTCGTAGTTGCCCGAAGTTCCTCCGCTTACTGTAATATCATAACTGCCCGCCGGACTTGATGCGACAGCACTTGTTGCGACACTTGGCGCTGTGGTAAGACTCCCTGCCGTATCTCCGTTTACAAAACCGCTATAAGACACTGTTAAGTCTGGATTGACAGCTCCATATTTTTTGGTTTTGTTATCAGCGGTAACACTTAATGTCGCTTTGTTTACCGTTAAGGTCTGTTGTGTTGTAGTTCCGTCCTGAGTAGCGGTTATGATTGTTCTACCTACACCAACAACATGTACTTTATTGTTTACAATGGTGGCTACTGCAGGGTCGCTGCTACTGTAAGAGGTATTTGATCCGTTTGGATTAGGAGCTCCCAGCAAATAATCCAGATCTCCATAGGTTCTAGTTAGCGTTGTTGTAAAAGAAGGAATTTCGTAGAATTCCATTTCAGAACAAGAGGCAAAACCATTGTAACCGTCCTTAACCACAATACGAATGTTTAACGGAGTTATGGTAAAGGGAAAGTTTATGCTTGTAGGCGTCGCCACTTGATTGAAATTATAATCCATCAGAGGCTTAAAAGTGGCATCTGAAATCGTATTGTAACTGATACTGACATTTCCGAAATTACCGTTGTTGATACCGTCCTGTCTTGGAGTGTATGTCAAAAGACCAACTGCCGTGGCTCCATCTAGACGATAGTTCAGGGTAACAGGATTTGTAGTAAAGGAAGCGGAATGATAAATCGTGGTCAAGTTTTTGTCGTATGAGAGCCCTATTTCATTCCCTCCATTGACAGAAGAAGCAGTCGTTCCATTGGCTACAATCGCAGCTTTATTGCCTCCAACGGTTAAGGTTCCGTCTATATAGGAAAATTTGTAATTACTTGAGATTCCTCCGCTTGCTTTAATAGCATAAATCCCCGCCGGACTTAAAGTACTGGCAGTGGTAGAGACAGCAGGGGCCGTAGTTAAGCTAGCTATAGTATCTCCATTTACAAACCCCGAATAAGACAGTGTTAAGTCTGGATTGACAACTCCATATTTTTTAGTTTTGTTATCAGCGGTAACACTTAATGCCGCTTTGTTTACCGTTAAGATCTGTTGTGTTGTAGTTCCGTCCTGAGTAGCGGTTATGATTGTTCTACCTACACCAACAACATGTACTTTATTGTTTACAATGGTGGCTACTGCAGGGTCACTGCTACTGTAAGAGGTATTTGATCCGTTTGGATTAGGAGCTCCTAGCAAATAATCCGAATCTCCATAGGTTCTAGTTAGCGTTGTTGTAAAAGAAGGAATTTCGTAGAATTCCATTTCAGAACAAGAGGCAAAACCATTGTAACCGTCCTTAACCACAATACGAATATTTAACGGAGTTATCGTAGAAGGAAAGTTTATGCTTGTAGGCGTCGCCACTTGATTGAAATTATAATCTATCAGAGGCTTAAAAGTGGCATCTGAAATCGTATTGTAACTGATACTGACATTTCCGAAATTACCGTTGTTGTTACCGTCCTGTCTTGGAGTGTATGTCAAAAGACCAACTGCCGTGGCTCCATCTAGACGATAGTTCAGGGTAACAGGATTTGTAGTAAAGTAAGCGGAATGATACATCGTGGTCAAATTTTTGTCGTATGAGAGCCCTATTTCATTCCCTCCATCGACAGAAGAAGCAGTCGTTCCATTGGCTACAATCGCTGCTTTATTGCCTTCAACGGTTAAGGTTCCGTCTATATAGGAAAATTTGTAATTACTTGAGATTCCTCCGTTTGCTTTAATAGCATAAATCCCCGCCGGACTTAAAGTACTGGCAGTGGTAGAGACAGCAGGGGCCGTAGTTAAGCTAGCTATAGTATCTCCATTTAAAAACCCCGAATAAGACAGTGTTAAGTCTGGATTGACAGCTCCATATTTTTTGTTTTTGTTATCAGCGGTAACACTTAATGCCGCTTTGTTTACCGTTAAGGTCTGTTGTGTTGTAGTTCCGTCCGGAGCGACTATAGTAATAATTGATGTTCCGGTAGCCACAATATGTACTCTGTTGTTTACAATGGTGGCTACTGCAGAATTGCTACTACTGTAGGAGGCATTTGATTCGTTTAAATTCGGGACTACCGGCCGATAATCGAGAGCTCCGTAAGTTTTAGTTACCATTGACTCAAAAATAAGGTCAGTATAAAATTCCATTTCAGAACAAGAGGCAAAACCATTGGCTCCGTCTAGAACCTCAATACGAATATTTGACGGAGTTATCGGAAAAGGAAAGTTGAAACTTCTAGCCGTTGCCAACTGTCCAAAATCATAATCCATCAGAGGTTGAAAAGTGGCATCCGAAACCGTATTGTAACTGATTCTCACCTTTCCTAAATCACCAGCTCTTCCTAGTGCGCTTTGCGGTTTTGGGCTATATCTCAAACTATTGACTACTGCGGATCCATTAAGATGATAGTTAAGGATAAATGGAGATGTATTAGCAATGGGCCCAGAATGATAATACGTGTTCGGGTCATTGTCATATGAGAGCTCAATTCCATAGTTTCCAGTATAGGTAGAAGAAGCAGTTGTCCCGTTGGCCACAATTGATACTTTACTAATAGTAGGATCGATAATCGTCATGGTCCCGTTTGTATAGTGAAATTCATATTTATCTGAACTTCCTCCACTTACTGTGATAGGATAAGTCCCCGTCGGACTTAAAGTACCGGCAGTAGTAGAGACAGCAGGGGCCGTAGTTAAACTAGCTGTAGTATCTCCATTTAAAAACCCCGAATAAGAAAGGGTAAATTGGGGATTATTTTCTCCATTTTTTTTGGATTTGTTATCAGCAATAATACTTAATGGCGCTTTGTTAACCGTTAAAACCTGCTGTATTGTACTCCCATCCGAAGCAGCTAAAGTAATGATTGCTGTTCCAGAAGCCACAATATGCACCTTGTTGTTTACAATGGTGGCTACCGCAGAATTACTACTACTGTAAGAAGTACTTGAATTCAGAGGATCCGGAGAATAATCCGGATCTCCGTAGGTTTTAGTCACCGTTGATGTCAAAAGAGCAGTAGGGTAGATCACAGTTTCAGGAAGATTACTACCATCGATAGTTAACGTTCCGTTTATATGGTTAAAATTGTAGTTATCGAAAGTTTCTCCACTTACGGTAGCAGGATAAGTCCTCAGAATAGTCGAAACTGTAGCCCCAGTTTGGTCAGTTTTAGCACCAGTTAAATTGGTTACAGTATCAGAATCATACCATTGAAAATAGATATTTCCATTCCTATCACCGGTAAACTCATCTAAACCTAAAAGCGACGGCCTATAATTATAAGCTGTCGAAGTGTTATTTACCTCTAATTTTAGCCAATCTGGCTTTACGGGGTAGGATAAAAATGCCGTCACATTGTTTATTGTATTTATATTGCCATAAGAATGAGTAACCAATCCAAAAAAGCATAAATACATCCATAATAATTCTTTCTTCATAAATAATTCTTTTTTAAAAACTGAGTAATTGAGGTTTTAAACCTCTGTATTTTAACATTATTTAACACGAAAATACAAACAATAAAATTCTACCATTATCAATAGAAGCATATGCGTATATATGTATGAAATAACCGACAGGTTTAATGTAATATCTGGTAGCAAGTTTGCTGTTTTAAAAAGAAATAAGGGGGGGGGTAAACTACAAATAGCCAACTTTTTCTCTAGATCAAGGCATATTGGTATTTTCCTAGTATTATATGTTGAGAATCTTGCCTGAATCAAATTTTAAATAATAACAATACAACTGAAAAGTCAAATGTATTTATCCAGTACAATACTTAATTATTCCTTTTTTGTTTGTATAAGCTTCTAACTTATCCCATTATAGATGTAATTTCTTCCTGAACTAAAAGCAAAATAGAGTAATAGAAGAGAATAGAAGAGCACCCACGACAAAGTCTTGTATCAAAAAATCTGACCGGTGGTAAAATTTACAGCATCCTTGCTCAATATTGTAATGAGGTTCCCAATTTAAGAAGTGAATATTTTTATTAAGCCGTAATTAATAGTACTTTTGCAACCTATTTATACGAAATATGAGCTTTTTAAAAGAAATACAACGCAGAAGAACATTTGGAATTATATCGCATCCTGATGCCGGTAAAACAACTTTAACTGAAAAATTATTGTTGTTCGGAGGTGCTATTCAGGAAGCGGGAGCTGTAAAAAACAATAAAATTAAAAAAGGAGCAACGAGCGATTTCATGGAAATCGAACGCCAAAGAGGTATTTCGGTTTCAACCTCAGTACTTGCTTTTAATTATAAAGACAAAAAAATCAACATTCTTGATACTCCGGGACACAAGGATTTTGCCGAAGATACTTTTAGAACTTTAACCGCTGTTGATAGTGTTATTGTTGTAATTGACGTTGCTAAAGGGGTCGAAGAACAAACAGAGAAGTTAGTCGCAGTTTGTAGAATGCGCAACATTCCTATGATTGTTTTCATCAACAAATTAGACCGCGAAGGAAAAGATGCTTTTGATTTGATGGACGAAGTAGAACAAAAGCTTGGACTTACGGTTACACCTTTAAGTTTCCCGATTGGTATGGGGTATGATTTTCAGGGGATTTATAATCTTTGGGAAGAAAATATCAATCTTTTTAGTGGAGACAGTCGTAAAAATATTGAAGAGACAATTGCTTTCTCTGATGTTCAGAACAATCCGGAATTAGATAAAATTGTAGGTCAAAAAGCAGCTGAAAAACTTCGTGAAGAATTAGAACTGATTGACGAAGTATATCCAAAATTTGATCGTCAGGATTATTTAGATGGTAAACTGCAACCTGTCTTTTTTGGTTCAGCTTTGAACAATTTTGGAGTTCGTGAATTGTTAGATTGTTTCGTTACCATTGCTCCGTCTCCAAGACCAAAAGATTCTGAAACCCGTTTGGTGGACCCGAAAGAAGAAAAAATGTCCGGTTTTGTCTTCAAAATCCACGCGAATATGGATCCTAAACACAGAGACCGTTTGGCTTTTATTAAAATTGTTTCAGGAACTTTTGAAAGAAACAAACCTTATTATCACGTTCGTCAAAAGAAAAATTTAAAATTCTCGAGCCCGAATGCTTTCTTTGCAGAGAAAAAAGAAATTGTAGACATTTCTTATCCGGGAGATATTGTTGGACTGCACGATACCGGAAATTTCAAAATTGGGGATACCTTAACCGAAGGCGAAATCATGAGTTTCAAAGGAATTCCAAGTTTCTCTCCTGAACATTTCCGATACATTAACAATGCCGATCCTATGAAGGCTAAGCAATTAGACAAAGGTGTGGACCAGTTAATGGATGAAGGTGTGGCGCAGTTGTTTACCTTAGAAATGAACAACCGTAAAGTAATTGGTACTGTTGGAGCGCTTCAATACGAGGTAATTCAGTATCGTTTAGAGCACGAATATGGTGCAAAATGTACTTATGAAAACTTTCCGGTTCACAAAGCTTGCTGGGTAAAACCTGATGATGCAAAAAATGATGAATTCAAAGAATTTAAGCGTATCAAACAAAAATTCCTTGCACATGATAAATATGGTCAGTTGGTATTCCTGGCTGATTCTGACTTCACGATACAAATGACACAAAGCAAATACCCAAGTGTAAAACTGTTCTTCACTTCGGAATTTGACTAAGAAATTTCAAAATTTCAGCTATAAAAAAAGCGCTAATTTTTTACAATTAGCGCTTTTTTTTAATTTGAATTAATCCAACCTTAATTAGTTTTTATACTCCAAAAAATATTATCTTTTTATATAATCGATCGCAAGCTAGCACAATTCATTTACAACAAGAAATTTTGTCGACGAAAGTAAAAATATATCCGTTGAACAGCATTTCTTGATTGCTTTACTCACAAATGCACCAGGATTTGTAGCGATTGACAAAATTCACACATCCGTTTTATCACAGTGGTAAAAGTCATCAAAACTTTCTTTACCTGACTTTCCTGTAATTGCTTATACTCTTTCAGGGCAATATGTCATTATCTTAATTTATAGTGTGTTACACTATTTTTATGCTTTTAGGTTTTCAGCCCATTTTTAAATATTTCAAATAGTCATACCGGTAGAGAACACTAATTATAAAATCAGTCGTAACAAAATGCTCTCTTAAATGAAGAGCTGAAATCGTTAATAAAGGAATAACTTCTATCCACTCCTAACATTTTGTACTGAACCAAAATTTACCTTAAAAATTTAGTTTTTTCCATAAAAAAAGCCCCATTACTGGGGCTTTTAAAGTTTATGCTTGTCCCGCAGGACCAAAATTAAGCGGTATTGGAGCTTGTTCTGTCTCTTTGATTTCGCCATGAGCGACTTCAAAACGATGAATATTTTCACCAATTGCTTTTAATAATCTTTTAGCATGTTGTGGTGTCAAGACAATTCTTGACTTTACTTTGGCTTTAGGAATACCAGGCATAATACTCACAAAATCTAAAACAAATTCTGATGATGAGTGATTGATAATCGCCAGATTAGAATAAATTCCTTCTGCAATAGTTTCATCTAACTCGATATTAATCTGTTCTTGTTGTTGGTTCGGATTACTCATAGGTTCCTAATATTAATAAATATATTCTTCTTTATTAGCCATCATTTCATTGTAATCGTCTTTAGATCCTACGATAGTGTTATCGTATTCTCTCATACCAGTTCCCGCAGGAATTCTGTGTCCAACAATTACATTTTCTTTCAATCCTTCTAAATCATCTACTTTACCAGCTACAGCAGCTTCGTTAAGTACTTTCGTTGTCTCCTGGAATGAAGCCGCAGAAATGAATGATTTAGTTTGTAGCGAAGCTCTTGTAATACCTTGTAAAACTGGCGTTGCAGTTGCAGTAATTACATCTCTGGCTACAACCAGATTTTTATCATTTCGTTTCAACAATGAGTTTTCATCACGTAATTCACGAGGAGTAATGATCTGACCTGGTTTTAATACCGCAGAATCACCAGCATCTTCAACTACTTTCATACCGTATAATTTATCGTTTTGAACGATGAAATCTTTAGTGTGAATTAATTGATCCTCTAAGAATAAAGTATCACCCGGATCCTGAACTCTTACTTTACGCATCATTTGACGAATTACTACCTCAAAGTGCTTGTCATTAATTTTTACCCCTTGAAGACGGTATACCTCTTGAATTTCATTTACCAAGTACTGTTGAACAGCAGCCGGTCCTTGAATTCTTAAGATGTCATCTGGTGTAATTGCACCGTCAGACAATGGTACTCCTGCTCTTACGAAGTCATTTTCCTGAACTAAGATCTGGCTTGAAAGTTTAACTAAATACTTTTTAATCTCACCAAATTTAGATTCGATAACGATCTCACGGTTACCTCTTTTGATTTTACCGAAAGAAACAACACCGTCGATCTCAGAAACAACTGCCGGGTTTGAAGGGTTACGAGCCTCAAGCAACTCGGTAATTCTTGGAAGACCTCCTGTAATATCGCCTGCTTTAGAAGAACGACGAGGGATTTTCACTAATACTTTACCTGCTTTAATTTTCTCACCATTCTCAACCATTAAGTGTGCACCTACCGGTAAGTTGTACGAACGAATCAATTCACCTTCTTTACCGTAAACCAATAAAGTTGGGATTAATTTTTTGTTTCTCGCCTCAGAAATTACTTTCTCCTGGAATCCGGTTTGCTCATCAATTTCAACCATGTACGATTGTCCTTGCTCTAAATCTTCGTAAGCAATTTTACCCGTAAATTCAGAAACAATTACACCGTTATATGGATCCCACTTACAAATTACAGTTCCTTTAGCTACAGCTTCACCATCTTTAACAAAGATACTAGAACCGTAAGGAATATTATGTGTATTTAAAACGATTCCAGTTTTCTCATCAACTAATTTTAACTCAGTTGAACGTGATACTACGATATCTACCGCATTACCTTCGCTGTCCTCACCTTTAACCGTTTTTAAATCTTCAATCTCAAGTCTACCTGCGAATCTTGTAACAATACTAGACTCTTCAGAGATACCTCCTGCAACCCCTCCAACGTGGAACGTACGAAGTGTTAACTGTGTACCAGGCTCTCCAATAGACTGAGCTGCAATAACTCCGACAGCTTCACCTCTTTGTGTCATTTTACCGGTAGCTAAGTTTCTACCGTAACATTTAGCACAAATACCTTTTAAAGCCTCACAAGTTAATGGAGATCTAACTTCTACTCTTTCAATAGGAGAAGCTTCGATAGTCTTCATAATAGCCTCCGTAATTTGGTGACCTGATTGAACTAATACTTCATTAGTTAAAGGATTAATAACATCTTGCAATGCAACACGTCCTAAAATTCTTTCTCCTAATGATTCAACGATTTCCTCATTTTTCTTCAATGCAGAAACTTCAACACCTCTTAAAGTTCCACAATCCTCGATGTTAACAATAACATCCTGAGAAACGTCATGAAGCCTTCTTGTTAAGTAACCAGCATCCGCCGTTTTAAGAGCGGTATCCGCAAGACCTTTACGAGCACCGTGAGTAGAAATGAAGTACTCAAGAATCGAAAGACCTTCCTTAAAGTTAGAAAGAATCGGGTTTTCAATAATCTCACCACCACCGGCAGTAGATTTTTTAGGCTTAGCCATCAAACCACGCATACCTGTTAACTGACGAATCTGCTCCTTAGAACCCCTCGCCCCAGAGTCAAGCATCATATATACAGAGTTGAAACCTTGTTGGTCTTCTCTAATATTTTTCATTGCTAACTCTGTTAACTGAGCATTCGCAGAAGTCCATACGTCAATAACCTGGTTGTAACGCTCGTTATTGGTAATAAGACCCATGTTATAGTTCGTTGAGATACCTTCAACTTGCTCTCTGGCATCTGCAATTAACTTCGTTTTTTGTTCCGGGATTCTAATATCACCTAAAGAGAATGATAAACCTCCTCTAAATGCAAATTTATAACCCATATCTTTCATATTATCCAAGAAAGCTGCCGTTGTAGGTACATCAGTCACACTTAAAATGTGTCCGATAATATCTCTAAGGTTTTTCTTAGTCAATACGTCGTTGATATATCCGGCTGCTTCAGGTACTACTTCGTTAAATAATACACGTCCCGCAGTTGTTTGAATAATTTGGTACACTAATTCTCCAGCCTCATTAAAATCTTTAGCTCTAATTTTCACACGAGCATTCAATTCTAATCTTCCTTCGTTTAATGCAATGTTTACTTCTTCAGCAGAATAGAAAGTCAAATCCTGACCTAAAATAATGTGATCCTCTGTAGAAATACGCTCTTTGGTCATATAGTATAGACCCAAGACCATATCCTGAGAAGGTACAGTAATAGGAGCACCATTTGCAGGGTTAAGGATATTGTGAGAAGCCAACATTAATAATTGTGCCTCTAAAATAGCCTCTGGTCCTAATGGTAAGTGAACCGCCATCTGGTCACCATCAAAATCCGCGTTAAACGCCGTACATACTAATGGGTGTAACTGAATCGCTTTTCCTTCAATTAATTTTGGCTGGAATGCCTGGATACCTAATCTGTGCAAAGTAGGAGCACGGTTTAGTAATACCGGGTGTCCTTTAATTACGTTTTCAAGGATATCCCAAACTACCGGCTCTTTTTTATCGATTATTTTCTTAGCAGATTTTACTGTTTTTACAATACCTCTTTCAATCAATTTACGGATAACGAAAGGTTTGTATAATTCAGAAGCCATATCTTTTGGCAATCCGCATTCGTATAATTTTAACTCAGGACCAACGACGATTACTGAACGAGCAGAATAATCCACACGTTTTCCTAAAAGGTTTTGACGGAAACGTCCTTGTTTACCTTTTAAAGAGTCAGATAATGATTTTAATGGTCTGTTTGATTCTGTTTTAACAGCAGAAGCTTTACGAGTGTTATCAAATAATGAATCTACAGATTCTTGTAACATACGTTTCTCGTTTCTCAAGATCACTTCAGGAGCTTTAATCTCCATTAATCTTTTCAAACGGTTGTTACGGATGATTACACGACGATATAAATCGTTCAAATCTGAAGTTGCAAAACGACCTCCATCAAGTGGTACAAGCGGACGTAATTCTGGTGGGATAACTGGAACCACTTTCATAATCATCCATTCCGGACGATTTTCGCGGTTTAAGTTAGACTCACGGAAAGATTCCACAACTTGTAATCTTTTTAAAGCCTCCGTTTTTCTTTGTTTAGAAGTCTCGTTGTTAGCGCTGTGTCTCAATTCATAAGATAAAGCATCTAAGTCAATACGAGCTAATAAATCCATAATACACTCTGCTCCCATTTTGGCAACAAATTTATTTGGATCTAAATCATCTAAATATTGGTTTTCCTGCGGAAGAGTATCTAAAATGTTTAAGTATTCTTCTTCCGTTAAGAAATCTAATCTTTGTAAAGATTCTCCATCTGCATTTTTAGCAATACCTGCTTGAATTACTACATATCTTTCGTAGTAAATGATCATATCTAATTTCTTAGACGGAAGACCAAGGATATAACCAATTTTGTTTGGAAGAGAACGGAAATACCAGATGTGAGCAATAGGCACAACAAGATTGATGTGTCCTACTCTGTCACGACGTACTTTTTTCTCTGTAACTTCAACACCACAACGGTCGCAAATGATACCTTTGTAACGAATTCTTTTATACTTACCACAAGCACATTCGAAATCTTTTACTGGTCCGAAGATTCTTTCGCAGAAAAGTCCGTCACGCTCTGGTTTGTGAGTTCTGTAGTTAATAGTTTCCGGCTTTAAAACCTCTCCTCTTGATTCTTTCAGGATAGATTCTGGTGAAGCCAATCCAATAGAAATTTTGTTAAATCTTTTTACTGGATTTTTGTCTTTATTGTTTCTGTTATTCATCATAGTTTTTACTATTGATTTATTTTGCAATTAAAAAATTGATTCTTAGTCTAGTCTAAAGTCAAATGTCATAAAGTTTTAAAGTCATTGCTGACTTTAGACTTTGGACTTTCAAACTTTCGACTTAAAACACTACCTCGGGTTACTTCTCAAAACTTCAAAATTTAATTTGAAGCGCTAGTTATAGAATACCTTGCATTACTATAAAAAATCGGAACGGGTTACGGGTATAAATCTTTAAAAACTTCTAACATTATTAGTAACAGTTAGCAGTCTCAGTTTTCAGTTGTAACTGAATGCTGAGACTGCGACTGAAAACTTTTATTTATTCTTCCAAACGAAGATCTAGACCTAGACCTTTCAATTCGTGCATTAATACATTGAATGATTCTGGTAAACCTGGTTCTGGCATAGTTTCACCCTTAACGATAGCCTCGTAAGTTTTAGCTCTACCAATAACGTCATCAGACTTCACCGTTAAGATTTCACGTAGTGTACTAGAAGCTCCATAAGCCTCAAGTGCCCAAACCTCCATCTCTCCGAAACGCTGACCTCCAAATTGAGCTTTACCTCCAAGTGGCTGTTGCGTAATCAATGAGTATGGTCCGATAGAACGTGCGTGCATCTTATCATCAACCATGTGTCCTAATTTAAGCATGTAAATTACACCCACAGTTGCAGCTTGATGGAAACGCTCTCCGGTACCACCATCATAAAGGTGTGTATGTCCGAAACGTGGTACTCCAGCTTCATCAGTCAAAGCATTGATTTGGTCTAAAGAAGCACCGTCAAAAATTGGAGTAGCAAATTTTCTACCCAAGTTCATACCAGCCCATCCAAGAACAGTTTCATAAATCTGACCAATGTTCATACGAGAAGGTACCCCAAGTGGATTCAATACGATATCTACCGGTGTTCCATCTTCTAAGAATGGCATATCCTCATGACGAACGATTCTTGCAACAATACCTTTGTTACCGTGACGTCCTGCCATTTTATCACCTACTTTTAACTTACGTTTTTTAGCGATATAGATTTTAGCCAATTTCAAGATTCCAGATGGTAATTCATCTCCAACTGTAATAGTGAATTTCTCTCTTCTTAAAGATCCTTGTAAGTCGTTCAGCTTAATTTTATAGTTATGAATTAAATCATTAACCATTTTATTTGTAGCGTCATCGGCAACCCATTGACCTTTGCTCAAGTGAGCAAAATCCTCAACTGCGTAAAGCATTTTTTGAGTATATTTTTTACCTTTTGGTAAAACTTCTTCACCCAAATCGTTCATTACACCCTGAGATGTTTTTCCGTTAACGATCAGGAATAATTTCTCTACTAATCTGTCTTTTAATTCAACAAATTTAGTTTCGAATTCCATTTCTAAAGCGCCTAAAGCATCTTTATCCTGAGTACGTTTACGTTTATCCTTAACGGCTCTTGCAAATAATTTTTTGTCAAGAACTACACCATGTAAAGATGGAGAAGCTTTCAATGAAGCATCTTTTACATCACCTGCTTTATCCCCGAAGATTGCACGAAGCAATTTCTCTTCCGGAGTAGGATCTGATTCTCCTTTTGGTGTAATTTTTCCGATCAAAATGTCGCCAGGCTTAACCTCTGCCCCAATTCTAATCATACCGTTTTCATCTAAATCTTTAGTAGCTTCTTCAGAAACGTTAGGAATATCGTTTGTTAACTCTTCGTTTCCTAACTTAGTATCTCTAACCTCTAATGAATAATCATCAACGTGGATAGAAGTAAAAATATCATCACGAACTACTTTTTCAGAAATTACAATCGCATCCTCAAAGTTATACCCTTTCCATGGCATGAACGCAACTTTTAAGTTTCTACCTAAAGCTAATTCCCCATTTTGAGTAGCATATCCTTCTGATAATACTTGTCCAAGAACCACTCTGTCACCTTTTCTTACGATTGGTTTCAGGTTGATACTTGTTCCCTGATTGGTTTTTCTAAATTTAATTAAGTTGTACGTTTTCTCATCAGCATCAAAACTTACCATTCTTTCATCTTCAGTACGGTCGTATTTGATAGTAATGATATTTGCATCAACGTATTCTACAGTTCCATCTCCTTCAGCATTAATTAATACTCTAGAATCTGAAGCTACCTGACGCTCTAAACCTGTACCAACGATTGGTGCTTCCGGGCGGATCAAAGGAACCGCCTGACGCATCATGTTAGATCCCATCAACGCACGATTCGCATCATCATGTTCCAAGAAAGGAATTAACGAAGCCGAAATCGAAGCAATCTGGTTAGGTGCAACGTCTGTATAATGTACCACTGAAGGTTCAACAACCGGGAAGTCACCTTCCTCACGAGCAATAACATTAGTTGCCGTAATTTTACCAGTCTCATCCATTTCAATGTTTGCCTGAGCAATCATTTTTCCTTCTTCTTCTTCAGCGCTTAAGTAAATTGGAGTACTTTCTAAATCAACTACACCATTAGTTACTTTACGGTATGGAGTTTCGATGAATCCCATTCCGTTTACTTTTGCATAAACACCAAGAGATGAAATCAAACCAATGTTTGGTCCCTCAGGAGTTTCAATCGGACATAAACGACCATAATGTGTATAGTGAACGTCACGAACCTCGAAACCAGCTCTTTCTCTCGAAAGTCCACCTGGTCCAAGTGCAGAAAGTCTTCTCTTGTGTGTAATCTCAGCTAATGGATTCGTTTGATCCATAAATTGAGACAACTGGTTTGTACCAAAGAAAGAGTTGATAACTGATGATAATGTTTTAGCATTGATCAAATCAATTGGTGTAAACACCTCGTTATCTCTAACGTTCATTCTCTCACGAATAGTTCTCGCCATACGTGCTAAACCAACACCGAATTGCTGAGACAATTGTTCTCCAACTGTTCTAACACGACGGTTTGATAAGTGATCAATATCATCAATCTCAGCTTTTGAGTTGATCAATTCGATCAAATATTTCACGATTGTAATGATATCTTCTTTGGTAAGCACTTGCTTGTCCATAGGGATATCTAAATCTAACTTTTTGTTCATTCTGTAACGACCAACTTCACCTAAGTTATAACGTTGATCAGAGAAGAACAATTTATCAATAATACCACGAGCAGTTTCTTCATCAGGCGGTTCTGCATTACGCAATTGTCTGTAGATATGCTCAACAGCTTCTTTTTCAGAGTTTGTTGGATCTTTTTGTAACGTGTTGTGGATAATAGCATAATCAGCTTGATTATTATCCTCTTTGTGTAACAAAATAGATTTAACGTTAGAATCGATGATCTCTTCCACATTATCTTTGTCGATAATAGTATCACGATCAAGGATGATTTCGTTACGTTCGATAGAAACTACTTCTCCGGTATCTTCATCAACGAAATCCTCGTGCCAAGTGTTCAATACACGCGCAGCAAGTCTTCTTCCAATATACTTTTTGATACCTGTTTTAGAAACTTTAATTTCTTCAGCTAAGTCGAAAATTTCAAGGATGTCCTTATCTCTTTCGAAACCAATAGCACGGAATAAAGTTGTTACCGGTAATTTTTTCTTTCTATCGATATACGCGTACATAACGCTGTTAATATCTGTAGAAAATTCTATCCAGGATCCTTTAAAAGGAATTACTCTGGCAGAATATAATTTTGTTCCATTTGCGTGGAATGATTGTCCAAAGAAAACCCCAGGAGAACGGTGTAGCTGAGATACTACTACACGCTCGGCACCATTAATTACAAAGGTACCACTTGGTGTCATGTAAGGAATTGTTCCAAGATAAACATCTTGTACAATAGTTTCAAAATCTTCGTGTTCTGGGTCTGTACAGTATAGTTTTAACCTGGCTTTTAAAGGCACACTATAGGTAAGTCCTCTCTCTATACATTCTTGAATTGTATAACGTGGTGGGTCTACAAAATAATCCAGGAACTCCAATACAAAGTTGTTTCTTGTATCTGTAATTGGAAAGTTTTCCATGAAGGTGTTGTATAGACCTTCGTTGCCTCTTTCGTCAGATTTAGTTTCTAATTGAAAAAAATCTTTAAAAGATTTAACCTGAACATCTAGAAAATCCGGATAGTCAGGAATATTTTTTGTAGAGGCAAAATTCAATCTTTCAGTCTGATTTGTTATCATCAATGAACAAAATTTTGATTAAAAAAAAGTAGTTTTTTGTGTAAAACACATTGTTTAGTTTATACTTTCTTTTTAGAATCAACACATCTTTAAAAATAAACCGGATAAACCAAGTTCCATTTTTTTTCTTCGTATTGATCAAAAACTCTTCCGTATTTTAAACTATTTGATAATAAAATTTAATGTATTTTATTATACGAAAAATGGTTTAGGCCTTTGAGTGTTAACTCAGGACCTAAACCTAGTTCTTAAAACTGAGTTAAATTATTTAAGCTCAACTACAGCTCCAGCTTCTTCTAATGATTTTTTAAGACCTTCAGCCTCTTCTTTAGAAACACCTTCTTTAACGTTACTTGGAGCACCGTCAACTACATCTTTAGCTTCTTTAAGACCTAAACCTGTAAGTTCTTTTACTAATTTTACAACTGCTAATTTAGAAGCTCCAGCTTCTTTCAATACAACTGTAAATTCAGTTTGTGCTTCTTCTTGAGTACCTTCTCCACCACCAGCAGCAACTACTACAGCTGCAGCAGCAGGCTCGATACCATACTCGTCTTTTAATATTGTTGCTAATTCGTTAACTTCTTTAACTGTTAAGTTAACTAATTGTTCTGCGAATTGTTTCAAATCTGCCATTTTTTCTATCGTTTAAAATGATTTGTAAAATTATATTTTGTTTATTGTGCGCTATTTAAGCAGCAAGGAGAATAAACTCCCTGCGATAATTATTATGCTTCAGTTTCTTCTTCGCTACCAGCGAATTTGTTTTGTAAAGCAGAAATAATTCTTTGAGCTGGTGATTGCAATAATCCGATAAGTTCTCCAAGAAGTTCTTCTTTAGACTTAATAGTTGCTAATGCATCTAATTGATTATCTCCAATGTAAATTTCATTATTAATGAAAGCACCCTTTAAAACTGGTTTATCAGATTTCTTACGGAAATCTTTGATAATTTTTCCAGGAGCATTAGCTACATCAGAAATAAATATAGCACTGTTACCAGTTAAAACTGTTGGTAAATCACCATAATCATTAGCAGAAGCTTCCATTGCTTTTGCAAGCAAAGTGTTCTTAACAACTTCTAATTTGATTCCAGCTTTAAAACAAGCTCTACGTAAGTTTGAAGTTGTCTCTGCGTTTAAACCAGAAATATCAGATACATAAATGATATTTGTACCAGCTAACTGCGCAGTTAAATTTTCAATCGCGATTGATTTTTCTTCTCTAGTCATACTAAAAATTTTTAACTACCAATTATACTGCTTTTGGGTCTAATGCAATAGCAGGACTCATAGTGCTTGTAAGGTGAATACCTTTAATGTAGGTACCTTTAGCAGCAGTTGGTTTAAGTTTTATTAATGTTTGAATAATTTCGTGTGCGTTGTCAACAATTTGCTCAGCTCCAAAAGAAACTTTACCAATTCCTGCGTGAACGATACCAGTTTTATCAACTTTAAAGTCAATTTTACCAGCTTTAACCTCTGCAACAGCTTTTGCAACATCCATAGTTACAGTACCTGTTTTAGGGTTTGGCATTAAACCTCTAGGTCCTAAAATACGACCTAATGGACCTAATTTACCCATAACAGCTGGCATAGTGATGATTACATCAACATCAGTCCAACCGTCTTTAATTTTTTGTAAATAATCGTCAAGACCTACATAGTCTGCTCCAGCTTCTTTAGCTTCCGCTTCTTTATCTGGAGTAACTAATGCTAATACTTTAACATCTTTACCTGTTCCGTGAGGTAATGTAACCACACCTCTTACCATTTGATTCGCTTTTCTAGGATCTACACCCAAACGAACTGCGATATCAACAGACTCATCAAATTTTGCAGAAGCAACAACTTTCAATAATGCCGCAGCATCTTTTAGAGAGTATAATTTGTTCTTTTCAATTTTTGAAGCAGCCTCTTTTTGCTTTTTTGTTAATTTTGCCATGTCTTTTTCTTAATTAAAAAGGAGCATCTCCTGATACAGTTATACCCATAGATCTAGCTGTTCCAGCAACCATACTCATAGCTTTCTCAATTGTGAAAGCGTTTAAGTCCGGCATTTTGTCTTCAGCAATAGTTCTAATTTGTTCCCAAGTAACGCTAGCTACTTTTTTACGATTAGGCTCACCAGAACCAGATTTTAGCTTTGCAGCTTCCATTAACTGAACTGCTGCTGGAGGAGTCTTAACGACAAAATCAAATGATTTGTCTTTATACACAGTGATTTGCACTGGGCAAATTTTGCCAGGTTTATCCTGAGTTCTAGCATTAAATTGCTTACAGAACTCCATGATATTAACCCCAGCAGCTCCTAAAGCAGGTCCAACCGGTGGCGACGGGTTCGCAGCACCTCCCTTAACTTGTAGTTTAACTACCTTACTAATTTCTTTAGCCATTTTTAAAAAATTTATCACTGTAATCAATGGAAGCGATTACAATGGTTTATTATAGTGTAACAAAAAATTATACTTTTTCTACTTGCATAAAGCTCAATTCTAATGGTGTCTTTCTTCCGAAAATCTTAACCATAACTTCAAGTTTACGCTTTTCTTCATTGATTTTTTCAACCGAACCGTTAAACCCGTTAAAAGGACCATCGATCACTTTTACCGTTTCACCCAGGCTGAAAGGAATAGCACGAGTATCTGTATTAACAGCCAACTCATCCACTTTACCTAACATTCTATTTACTTCAGAAAGTCTCAAAGGAACCGGTTCCCCGCCTTTGATCTCACCTAAAAACCCAATTACACTAGTAATTGACTTAATAATATGAGGTATCTCACCAACTAAATTGGCTTCGATCATAACATATCCAGGGAAATAAACTTTATCCTTAGACATTTTCTTTCCTTCTTTTACAGTAACTACTTTTTCTGTAGGTACTAAAACTTGGGAAACATAATCGCCCATACCTAATCTGGCAATCTCAGTTTCGATGTAAGCTTTGACTTTATTTTCTTGCCCGCTTACAGCTCTAACCACATACCATTTTTTCACATTATTATCTGCCATCACAAAAAAAATTATCCTTTTAACCAGTTAAAAAATCCAGCCAAAGCTTTTGCAAAAAATTCGTCTACTCCCCATGTTGCCAAAGCGAACAGAATCGAAAATACAGCTACAACAATTGTCAATTTTTGAACCTCAGCCCAAGCTGGCCAAGTAACATTTGACTTTAACTCTTCGAAAGCCTCTGATAAATAATTAGTAACTTTTGTCATTTGATATATTTTATTATTGCACGGGCGGAGGGATTCGAACCCCCATCAACGGTTTTGGAGACCGCTATTCTACCCTTGAACTACGCCCGTATTTAAAAGCCAGTGATTTCAATTAAGAAAATCAGCTGGCTTTTTTTTTATTTTTTATAGGATTATCCTACGATTTCAGTTACCTGACCTGCTCCTACAGTTCTACCACCTTCACGGATAGCGAAACGCAAACCAACACTCATAGCGATTGGGCTTAATAAAGCAACATTGATAGTCAAGTTATCTCCTGGCATTACCATCTCTACTCCTTCTGGTAAAGTAATAACTCCTGTTACGTCAGTTGTACGTACGTAGAACTGTGGACGGTAGTTATTGTGGAATGGAGTATGACGTCCACCTTCTTCTTTTTTCAAGATATAAACCTCTGCTTTGAAAGTAGCGTGTGGTTTTACTGATCCTGGCTTAATGATAACCATTCCTCTTTTGATAGATTCTTTATCAATACCTCTTAACAATAAACCTACGTTATCTCCAGCTTCACCTCTATCAAGGATTTTACGGAACATCTCAACTCCTGTAATAGTAGAAGTTAATTTATCAGCTCCCATACCAATGATTTCAACTGGATCTCCTGTATTAGCAATACCTGTTTCGATACGACCTGTAGCAACAGTTCCACGACCAGTAATTGTAAATACGTCTTCAACCGGCATCAAGAATGGTTTTGCTACGTCACGCACTGGCTCTTCGATCCAAGCATCAACAGCTTCCATTAATTCAATGATTTTTGGTACCCAAGCAGGATCATTATTCAATCCTCCTAAAGCAGAACCTTGAACTACAGGACCATTATCTCCATCATATTCGTAGAAAGATAATAAATCTCTAATTTCCATTTCAACAAGCTCTAACAACTCAGCATCATCAACCATATCCACTTTGTTCATGAAAACAACGATTCTTGGAATACCAACCTGACGACCTAAAAGGATGTGCTCACGAGTTTGTGGCATTGGACCATCTGTAGCAGCAACTACTAAGATAGCTCCGTCCATTTGAGCTGCTCCAGTAACCATGTTCTTTACGTAATCCGCGTGACCTGGACAGTCAACGTGAGCGTAGTGACGGTTAGCTGTTTCATACTCTACGTGTGATGTATTAATAGTAATACCTCTTTCTTTCTCCTCTGGAGCGTTATCGATTTGATCAAACGATTTTGCTTGACAGTAACCAGCATCAGACAATACTTTTGTAATTGCTGCAGTTAATGTAGTTTTTCCGTGATCCACGTGTCCAATTGTACCTATGTTTAAGTGCGGTTTGGAACGATTAAAATTCTCCTTTGCCATTTTACTTAATTTTTAATCTTAGTTATATATTAATTTTCAATTTCCTACTTACTTGAGCCAACTACGGGAATTGAACCCGTGACCTCTTCCTTACCAAGGAAGCACTCTACCCCTGAGCTAAGTCGGCAGAGAGTTCTGACTTTTAGATTTAGATCTCAGCTTTTAAAAACCCGAAACCGATAGCCCAAAACCTTAACTTCTTCTTTATTTGTGGGGAGAGCAGGATTCGAACCTGCGAAGTTCACACAGCAGATTTACAGTCTGCCCTCGTTGGCCGCTTGAGTATCTCCCCTTAATAATTTATGATTTCAGAATTCCGATTTTAGATCTAACCTAAAAACCTCACCCTACTAACCACAAACCTTTTTCAATATTTTTTAAGAACCAATTTCAAATCGCATTTGAAATATTTTTGAGCCGATAGAGGGACTCGAACCCACGACCTGCTGATTACAAATCAGCTGCTCTAGCCAACTGAGCTACATCGGCAATTGCATTAAAAAAGTCCGCTATTTCTAACGGACTGCAAATGTAGCTATTTTATCTTTGAATCAAAACATTTTTTGAAAAAAATTTCAATTATATATGTGCTCTTATTTTTTCTTTCCTTTTAACAAGTAATCTTTCTAAAGATTCTGCTGAAAGCTCAACTGCCTCTTCGAATGTCTTGCACTGCTTTTTAACCAAAAAATCATCCCCCGGTACATTAATCTTAATCTCTACTGCTTTATTCTCTTTATCACTTGTTCTTTCAACTTTCAAAAAAACATCCGCCGAAACAACACGATCATAATATTTCTCCAATTTACCCATTCTCTCCTGAATAAAATCTACCAATTTTCTGTCAACAGTAAAGTTAACTGCATGAACATCTACCTTCATAATACAAATTTTAGGGTTAAACATTTCAGAACTATTGTTTATTCCTAGGATGCGCATTTGCATACACTTTTTTAAGCTCCGCTAAACTATTGTGAGTATAAACCTGTGTAGACGCTAAACTCGAATGCCCCAATAATTCCTTAACTGAATTTAAATCTGCTCCGTTATTTAATAAATGAGTCGCAAAAGTATGCCGAAGCACATGCGGACTCTTTTTTACCTTTTCAGAGACTTTACTAAAGTAAGAATTTATTAATCGATACACAAAAGATTCACTCAATTTTAACCCTTTGCCTGAAATAAAAAAATAATCCTCATCTACCACCTTTTCAATCAAAGCCCTTTCCTGTAAATACAATTTCATCTGCCCCGCAATTATTGGCAATATCGGAACAATACGCTCTTTATTTCTCTTCCCTAAAACCTTTAACAAACCAGATGACAAATCAACATTACACTTCATTAAATGAATCAACTCAGCCCTCCTTATCCCGGTGGCATAAAACAAATCCACAATGAGCCTGTCACGAACCTCCTCAAACCCACAAGGATCACCAACCTCCAACAACAAATCAGTCAACTCTTTTTCAGAAAAAGGAATCTGAATAATCTTAGGCGTTTTCAATGCTTTATGCTTTAACATCGGATTCACTTCAATTTGCTTTGTTTTCAAAAGAAACCGATAAAACGCTTTCAAAGACGACATTTTTCGATTGACAGAAACATTCGAAACACCCTCATCCACTAAAGAAACAATCCAACTTCTAATTTGACTGTAATTCACCCCCTCAATTCCCTCTTGCTCAAAATTAACTCCATTAAATTCTTTAAAAGAAAAAACATCATTCAAATAAGCCGTAACCGTATGAACCGAATACTTCTTCTCCAACTCCAGATAATCACGAAACGCCTCTATATTTGATTTCATAAAAACACAATTCTTACAACATCTGTTAGTCCGATAAAAAGAAAACCAACTCAGCTTAAAATTAAACACAAAAAAAACCGTTAGTATCAAAATTAATTCTTTTTGATAACTAACGGTAATTATTTTAAAAAAAGCTACTACTAACTCTCTAAACTATCTCTCAATGTTTGGATGTAAGCCGCTTTTTGAATTTGAGCTCTTTTGATAACAGAAGGCTTAATAAAAGCAGTACGTGCTCTTAGTTGACGAACAGTTCCTGTTTTATCAAATTTTCTTTTATAGCGCTTTAATGCTCTATCGATATTTTCTCCGTCTTTAATTGGTATAATTAACATAATATTGACACCTCCTCTCGTTAAGGCTGCAAAAGTATGTATTAATTATGAATTATGAGCCATAAATTGTGCTTTTTTTTTTAGAAAATAGAATATAGAGCAAAGAATAAAGACTTCAATACTGCGTATCCTGCATTCTTCATCCCGTGATTTTTTTTAGAGAATAGAATATAGAGCAAAGAACAAAGACTTCAATACTATGTACCCTGCATTCTTTACTCTTTACTCTTTACTCTTTACTCTTTACTCTTTACTCTTTACTCTTTCAACAAATTTCTGGAAATAACCACTTTTTGAATTTCGGTTGTTCCTTCTCCAATGGTACACAATTTAGAATCTCTGTAGAATTTCTCTACCGGAAAATCTTTTGTATAACCGTAACCTCCATGAATCTGAACCGCTTCGTTGGCAATTTTCACGCAAGCTTCGGAAGCATACATCTTCGCCATAGCTCCTAATGTTGTCACCGGCTTATGTTGTTGTTTTAAATAGGCTGCCTTATGCAATAACAACTCCGACGCTTCTATTTCGGTAGCCATATCAGCTAATTTAAAAGATATACCTTGAAAATTACTGATAGGCTGACCAAATTGGTATCTCTCTTTTGAATATTTCAAAGCCGCTTCATAAGCTCCTTTTGAAATTCCTAAAGATAACGCTCCAATTGAAATTCGTCCCCCGTCTAATATTTTCATCGCCTGAACAAATCCTTGTCCTACTTCCCCCAATCTGTTTGCATCCGGAACGCGACAGCTGTCAAAAACCAACTCGGCAGTTTCACTGGCACGCATTCCCAATTTATTTTCTTTCTTTCCTGAACTAAAGCCTTTCATTCCTTTCTCAAGAACAAAAGCCGTCATTCCTTTTGAATCACCTTTTTCACCGGTGCGAACAATTACTACCGCAATATCTCCTGAAATAGCATGTGTAATGAAGTTTTTGGCTCCGTTTATAATCCATTCATCACCCTCTTTAACTGCGGTCGTATTCATTCCTCCCGCATCTGAACCGGTATTGTGCTCGGTTAATCCCCAGGCTCCAATATGCTCTGCTGTTGCAAGTTTTGGCAGCCATTTTTTCTTTTGTTCTTCGTTACCAAAAGTCAAAATATGATTGGTGCATAATGAATTATGAGCCGCAACAGATAAACCAATTGATGGATCTACTTTTGCAATCTCTTCTACAACGGTGATATACTCGTGATACCCTAAACCGGAACCACCATACTCTTCAGGAACCAAAACTCCCATAAACCCCATTTCTCCCAATTGCTTGAACAGGGAAACCGGAAAAATTTGAGATTCATCCCATTCCATGATATTTGGACGGATATTTTTCTCAGCAAAATCTTTTATTGACTGCGCAATCATCAACTGCGTTTCATTATATTGAAAATCCATTGTAATTCTGTTTTTTTTTAGAACTCCAAATATAAACTAATTATTTTTGCTTTTTCAATAGGAAAACCTTTAATTTTTGACAAATCCTCAATATTATTAATATTCCCATTCATACTTCGATAGGTCACAATCTCCTTGGCCAATGCATATCGGAAGTAAGGAAACTTTGCCAACTCTTTTAAAGAGGCTTCGTTTATGGCGATTTTTTTTAAGGAGGGAGGAATTGCTACTTTAAAATGCGCAGTCAATTCTTTTACAACTTCTGGCGAAAGTCCCCAAACCTCATTCATCTGTTCCATCGAAACAAAACCTCCCAAAACTTCTCTTTGCTTAAGGATCCTTATCGATAGAGCTTCCCCTATACCATATATCTTAACTAAATCTTCCTGAGTAGCACTATTCATATCCTGTACTATAATTTCCTCTTTTTCATAAACAGGTTTTTTAAAAAACTCATTTCTTTTGATCTTATGACTTGATTTATTGGTAACCCACTCCGGAAATTTAAAAAGCGGAGAAATCACTCTCAGTAAAGAATCTGAGATTTTTGTGACTTCCTGAAATTCTTTTGCTGAATTTACATATTTGTTCTCTTTTCGGAACGCCAGCAGACGATCGATCTCCTGGACAGACATTCCTAATTTGTACGCTTTGTAATCGGTAATGAAATTTGGATTAAAAGCATAGACCTTTCTTTTCTCTCCAGACTTTAAAAATTTTAAAGAATCTATTTCGGATTGCAAATTCATCCACTGCTTTTCTTCAGGAACAATCTTCTCCGAAATATCGAAATCAACAAGAAAGTAAACCGCCTGCAATACAGCTATAATAATAAAGAGTAAAAAAACACCTTTACGTTGTTCTTGTGTAAACTTCAAAAGAACTTCAAAACGCCTTAAATTCATTTTATTAAAAATTTTCCTTCATTTATAAAATTGCTAAAATAAGAAAAACTCAAAGCTTTATTAAGAAAATTAGCAAAAATATTGCATTTTAAAAAATTACAT
>NZ_CAGKLC010000071.1 GCF_903469665.1 Flavobacterium sp. UGB4466 | reverse complement strand
ATTATACAAACGAATCCTCTCTATTTATTATTTTTCAAGAAAATTTTTATCATTTTTATATTTAGACTAAACTGAACTGATAAACAGTGGCAGAATGATAACTTATTAATATTGCAATTTTACTTTTTTCGAATTTTATCTTTAACATTAACTATTTTCTTCACAAATAAATCCAAACCTTTGGATTCATAAAAAGCAAAACAATTACAAAGAACAATATTTCTGTCTCCGGTCTCAAAGTGCAAATTATTTTTCTGAGAATAATACAAACCAGTTACTGCAATAACATAATCTATTACTTTATTTTTAAGCTCATCATCTTCTAAAAAATTACCGTTTATTGAAATTTGAACTCCCGAAGCATCTTTATAAGTGTTATAAAAGGTTGAATCAATTTTTTGATAATTGTAGCTTAAACATTTATTAAAAGCATATTTTTTTATTTCTGCTACTTTATTCTGCCCTATTGCTTTTGTAAAAATTAAAAGCACAAATAACAATAAATAGTTATTCTTTTTTATTTTAATTCCCATAACTTTATTTCATCTGTTTGTATAACAATATTTTTCTTCTTGATAGGATGATAGGCTTCATATTTCATATTAAAATAATAAAGCTCACTAGAAGGATCATCATGACGTGGATCTCCGGGATATATTAAGTTTTTACCATCCCACAAAGTAAAATGCCCTGAAGCATTTCCCCATCCTGAAACTTTAAACATAACAATTCCTTTCAGTTTACTGAGCTTACTCCAATCTGTTGTTGACACACCAACTTTTATTTCGCCTAAATTAGCTCTCTTAAGTGTTACATCAAACTCAGGAGCCCCTAAATGGTCTTCTAAATATTTTCCCAATTCTTTTACTCTATACCAATAATAGTTTTTTGTCACTCCCGTACTTGTTCCTACATGTACCCCACCGCTAGAACCTTTTTCTCTATATTTTGAATTATCTTTTGGAAGTTTGAAACCACTTAAATTTAACCCTCTACTCATCCTAAAAGAACAAGTGTTTTCCCAATCTTCGGGTGCTTTTTTGTATAAATCTATTAAACCATTACCTATATCATTATAAAGTTTAACTGTATCTACCGATGTGTTTGGATAATTCTTTATCATATCATCCCATTTTGGTCTTGTGGCTGCTACTACCCTTGCCTGAACACCCCCAACACTAGCTACAATATTACGTTGCATTAATTCTATTGGAATTATCTTTTCAAAATCCATAATTTTTCTTACTTGCTTTATTTTCGTTTTTTTTTCCTCCTTAATTATCTGTTTCTAATAAATTTAGAGTGTAGTCTTTTAGGACCTTTTCAAAAATTACAGTATCACTTTTACCAACAGTTCCTGTAAGATTTAATTCAGTTAAATTATCCGTCAACGGTTTCCCATCTTCACTTTTTATAGATACTGTGACACTCTCCCCTTCTTTATAATTCAAGGTCTTTACAACCAAATTCATGTCTACATAAAATCTCGACTTTTTAGCTAATTTGGTGTCATTATACGTCCAGTAAAGTTCTACAATTCTTTTTTCTAAATCTGGCACAGGCGCCCCTGTTGTATCAATCTTTTCCGGTGCATTGCGTTGTGCAGAGTCTGTAATTTTAATATCGACTCCTCCATAATTGCATTTAATCGTACTTTTAAGAAGTAATGGAAATTTTTCCTGAAAATACACTGTTCCCACCTCTTTCCAGTCGGCAAGCTGCATTACTGAAGCGCATGGACTTGAACTCTGAGGGCTTTTTTTGCAGTTGCCTTTAAAGATTACACTCTTTTTGTCTTTCTCGACAATCGTTGCTACTTTTTTGTCTTGTATAGTAGGTGTGTCAAAATTTACTTTTAAGTCGCCCTCCGGAACGGTACATAAGTCACATTTTAATTTGGCTCCGTCGATAACAAATTTTAAGCCATCCTCGGCTTCCTCTTTTTCCTCGCGTTCTTTTCGTTTTTGAGTATTATCTGGTTTTGCCATTAAAGTGATGTTTTATTAATGTTATACAAAATGCTCAATCTTTCTTTTTCTATTTCTAATGTTGTCAATTCTATCTGATGTTCTCTGTACTCTACAGTACCATCATATTTTATGCTATCTGTCTCTGCATTCTCTCCAAAAGGTTTTCCTGATATGAAGTAGGTGTCCAATTTTTCATCTTTTGGATAAATGCGTTCCAACATTACAGTGCTCCCACAATCTATTATTTTTTTTTGCCGCTCAATAGGAGACGGGTTTCTATATAAACTAAAAAAATACAAACCAAACATTTTATAATCGGAGAAGAAGGTTATCATTTTTTGCTCGTCTTCTACCGAACTGCTAATATCCTGCAGGTATGATTCTGTAACAAAACCAACATTATCTATAGCCAATTTGGCACGAACAATTTCCCATCGCTTTCCCAGTTCCTCAAAGTTTACTATTTTGATTATTTTACCATAGTTATTTACTTCTACTTCAACTTCGTCAAAAGCAGCTCCTATTCTTTTAAGAAAAATAATATTCTCTGTAGATAAATTACTTGTGATTTCGATCTCGGAAAGAAACAACTGAAACAACTTATCATTTCCGTTGTCTTTGTACCTCGTGATAGCAATCTTTCGGGTGTAATTTATTTTTTTTATCTTTTTTGGATTCGAGAAATCTGTTGTTACCGTTTCAAATACAAACTCATTTATTTTATCAAGCTCAGGAAATACAACATCGTAATCTAAATAGGTCATACTTTAATGTATTTTTCTTTTTCTGCCTTCATTGGGCTGCATCCCGAACCAATCTCTTGTTGAGGACCAATGCAGGTATTCATTCCTTAACTTTCTCAACATGGTTTGTGAGCTGTAACCAACAACAGTAACTCCCTCTATAGTATATGTTTTCATTTCAGGCTCTTTTTGTGGTATTTTAAGCGTCTCAAAGTCTAATTTAGGTTTATATTGTTCTACCCGTAAATTGTCGATTGGTATTTTAAGCTCTTCGTATTCATAAGTATGATTTTTGAGTTTTTGCTCTATACTTTGTATTTCCGCTTCGCATCTCTGCTTTTCTATCCTTTCCAGTCTTCTTTGTTCGATTACTTCGTCACTGATGAAATCCCATTCTTTCACCTCGTTGGTTTCATCCAGTGCATAAGGTGTTAAATAGCTTTCTACATCTGTTAGAAAATCATCTAATGGAAATTTCACAGTTGTTTCTTCTACAAAATACTGCTTCATTTCAGTACTTTTGGCATACGTTTCCATAAAGTGCAGCGGAATATAACTGTACTCTTTTTTAACGCCTTCATACTGATCTTCGGTGCCTTCTATTTTTTTTCCACGGGTTCCTGTAAGTTTATGATAAGGTGGAAAACTCCATTGAATTTTTTTTTCGATTTGATCTTCTTTATACCAATACTGTCTGATCAGGTCTCTTCTTAGTGCCTCTAACCCCATTTTATCATCAAAAAAACCATTTGGAAAAACAGAAACATAATGTCTGTCTTTCATTTGAGTTCCGATTTCATCAACAACTTCTTTCTCGGTCATGTAAGCTCCACCTATATCGCAATGTACTCCCGGAAAATTCTTTTCGATGTATCTGCCGGGAATTTGATTGATTCGGGTAAGGGCAAAATTTTGACGGTGTTCGTCTTTTGCTGTAAAGTGTACTACTTTTTGGCAGTATAAATTATTCAGGTGCAGCTCGGCAATATCATCATTAAAATGCGTTGACCAGGCTTCTTTCAGGAGCTTGCCTCCTTCGTCTTTCACATTTCCATAATCGTCGTAATGATCCCGAACACCATTCTCCTCAAAATAAGAGGAAACGGTATCATAAATCCCCACGAAACGGACGATGATCTCTACATTTTTTAAATCATGAAAATCAAGGCTCGTTTTTTTTAGTAAATTGTAACCCAAATGCCCCATCTTAGGCAGCTGATCTCCTACTAAATACTTATTGTTTATCTCATAATTATCGACATCAACAAAGGCTGTTCGCATTTTTTGTATGCGTACACTACCGGATTCCGAATATGGCCTTTCAATATATTCTACTCCACAAGGGATTTGTTTTTTTAAGGCATTTGCGTAACCACTATCATGGTTTACCTCGTAGACCAGGTTTCTTGCCGTAGCAGCACCTCGGCTGAATCCAAATACATCGAGTGTGATTTGGGCAAGTTTAGTTTCTTCGGAACTTCCGTCCAACTTCTGTGCTACTTTATCTGCAATCTGTTCACAAGCGTTACGCACTCTGGCTCGTATCCCTGTTTGTCCTGAACCAAAAGCAAAACCATCTGTACTGTCGCGCATTAGGTTATCCGTTCCCATACCGGGTACGTAAATGGCGTATTTTTTTTGTTCACAGCATTGCCACATGCGTGCCACATTGGTGTAATCGTTGCTATAACTGTTATCTGTTCCCATGCGATCCAAACCAAACTCGTTTAAAGGAACTCTATAGGAGGCAACGAGATATTTGTCTCTTTCATCAATAGCTTTAAACTCCGCTTCCTCGGCAGGAGTTTTATTTTTCTTAGAGAGAAGTTCTTCTATCCGTCCTTTATTCTTTATTTTTTTATATTTTTTTTCGTCTTCACTTTCCAGCGTCGCATTGTCTTTTGAATAATCAATATTTCCGTCTGCATCCTTACCCCGGCTATGTTTGTTACGCATATCGGTATTCGTTTTATTATTGAGTGTGCCGTCTATAAAAATTCCAAAAGTCAGGCGTAGTTCTTCTTTTTTTATATCATCGGCCGCTGCTCCTGTATTGTATACAAATGTTTTTCCCATAACAATGATTCTGTTTTTGTATATTCTTTTAGTAAATACGATTCGAAAACTAATCTTTTTTGTACAAAACTAATTCTGATAAGTAGTGAATTTCACTGGTAATTCTTTTCCATTACCTTTAAGGGTAATAGTACAGGAACTATAGGATTTACCTATTTTCACTTGCATTTCTATGGGGGCTCCAGGCTTTAGTTTTTCAATATCTCTAAACGTTTCGCAAACTTCCTCGTCTTTAAATATTAACTCTAAATAACCTGTTTCTCCATTCTCTTTACTATAATCAAAACTTATCTTGAAAGGTGCTGCATTTTCCTGTAACGGTAGATGCATCTCTTTTTTTTCAGCAAGAGACTGTCCCAAAGTATGAGTCAAAAAATAAATTTCATCCGGCATCTTTTCTCCTTCAGGAAACAAAAAAACAGGATGCCAATTGTATTTGTATTCTCTTGTCACTATGCTTGACTCAAAAACGTTTGTTTTACTTTTCTTCAGTGGTATTACATCTGTACCGTTTTTTAGTGTGGCTCCCAAATAATCACTACCCGGGTTTATTTTAACTTCTAAATCAATATTTGCCTCAGGATTCTTTTTACGCAACTCTTTGAAGGCATCAAAAATTTCTTTCTCGTCAAAAATAAAGGAACCACTATACCCCTGTCCGTTCTTATCCCACCAACGAATCCCTAAATTTCGCGGAATCGCTCTTTCGTGATACTCATTTTTTACAAATTCTTCTTCTAACAATGTTTCCCGTTCTCCATTAAACAGGCTAAATGACAATTCATCCTGCACTTTTCCCTCTCTCACAAATACAGCTGTAGGGCGCCAGTTGTACTTTATACGGTAACTGTCCCAGAGTCCGTAAGGAATAGGTTTATTTTTATGTGCTTCCTGATCTTCCGGAGCTATAATTTTTGGATTTTTTAAAGTTCGCGCTCGGTCAGCAGGATCAAACAAAAGTCGTTCATGACTGTCCAAAGAGGCAATTTCCTTAGCGCTTATCTCTGTTTTTTTTCCTTGATAACGCCCTATTTCTACATCTTTCTGTCCGCCTTTCAGCCACACTACTACTACACCTCCCGGAGCAAAACCCACTGTAATGTGCTTATAAGTCGTCATTACTTTTCCTTCTTTTTGAACGCTGCTCTGAAAGCCTTCGTTGAATAGTTTTACCATTTTGGGATAGTCCAACTCTGTATCGATATGATACATCACATCTTCAACATAAGAGTACCAGGTACAGTTAAGTCTTTGTGGAATTGGTTTTTCACCCTGACTCATCCCCGAGGAATTTTCTCCCCAGTCTCCTATACCTGTGGTTGTACCAAAACCGTATATACCCGTTGTACTGTTAGGCACTTCGTTTACACCATTTGACACTAACGGGCCTTCAAGCCAGCCTCTATATACTTGTATTGGGTATCCTGAAGGACAGCTTAAACCTTCCTGCCATTTAAAATTTGTTTCCATATTACTAAGGGGGGCTTTTATTGCGGAGCTATTAACTTTTTTATTGGTTTGCTTTTTCTCCTGGCAAGAAATTGTTAACGTATTTGTTATAAGAAATAATAGTAAATAAAGGGCTATTTTCTTCATGCTTTTTTTAGATTTTAGGCATACTTATAATGTCTTAATGAACTACTTGTAAATATATCAAAAGTAAGATACATCCCATATTTTTTCTTTATCCTGACTTGTTTCTGTACACTATATTTTTTACCTTTTTTATTTTATAACTTTAGTAATATGGAAGCTTTTTTCATAAAATCTATTATTTATACATACCCATCTCACTATTCTTTAACCTTTTCGATTATTCCTTTTTAACAGCCCTCAAAATAAGTCTCACGATTACAAAAAACACAATAAAACACACACTAAAAATAATTCCTGCCAGAACCGCTGCTCCAAAACTTATAAAGCCTTTTGAAAAAATGGAACTTGTAATAATCAGGGAAATAATTAAAGCAATTAGTAGTGATTTTATAATAATACTATTATTCTTGTTCATTATGCTTGTTATTTTTTAATCTAAATTTTCAATTTTAGAAAAATATTCCCTAAAAGTTTTTTTAAAATTGGATAGGTTTTGAATTCCTGATTGTATTATTTTCTCCTTACTATAAATTTCATACTTCCCATTTCCGGTCTCTTTCCCTGTCCAGACAATTCCGGATTCAATCTTTCCGGATTCATTGGTTTTTAAATAGGTAATTATTGGAGGGGCAAATTTTTCAGCATAGCTTGTTAAATAGATTCTATAAAGAGCATCTTCTTTGGAAAAAAAATGGGCTATTGAATTAAAAGCGGAATCTAAATTTGCAGTATTTGCAACATAATTTAAACCATTAAAAAGTTTTAAAAGATTCTGGTCAAAATCTTCATCAAGATCGTTGAGATCAAAGCTGCTTATTGAACTCTTTATTTTATTATTTACAAGAAAACTATAGACGCTTTTACTTTTGGGTAACTGATCTCTATTCAAATTTATAGCTTCAAAATAGGCTACTATTTTCTTCTTATAAAATAGTTCGCTTATTTGCATTTGATCTTTAAAATATATCTTAATAACAGCAGCTGATTTTTCTCCGTCACTAACGGTAATGGTATCTTTGTCTTTATTAAAACTGAAGATGTTCCCATAATTGACCGCGTACATTTCTACAATAAAACTTTCCAGTTTTCCGTCAATATACTTTTTTGATAATGTACCGCCTTCTATTTCTGCTTTTTGTACCTCTTCTGCTTGTCCAAAAGAGGATACACCTGCCAATAGAAAAATAAAAAATAATAGCTGCTTCATTCTGATTTGATATTACGATTACGTTTTCTTTGCCTGTGCCGGTTTGTTTCAATTGGGATAGATCTTTAAAATAGCTTATCTAAGTTATCCTTTATTTACTTTGGCATCAATGGCACCCAGTACTTTTGAGATTCCCGAGCTTTTTATCAAAATATCTCCTCCTATGGCTTTGTGAGTTGTTGTCGCTGTGGTTTTATTTAAATTACCATTGATTTTCACGGTTTTATCACCTGATACTTTTTGCTCGTACATGTTTGTAATAAGTTTGTAGAGTTCTGTAATATCGACTGTACTGCTTTTTCCAACTTTTAAGCTGTTGTTGCCGTCGATGGTGGTTTTCTTGTTACCGCCTACCCCTACAGTCATATTTTTACCAACGGTAATATCCAGATTATCACCAACATTGATGGTCATATTTTTAGGTGCATTTACAGTAATATTACCTTCCCCATCCAAATAAACACTGTTGTCTGACGGGTCTTTTATGAGAATACTTTTCTGTTTATCATCAAAAGTGATGGTACTTCCGCAGCGGGTAAAAAAACTTTTAATATGATTGTCCAGCTTACCGCCTTCGCCTGTTTTTCCGTTAAAAATACTGCCGATTACATACGGTCTGTTAGGATCATTGTATCGAAAACTAACCATTACATGATCACCTACCTCCGGTATCGTAACCCATCCGCGATTTTTATTTACAACATCGCTGGTTCCGGCATTAGGAGTTAATACATACAACCAGGGCGTACGGGACTGCTGTTTCTTTTGCCATAATAATTCTACGCGAACTCTTCCATTACCACTAGGATCATCATTGGCTACTACCACAGCTCTCTGTTCCTGCGCTATTGGCATGGCTACCTGAGGCTCGGGAAGTTTTTTTATTTTAGCCGGAAGTGCTCTGAAACTATTTTCGTATTCTCCTATTTCAGTAGCTTTGTGAGTAATTTCGGTAATAATATAAGTGCCAATTTCATTCGATTCAAATTGTGTCTTATTCGTATTCAATCCTTTTTGAAGAACCTCTGATTTATCTAATATTTGCTGAGATTCGATATTAATAATAGAGCCTATTCTTAGTTTTGGATTTGAGCTTGTTGCCGAAATGTAGTTTCCTTCTGCAGCTATACTTTCCTGTTTTTTTTTCAGGATACTCTCAAAATACACATCATCTCCGGTACTAAATTGTCCGAACTCGTAAGAAGCTGTACTGTATAACTTTTTGGAAGCTTCGAAGGCGTCTTTTCCTAATTTCGGTAATCCCTCTACGATGCTGTCATCTGTTTGTGCCTGATAAAGCTGATCGATATTTTCATTATAAGTATAACCGCTGTACTGATGGGGTTTTGCTTCTACCGATATGCTTAAATTAAACAGGTCTTTGTTGTAGATTAATTTTATAGGAGAACTTTCTTGTTGTGGTTTTCCAAAAAAAAGTTTTTCTCCGTCATAAAATAACCATTCGTTATATTGTTTCGCCAATCTCTGGATATACTTAAAATCCGATTCCAGATATTGCGTTTGATATTCTATTTTAGAAGTAAATTCGGGCTCGATTTCATATTGCAGTTGTTCTCCTGCAGCACTTTGTATGAGATCATGCACCATATCTTTCAAATTGAGATTTTCCCAGGAATGCAACTTTTGACCGTAGTCTAACAAAATAGTTTTAGAATATCCTGAAATAACAATTTGACTGCCTACATGTCCCAATTCTTGTTGGTAGCGAACGTTTGTTATAATTCCCAGAAAATTATTATTACCGCTTAGCCTGATGTGCAGCACTTTTCCAAGACATTCCTGGGCGCTTTCCATCGTATAGGCCCGAGGTCGTTCTATAACAGAATGTGGAATACTTATTGAAAACTCATGGTGAGTATTAATGGTTTGCTTTAAATCGATTTTAGTAAAATGAGAAATTTCTTTGCCGTCTATACCAAAGATTATTTTAGGAATGACCATAAATCTGTCTAGTTTTAAGTTTAATTCTTTAAAATTTTTAACTTAAACAGAGGATAGTCAAAGCCCTTTACTTTAAAGTTCTTCGTGCCGAATTCAATTTTAAGCTAAAAGATGTCATATTCTGAAAATAAAAAAACAAGAAGCAGTACGCAACTGCTTCTTGTTTTATGAGAAAAATTAGATTTTAGCCCAGTTGTTATCTAGTGTAGCATTACCTAAAGTAATTTTCTCTGCAGAGAATGTAATCTCAGTAGTCATTGGAGTTTCAGCCAAAGCGTCTAACTGCTCACTAAAGAACACAATAAAAGCGTTTTCAAAAGTAAGTTCTTTCATTACCTGCTCAGAGTCAGCTTTGAAAAATTTCACTTTTCCGCTTACCGGTTTGTGCTGGCTGTTTACCGCTTGTTCGATAACTGTAGTGTTGTCTGTAGATTTTACTCTCAAGTTTAATCTTCCTCCTTTAATTTCAGAAGAAACAGCTCCTTTACCGTCAGTATGTCTCAACATATCAACTTTTGAAAATAATACTTGGTACTCGTTTCCTTCGAATTCTAAAATTGATTTAAATGCCATAATAAAAAATTTAAGTTGTTAAATAAAGTTTTTCAGAATCCTCTTTCTTTTTGTGTGACTAGTATGAACAAAAAAAAAGAGGTATTCTACATGATTTTAGAATACCTCTTTTTGTACTAACGTACTTTTTTTAATTGCTTCTTGTAGGAAGATGAGGGTGATTCGCAATCAATATTTGTACGAATATACAAATACATTTTTAAAAAACAAGTCAATTCGTAATCTTTTTCAGAAGAATTAAGAAAAAAAAGAGCTGTTTTTAATTCTCAAATGTAAGAATCCAGCATTCATAAGGGCTGACAGAAAATTCATCCGTTTTGAAAAAACAGTCTAATAGTCAAAAAATATTTTTTCAACATTTATTTTACTTCTTCATCTAACTCCCGTAAACACAAAAAGAGATATTCCGCATAATTTTAGAATACCTCTTTTATCTGTTTTTTACTAATTTCCTTTAATCCGTAACATTTTTCATAAAAAACAACAGAATAAATCCCAGCAGCACAACGGTTATGTGCAGGACTATTGAATTGACCTGTGGTTGTAAAGAATTGACCTGGTTTTTTAAGTCTAAAGTTGCTGTGGTATGAATTTCATTAATTTTGTTCACCTGTTTTTGTAATGAATCTATAGTCTTGTTCAAATACAAAATATTCTGATGCTGATTAGAAAACAGTCTTTTTACTTCTTTGTCAGACAGTGCTCTTTTTTTTCTAATCACTCCCGTTTTAGGTTCTTTTAGTGTCAGCTCGCTAACGTCTTCAATTTTATTATTGTTTACGGCAAAACTGTCATTTAACTTGTTTACTAAGAAAAAAATAAACACAATATAAGAAAGCAAAAACGTAGGCAGTATGTACTGAATAAATATTTCAAGCGCTTTAGGTTTTGCGGCATTGTGTATATTGTTTATTGTACTGTAATTCGTAAAAAAAATAGGCTCTTGTTTTTTTTCTTTGTGCAATCTTTCGGTTTTAAATTTTTCTTCTAAATCAATTAGTTCAAAACGATCGAGGCTGTACAAACCTAAATTCTCATTTAGTTTTTTATGATGCACCATCCAATTGAGTACTTCTTCTATCTGATATTCTGTAATACTAGGATTTTTAAGCCTCCACAAAATTTCTTTTTTTGTAAACTCACACGGTTTCCCTTTGCTTTCAAAATAAAATAACTCTAAAATTATTTCATGCAAAGGTTTCGTCATTTCTATTGTATTGATAAGTTCCATAATCGTTATTTTATAGTAGCATATTTTTCGATATATAATAGTGTTTGAGCTGAGACTCCTCATCAAAAACCTCAAAAGCACTATTTCTGACCATTTTCTCTAAGGCTTCAACTTTAGCATTTAAGCCTATAAACAGCGCCCTGAATTCGGCCGGTTTTCTCTTAAACTTTCTGATATCTTTAATTCTTATAGTATGCAGATCAGAACTGTTTACAAATACTCTTGTTTTAAAATAAAACAGATCTGCTAAAGAATTTCTATTTCTTAATGGTTCGGTCCTTCTGATAATTGAGGCAAATGTATAGCACCTGTCCTTAAAATTCAGAATCTCTACCTTATCAATATTTTCATTAGTGTATTCTTTGCTTACTAACTCCCGATAATTTTCAATAAGCTGTTTAATTTCGTTTTCGGTCAGTAAAATGTGTACTTTACTTTCTAAATCATTATCCAACGAATCTTTTGCATTTATCGCAAAGGTTTCGTTTTTATATTTTTTAGGTACATCAGTACTTACACTGTCTTTTAAAGGAGAATTTTCGATAATATTTTTTACGGTTACACTCGGCTGACTTCTTAAAAAACTAAATTCATTTTTATACTGAGTCAGTGATTTTAGCAATGCATTGTTCGTCTTGATCGTTTTACTGATAACGGTATCAATGGCTTTGTTTATTGTTTCAGGAGTTAACTCCCCGTTTAACTTAGGAAATACAATTCCACCATTAAAGTTACTTTTTAAAGGAGCGTTGTAGATGTACTCATTATCGGTTTCGCCATTGTAAACAAATTCATCATTTTTAGGAACCAGTTTTGGATCTACATAGTAGTTCTGAATGTATTTTTTATTGGCATTACTGGCATCACTTAAATACGCCTTACTTTGCGAAATAAAATCCTGATTATCAGAGCTGTTTTCATTTCTAAAAAGGATGTACAATAACTTGGCATTATTCTTAGCCAATGTGCTCATATTATCCTGCAAAACGGTATTTATTGATCCGTCTAATCCTGCCAGTATAAAAAAATTATTTTCGTAGTTGGGTCCCGCACTCAGGAACTGCGTAATGTTTATGTTGTTATTGGGTAAAATATTTTCATTTGTAATTTCTTCCGGTGTTTTGATACTTTTTTCAATTAAATCAAACCACTTCGAAAAAGAAGATGTTCTGAGCAAAAAATAACTTTTGGACTTCCCTTTTGCAATAAACGAATACGTAAAATTATAATTGGCATACAAATCACTGCTCGTTGTTAATTTTAGATTTTGTAATGCCGAAAGTGTTTTTTTTAGGTATTGTTTGGTACTGCCGTTGTTCTCAAAAACGTAAAAAAAGTTAATGGTCTTACTTTGCAGATCAATCTGTTCGATTGTCTTTATGGTAATATCATCCCCCTTTAAATTTGTGATTTTATTTTTGTCGTGGTTCCATACATTTACAGGCAATAAAATTTTAGTGGTATTATCGAATCTGGCAGCAATACTGGATTGATTTTCATTTACGAAAAAGGTATTCCTGTACAATTCATTTGCATGAAAGTTGATTTTACCCGACGAAAACTTCAACGTATCAGCAGGATTCAGTTTCACTACCACATTGTCTGTTATAGGATTCAGATATTGCAAAGGAACCCATCCATATTTAAAATTAGCGGTGTCTTTTGGCATCAAATCATCAGAATTGGACACAAAGGCTGAATTTGCCGTTTTGTTTATGTTGTAGACGTAGACGAAGTCATTTAGTTTAATCCCTTTTTTTGTTGCGGTTTCTAAGTTAGGATCTCCCTTTAACAAAAGAGTACTTTTTTTGACGTTATTGTTACTGTTCACTAAATTATCCAACGTATTACAAGCCACAAAATACTTTACATATTTTAAGTTAACCTGATTTTGGATGGCTCTGCCATATTCCAATACATTGTCTTTTTTAATCCATCCCAGATACTGTACTTCTTTAGCTTTAGAAAAATGGTTGTCTTTACTTCTTAAAGCAGAGAATGTTCCTTTGGGTTTCCCAATCAGTTTCTTATCAGCAACGACAACTTCGTAATAATTCTTATCTTCATCAATAACATACATGGGGGTCAAAATAGCGGCCTTATTTTTTACTTTGGCGCTATAAGGTTCTTCGTAAATTTTATTCTCATTTCGATCTGAAAAAACCATTTTTAGTTCTGGTTTTTTATTTTCTTTTTGCTCCTGGTTATCGTAAGTATTAACTGTTTCTCCTGTTTTTTTAAGAACGTTTGTACTGTTCTTAACCTGTGAAAAAAGGGTACTGGTGATCAATAAACAAATTAAAGACGTATATCGAAGTAAAATGCTGCTTTTCATCTATTACTTTGTTTTATTTTTAGTTTTTTGGGTAATATTGATCTGCTTAAAGCACTTAATATTATCTAATTTCACGTCCTCAATTATAGTTTCATTGCCTTCCAGATAATGAAGTCCCTGACAGTAACTTAAAAAATCGTTGTATTTTTCTTCGTTGACTACTACCACGACATCAGACAAATCATTGCAGATGTATTTATTTTTCAGATAATTAACCTGCTCTCTGTACGTTTTGGTATCTCTTGCTCCCAAATTAGCAATGGTCTGCAGTCTTTTTTTAATATCGTTCAATACAATACCTGACGAATCTACAGCCTCCGGTTCTTTGAAAGGTTCGTACAATTGTAACACTTCAATTACTTTTGTTATCGGATACTTCGTTTTATCTGTTTCGAGCTTTACCGTATAAATTCCCGGCTGAGTAAAAATATAAATGGCTTGTTTTTCATAAGAATCTATGGTTCCCGTTTCGCCAAATTCCCAATACCAATTATTAGAACTCGGAGAATATCCGGTAAACACAATTTCCTCACCTACATAACCAAACTCCGGACAAAATATCTTGGTGATAGAATCTCTTGCCGTCAATCTTCTACCGTTTACGATATTAATTTGCTTTGAAAAATCGAACTTGTCGTCAATTTTTAAGGTCACTAAATACTTCCCGGCTTTATCATAAGTGTAGTTTACACTTCCTTTACTAACAATCGAATCACCGTTTCCGAAATACCAAACGGCTTTTTTATCTGATATTAGAGTACTGTCATTTATTTTAAAAGATAATTCCTCGTTTAATTCATACTGGTGATTACTATTGTCATCAACAATCGAAAAATCAAGATTACTTAATCGTTTATTATAAGGGAATAGCAGTGCTACTATCACTAAAATTACCGCAATGCAAGACAAAAGGATAACTACTGTTCTGTTTTTAATGTTCATTTTTAAAATCTGCTTTACATTCGTTAAGACTTGTCTGTACAAGGGTATCGTTCTTTTTCACCGTACTTTCTTCCAGGTTTATCTCTAAAAAAACATTTAACAAGTTTCCGCCGATCAAGCAAAAATTATAGGACGAATGAAATTCGTTGTCTTTATAAAGCTGTTTGTACTCTGAAATGTTTCTTTTTACTTCATCGATACGCTGTACTTGATTGATGTCATATTTTATCGTATCAATGGTTTTGAAAATTAGCTTCGATTTATTGGCATAGTCCACCTTAATCTTCTGCATTTTTTCATAATCATTAATTCTGTTCAGCATATCCGTATTATTAAAATCCGGTGTCTTCAGTAAAAACTTGGTAAGACCAATAAATATGACACAGGCGCTAATGATAAATAATAAATTGAACTTTGCTTTCTTCCAATAGGTTTCGTCAAAAATTATTGCCTTCTTCATGATTTGGTACTATTTTTTTTATTTTCCAGTTTATGTTTTTCAATACAATTTTTAAGCTGATTACTTTTGATTTCGTAGCTTGTTGCTGCTTCTTTTAAGACATCAATTTTAGTTTGTATGCGCTGTAATTCAACCAAAAGTTCCTCATACAAACCAAAAGAATTCGTCAAATTTGTTTTTGATTTTTGAATCTCGTTATTGATTGCAAATCTTTTTTCGTTGATCAGGGACTGAAGATTTTTACGTTCATTTAAAGTTCGGTCCTTAAATCTTAAGTCATTGATTTCGATCAGGATTTCACCCAGAAGCAAGTTCATTTCGCCCTGTTTTACTGCAATATCATTGTAGTACTTGTGTTTTTGCTCTAACTCGGCAGCGCCTTTATTTGCCGTTATCAGCGTAATAAAAAGACAGCCGAAAATAAAAGCAGACGTTGTAAAAAAAAGGATTAAAAACCTGCGTTTTTGAGTCGCTATTTTAGGAGAATTAAGTGGTTTCATAGCGCTATGTTTAATCTAATATTGACCATGTATTGCTTTTCGGTGCTGCCACTTTCGTTTCCTCACTAATTACAATGTTCTCTTTTCTGATTCCGATATACTCCAATTCACTTAATTTTTGCCATAAGCGCTTCAAAATTCCTAAAAACTGATTCAGTTTTTCAAGCGTTTGTGCAATATCGTTGTGGTCGTATACGGCACTTTTTGCTTCAAACAATACGCTCAATAACTCTGAAGGTTTTACATCAATCCATTCATAATAGTATTGCAGCAGTACCTCTTTTTCTTTGTCATCCATTAAAGTCAATGTCGAAATAAGATGATTCGCTAAAACAATTATTCGGTCAAACATATAAACCGGAGATTCCTCCGGAGCGACATTTTTAAGATAAAAACAGTTTTCTGAATAATACCCGATTATTTTGGTGCATAAACTAAAGGTGTTCGACACCAGTCTGTTATTAGAAGAATTCTGCACATTTTTTTTATGAATTTTAATAGAGAAATCATTCAACTGATACAATTCCGTGTTTACTTTCGCTATAAACTGATTCAGTATTTCATTATTTTTAGTCTTAACAACAGGAGCGATGTACTTGTTGTCTTCGATAAAAGTTCCGTTTTGGAATATTATTTTTTTGACAATTAAAAAGTAACCCGATAAAAAATTATCATTTACCTCTTTTTTATTGATGATGTGCAACTTGATCTCCGGAAGGGCATGCGGATGATGCAATGGAATGATTTCGGGATCAGGAATACCTACAGGAATTAAATCATAAGGATTAACGGAAACAATAACATAATAATGCTCAAAAGAATTTCGGTCTAAGTCGTTTGCATTAATACTTACTTCCGGAAGTTTGGTGCCATAAATATCCTGATTAAAAGAAATTATGTGACCGTTTTTAGCAATTACTTCGCATTTTTTCAGGTAGGCAACCAGCTGTCCTCCCTCAATTTTTATCTCAATGTCTATCGATTTGTTTCCCGCCGGCTGGATACAGCCATAATTAAAATTGTTTAGCTGAACTTTATTATAATCGCTGACAATTGTTACGTAATTGAAATAATTATTGATAAAATGGTCTTTCGTAAGTTTTACACCGTCTGTCCAGTTGATTGGTAAATGAATGTTTGATTTCATAATCCTGAATTTTGTTTTATGGTATTTGTTAATCTCTTTTCCTTTTTACTCCAAATGGTTTTAAAGAAAAAGATATGGTATGTAATTATTCTTCCAGACCGTTTTCATGCCTGTTTAAAGCAACTCTTTTAGCAAAAATGGTCTGTTTGTTTTTCAATTTACTTTCAGAAATGGTTCTGTAAGGACTCAAGTTCTTTATAAACAAAGGAAAACTGAAGTATTTTGCCGTATAAAAAGTCCAGCCCGTATCTTCATTTTCCGCACTGGATTCGATAGCATCATTAGGGAATCTGTAATTCTGGTCTTCTATAAACTTATCAAACCAGCTCCCCAGATTGACGTCCTGAGCAATTTTTACATCAAATTTGGAAAAGAATTCAGAATTGGCTTTTTTTCTGATGTGTATGGACACCTGCATGAGGCGGAACTTATCGATATTATCCCAATATTCGAAATCTTTGCGCTCTTTACCCACTCTCCAGTATTCGTAGAAAGGCTCAGGAATTTGCAAGTATTTGTTCTTTGATTCCTGAAAAAAAATAGGTACAAACAGCCATAAAATATTAAGCATACTGATGTGAGCGTAACTCGATATGGCAATATAATTGAAAACGAGATAATAAATCCAGGAAGAGAGAATTGCTATTATTAAAAACAGAAACACTTTTGCCAGAACATTATTCTGTATCCCTACTTTTTGAAATAAAGCTGTATTCATGAAATACACCAATGCGATTCCAAGTATGATGTAGTAGATCACCGAAAATAATAAGCCAAACCAGATAAATTCATTGTTAAAGAAAGCAAACAAACAGGGTAAAGCTGCTATAATCGAAAAACATAAAGTAAATATTATGGCCGCTTTTGTTTTGATTTTCACATTCGAAAACTGGCTCATAATCAGCGTTATGATCAAAATCAAAAACGGAGCTAATAGGTATTTTAAGAAAAAGGGTAGTATTGTATTCATATCTGAATGTTATCTCATTATTATGGTTTAAAAATTATAAAATGGTATTTATGCCCAAATAGTTCTCGTTTAGTTTGATGCCTAACTGATAATTATTAAAAAAGACGATATCAATTTTTCTGTTACTAATGATAAAATACTCTAATACTTTACGCGTTAGGTTCATCTTACGTTCCAATATCTTATAATCTATATTTCCTTCAAAATATAGCGCCACCTCTACATCGTCTATCTCGCTTTCTACCGCTCCGCAAAGTCCCAAATTGAATCCTAATGTTCCTTCACTTAATTCCAAAAAGGGAGAATCGATGAAAACATGTTTCTTGTATTTTAATTTGACTACATTACCCAATAAAGTTTCCAGTACTTTCTCCAGTTCCGGAAGGTTCTCTTTGAGTTTATCGGCTTCACACAGGTAAATAAAGAGATTCTTTTTTTGTGTATTAGACAAGTCAAAATCAATGGAGACTAATTCATCTACTATTTTCAGAAACAAATCAATCTTATCATTAAACAAGTGAAGACTTCTGATGGCATAATTTGAATTTGCTGCAAAAAGCTCATTATCAAAAGGCATAAAAAAGTCTAAAGCATTATTTTCTGCTTTTTTGTTTTCTCTTACTGCTTCTACAATTTCTTTATTCGACATCGTAGAATTACTAACCGATAAGGGATGAAAAAGTAATTCGGGCAAATTATGGTAGATGCTGTTTTTGGCCAAATGCAGGACCAGCGCTTCTTTGGTAAATCTCGAATCTTCCTGATACAGCATCGACGAGAGATCTATAGCGTCTCTTGAATTGTGTCTTTTGGAAAGGCCTTTATGTCTGACAAAGACTTCAGTTTCCTTTTTAAGAATATTTTGCAATCCATAATAAAGAATTTCTCCTCTTAAATTAAAATTAAGCTGTTGTTTTAAAACTGCGATATCCTGTTCCATATCTTATTTCTTTTCCCAGATAAATTCATCCCCTTTTATATCCAGAACAATACTTTCGTTCTCCAAAATAGCTTCGGATATAATTAGTTTTGAAATGGTTTTCTTTAGATAAGTTCGTACGGTTCCCGCAATAGGTCTGGCACCATATTTTTTAGAAAATCCTTTATTGGTCAGATACTCTAAAGCCGAATCAGATAAATCAAAAGAAATATTTTTGATCGTTCTTAACTGTTCCTGCAGACGGCTAAGATGCAGTTTAAAAATAGCTTTGGCGATTTCTATATTGATCGGAGCAAATGGAACTACTTCAGTCAAACGTCCTAAAAACTCAGGTCTGAAATGCTGACTCATAATATCAATCAACTGATTAGAAGTGGGTAAATGACCGCTTTCTATCTGCTCCTGAATCCATTGGCTTCCAATATTTGAAGTAAAAATGATAATTGCATTCGAAAAATCACCTTCACGACCCAACTTATCATGCACTTTTCCTTCGTCCATAATCTGTAAAAACACGTCGTAAACCGAACTGTGCGCTTTTTCGATCTCATCAAAAAGTACCACCGAATAAGGTTTCTGTCTGATTTTATTCACCAGCATCCCTCCTTCTTCATACCCCACATAACCTGGAGGCGCACCATACAATAACGCCGCCGAATGTTCTTCCTTAAACTCGGACATGTCAAAACGAATCATCGCATTTTCGTCATCAAACAGCAGTTCTGCAAGTGTTTTCGTTAATTCTGTCTTTCCTGTACCGGTTGGTCCCAAAAAGAAGAACGAACCAATAGGCTGTTTCGGATTGCTCAAACCACTTCGGGATTCGATTATGGCTTCTGAAAGTGTTTTAATAGCATGTGCCTGCCCTTTTACTCTCTCTTGTAATTTGTCTTCAATCGTGAGAAGTTTTTCCTTTTCTCCTGCACTTATCTTTCCTAATGGAATTCCGGTTGCATTGGAAACGACTGCCAAAATCTCAGACTTTTTAACCACAGTGATTTTCTCCTTTGCTATCGCTTCGATATCAGCTGATAATTTTTCGATGGCATCAAAAGTGATTACTTCGTCTTTTTGTTTTTTTGAATTTTCGGCAGCACTAATTTTACTGGTTACCACACAGCTAATTCTGTTGAATATTTCTTTTTTCAGCAAACTCATCCGTGATTCGTCGGCAGGGTCAGCTTCTTTTATCTGTTCTTTTATTTTTACAATTTCAACTAAGGAATTGGCATTCGAAACAATTACCGAGGAAGCTGTCCGGTCTAATAAATCAATGGCTCCGTAAGGCAGTTTCTTTTCTTTATAAAATCTTTTAGACAAATGAATGGCTTCTTCTATAACTTCATCGTCAATCCCTATCTTATAATGCTTTTCTAATTTATTTTTATAAATCCCCAGACATTCCAGTAATAAAGCATGATCGAGTTCTTCGATAAAAATGTTTTCAAACTTTCCGTCAATAGTCGTTCCTTCGATCGATTTTCGATACGAATCTGAATCAATAGAAGCAATAATGTTAATCGTTCCCTGAGTTAACTGTGTATTGATGATATTGATTACCGCATTTGATTTTGAGCTTGATGAATTTAACAACACCTGTATGTCATCAATAAAAAGTATGCTCTTTCCGTTCTTGGATAATTTTTCGAAAATTTCAATCAATTTCTTCGAAATCTCATTTTCACCGCTGCAATTGGCAACAAGTTTAGACACGTTTAAAGAAAGTACCAGTGTTTCTTCAAAAAAATTAGAATCTGTTTCGTGTAAACTGTAAATCAGATTTTTTATGATACTTGTTTTTCCAATACCCGATTCTCCAATCAACAAAATTCCGTGATTTTCGTATCGTTCAATGTTTTCAAGTATCAGTCTTACCTCCTTATTTCGGCCAATAATAGCACTACCTTCTTCGATTATATTTTTTCTGTAGAGTGTATCACAATAATTAATATCAACAGTTTCTTCTTTATCGTCATTATCTACCAGATTAAAACTTTTTTGAGTATTGCGAAGCCCAAAATGTTTTAAAAGTTCTTTATCGCTTAAATTTAAACCGTCGATCTGTTTATCACTGTATATTAATCCGGGTTTAATAATGGCAATAAAAACACAAAAAGCATCAATAGAATCTGCTCCCAATCTGATTTTATTGAAATTTGATTCGGTAAAAACATTTTCGATCTCTGCATCGGCAATAATAATGTTATCATTGCTCTGAGAGGATGTATACACTTCCTTTCTTACATCAAACCACTCTCTTATATAATCTATGTCTTTTGATAACGTTTTTAAAACCTCTGTCAATCCTGTTGGCTCATATAACAGTGCATAGGCTAAATGCGGAACACCGTAAGTGCTGTGTCCATCCTGAATAGCCAACGATTTAGCAGATTTAATGGCAGATAGTAAGCTGGGGCTGTAATCTAATTCATTCATAACTTTAGTTTATGGTAATTTGAAATGGGATGTTCATCACGGATTGTTTCTCTAAGGTTTCCTTCAAAAACAATCCTATTTTTTGCTTGTTTTCTATCTGTAAAGCATACTTATCCTGCAAAATAACTTTTACATCAATGGTTCTGAATACTCCTTTTTTTCTTTCATTGCTAATGCCAACCCCATCGGTAATCAATACCTCTTTTGTAATGTTTCTTAAATGATAATGAACCGCAGATTTTATGTCTTGTTTTGTTACCAGTCGCTCTTTGGATAAAAAGCCATATCGAAGATTGATTAATTTCTCGACTTTGTTATTTCTGTAAATTCCGCCAAGCGAAGTCGTCTCAAAAACGGTAGAATCCTGAACTAATTCTGATAAGACCGTTTGTTTTAAAACGGTACCTTTTTTTAAATTATTAGCCACCTGACCGTTTGAAGTCCAATACGAACAGTACAAAATTTTAGATTTATCGGTTTCATGAATCAGAGCATAAACTTCCTCTTCATTGACCTGACTGTAACTGCTGGTAATCTTAGTTTCAATTGAATTAATTTCTTCATTGATTTTAGTCATTGTCGCATCAATATAATCGGCATTGATATTCGAAAAAGAACTGATGTCTTCACGTAAAGCTCTGGCTAATTTTTTAAGGAAAAACTTTGCCGTTCTGGAATCGTAATTCTCTAATCCGCCATAAAAAACGGTATAGGTATTTGAAGTGATAGCATTAGGCTGCTTGATTCCATTGATGAATTCGATGTTTTTTTCGTTAAAAACTTTCATCACATCCAAAAAGTGCGTGTTTCTCTCTGCCTTCATTGGAAACAGACGTCCTTCCACCTGAGCATTATGAACTCTGTTGTTCAGTTTTCGGTTGACGATCGGGAATGTGTTGATCTTTATCTGAATTTTATCAAGCTCCTGTTTGGTAAAGATTTCAGGAAATACAAACTCTAACCAAATAAGTTCTGTATTCTTTTTAGCAGATTTTAATGCTTCTTTTTCAATGTTGAATTTGTCTAGTAAAGACTCGTAAACCAACTTCTCCGGATTCAGTTTTAACTTGTAAATAAAATTTTTATAGTAGGATTTTATCGCTTCAACGTAATGCTTGTTGTCCTGAACTTCCGCAAAACTTTCATTTTCAAAATCAATAGCATTTCCGTGAGTATCTCTCACCGTAACAAACTGTAAGAAAGCATCTAACGAAGAATTATCTGTAACAAATGTAAATTTCAAAGATTTTAACTTCTCCAGATTTTCTTTGGAAACATCCAGTCCGATCCACATCCTGTGATCCGAAATTTTACAATGCACCGGCAAGCGATTGACATTTTTAAAAGAATCGATCAATAAGGAATCATAGAGCTGAAAACCAACCTCACCCTCTATAATGCTTTCGTTGGTAAAAGGAGTAAAATGAATATCATAATCAACATTGGTTGCAAAAGTCGATTTTATAATAAATTCAGCATCACTGTTGAGTACCACAATACCATTTGTTGCAGCTGTACTTGCTAAAGCGTGAGCCGGCATAGGTAAATTCCATTGACTTGGCACAATTTCCTGAGCAATGCGTTCAATAATTTTATTATCAGATTCGATTCCTTCGTGATACAAATAATAAAGTTCATGAACAAAAACGTCTAATAACATCATGACCAAGGGGTCGGCCATGTTAATATTTTCAATTCCCCAGATCTCTAAACACTTCTTTTGTATTCTATTTTTTATTTCAATAAACTTAACGTCTTTCATATTTTGTACTATTGAGAAATTGGGCTTATATTCAATTTTGTGTGAAAGCTAAATGGCATCAGACTTTCGATAATGTCTCCTTTTACGACTATGTTTGCTTTTCTTCTTATGCTTGATCCCAGCTCCGTATTATCAATTTCATCTAACGAAATAGTGACTTCACTTAAGGTTAATCTCCTCTCAAATTCAGTAATCGACTTTAACAGGGATTTTCTAACCAAATCCTCCCAATCTCTTTTCTTTATATGTTGATTAAACTCCAGGTCCCAGATGACAGATCCGTAATTTGGGATCTCGGGAATCTCTCCAAATGAAGTGGTAATAATCATCATGATGTTATAAGCAATCGATTCTTCTATCTTACAAAAATTATCCTGTGAACCTCTCACCAAAGATTTAAAATTAACAGGGTATTTCAGGTATTTCATCTTTTGTCGAAATTTAGTTGTTTTTTATAAAACTAAAGGTTCAAATTTTAATTTTAACACATTGCTACAAAACTCCAAATAAAATACTTACAAATCAATATTATTTTAAAGTATTTTTTTACTAGTTTTACAAAATCAACTAAAAATCTTATAAAATTATGAGCATGTTCAATTATGGTATTGGTGGCAATGAAGTAAAAGTTGACGCCAGTGAATCAATTTTGGAAATTCCTTCGAACAGAACATTACTAATTCAAAAACTTACAAATGAGCAGCCGGTTGGCCCCGAAGCTGTCTATGATTTGCAGACTGTAGAAGCGGTTTTTGAGAAGTACAAACCTAGCGTAGACTTTGAATTTACAACGGAACAAGGTTCCGATTTAAACGAATCGATGGTCTTCCAAAACTTAGGAGATTTTGGAGCAAAATCTATAAAAGAAAACAGTCCTTTTCTTAATAAATTAAACACTGAAAAGGAACAAGCGTACAAAATTGTTCGCCAGCTTTCGAGCAACAGAGCTTTAATAAAAGCAATCCAGGACCCGGCTGTTAAAGAAGCGGTAATCGAATTACTTCAAAACGCTAAGAACGAAATTAACAACAACAAACAGTAAATATGGCAACTCAAACTAAAGAACAAAAAGTTCAAGGTTCTTCAAGCGAACAATTAGTACAAGAATCCCCAAGCAAAATAAACCTGTTAAACGAATATGGAGGTTTTGCTTTCTTAGAAAACGTAATCGACGGATTATCAAACTTAAACCCGACCAGAAAAGCTAGAAAAAATATCTTTCTTAACGATGCTCAATGGGAAAGCGAGAGAACTACTCTTAATAACAGACTTGATTTGTGGCTGGATTTACTAAAAGGAAATAATTCTGTTGAATCCATGATCGAAGTGGCCAATGCAAAAGCAACATCAGCAGATGCAACATTAAATAAAAACCTGAAATACGCCTTAAACACTACAAGAGAACTAGAAACTTCTTATCGTAGTGTCGCTTTGTTCTACAAAAATGCTGAAAGCGATAAAATCAAGAACGTAACGATCGTAAACGCCGATATAACGCAATTAAAAGATTTAGACAATACTTTGTTTATTGATTATGTTTCGAATGAATTAAAGCAAAATTTTGACCGTCTTGATTTGAGAAAAAACTACTCTATACTTTCAGTTCCAGGATATTTAGGTTCTAACGCTGTTTTAGAAAAATGGTCCAAAATAGCTCACGAGAATAAAACAGTATTACTAACTGACTTCCAAGATCTTGAAACTCCGGATGATGTTATCGATATCTTCTTCAATGCCAATCATACTGGTGGTGATGTGTACAAATCAAACACTATTATGACTTGTAACTATTTGTTAGGAAGAAGTAAAAATAACGAAGTTGGAGAAGAGGACAATCTTTATGTACCACCATCGACTTCTTTAGCAGGTAAAATATACAAAACATTAATGTCTCAGGTAGTTGCCGGTAAAAAATTCGGAGGCTTAAACGAGGTAGAAAGCGTTCGTTTTGACCTGAAGAAAAGTGAAATCTCAGAAATTGAAAAAATGGGATTGGTACCAATGGTTAATGAGTACAGCAAAATTATGGCTTTCTCTGCTAAAACATTGTTCAACGGAGACAACTTAGGTTTACAAACCTACTCTGTAGTACGTGTATTCGACCATATTACCAAAGTACTTTTCGATTTCTTAAACAGAAGAGCTTTCGAGAACTGGACTACCAGAACTGAAGCTGATTTAAGAAGCCAAATCATTAAGTTCCTTGACGGAATTAAAGGACCTACTAATCTTATTGAGAAGTTTACCGTAATGAAAATTGAGCAGGATAAAACTCAAAAAGACAGAATCTTACTAGATATCCACATCACACCATACTTCCCGGCTAAAAGTTTCGTAATTCAGTTAGACGGACACAAAGGAGATGGTCCTGAAGAAGCTGTTTGGCATAGTGATTACAAACAGGTTTAATTCATTTCTACCCTAAAATCTACCCCAAAAAATACTCTTTTGGGGTTCTTTTTTTTTACTGGTCATCCAAATAAACAATGCATCTAAACAAAACAGAATTCGCATAATACACTCAGCAATGTTTATAATGATCGTTCTTCTAAGAAATAGACTATATTCGTTATTAATTAAACCTAAATTTGGTCTAATTTTCAATAAATAAACCAACTAAATAAGGGCAATGGAAGAGCTTCTTGCATTTATAAACAATTTTCAGGCACTGGATCAAGAGACCGAAAAGGCAATAAAAAACCACTTTAAAGAAGAATCCTACAAGAAAAATAAAATTATTATAAATGAAGGGCAAATTTGCCCCAAAATTTACTTTATAAAATCCGGTTCAGTACGAAGATTTTTTTATAATGACGGAGAAGAGGTAACTAAATGGATTTATACCGATCATCAATTCATCACTTCATTGAGTAGTTTCTTTGAACAGAAACCCTCATTTGAGCTTTTTCAGGCATGTGAGGACACCATACTTTATTCATTATCGTACACAGATGAGCAAATTCTATTAGAATATCCTTTATTTTCTAAATTCTATATTAAGCTGCTTAGAATTTATCTGTCAAAATTGAACGAATTTCATCATTTTTATAAATCCATGAATGCTCAGGATAAATACTTCTACTTATTAACTTCATTTCCTCCTATTATTGCAAAATCAAAACTAAAACATATTGCCTCGCTTATCGGTGTAAGTCAGGAAACATTGAGCAGAATAAGATCTTCAATTAATTGATTTTACATCAAGAAAAAATCATTATATTTTTCCAACATTTGCTTTTCATATAAAGACAATCAAATTGAAAAATATAACTATAGGCAAAAATGCAATTATTGGAACAAACGTTCATATTGGTAATTACACAACTATTGAAAATAATGTAATTATTGGTGATAACACTTGGATTGGCAATAATGTAAACCTACTTGACGGTGCTAGAATTGGCCGGAATTGCCAAATACATCCCAATGCAGTATTATCAGGAACCCCACAAGATTTAAAATACAAAAACGAATATAGCACTCTGGAAATTGGAGACAACAATATTATCAGAGAATTTGTTACTATAAACAAAGGAACTCAATCAAAACAAAAAACAGTAATTGGGAATCATAATTTAATCATGTCCAACACTCATATCGGACATGATTGTTTCATTGGTAATAACTGCATTATAGGTTTTAATGTGGGAATGGCAGGAGAAGTAAAAGTCGGTGATTACGCAAATATCAGCGGATTAACCGCAATTCATCAATTTTCGATTATTGGAGAGCATACTATGATTAGCGGCATGAGTCGTATTGTCAAAGATGTACCACCATACATACTCGTTGCACGTGAACCTTTAAGTTTTACAGGATTAAATACCATTGGTTTACGAAGAAGAGGTTTTAAGATTGAAAAAATGCAAGAACTACAAGAAATATATCGTATTATCTTTCAGCAAAAAAGAAATACCTCTCTTGCATTAGACTTTATCGAAAAACACATGAAGCAAACTTATGAGCGTGATAAAATATTAGATTTTATAAAAAATTCATCCCGCGGAATTGTAAAAGGAAACAGCATTTAATCATACTAATATCTCATTTAAACATCAATCTATTAAAGACAACAATTTTTATGGCGTTCCCCTACGGGTCGGGCTGTCCGCTAAATCTTTTGCGATAGAAGTTTCAGTTTTTTCTATGTACAGTAATCGCAAAAGGATATCACTCCCATCCCTAACGCAGTCAACGATAAAAAGAATATTTAAACCATAAATCATCTATGAGCTAATTTCTAACCGCAAATAGCGCAAAGGTTTACGCAAAGCACGCAAGGAAAAAGGACTGAAAACCCGAAAAGCAAAGAGCATGATGCGAAGCACTACGTATGAACCAAAATGAGCCTCAACTATCGCCCTGAAAGGGCAAAAGAAAACCAATTCTTACTAGTTTTTA
>NZ_CAGKLC010000070.1 GCF_903469665.1 Flavobacterium sp. UGB4466 | reverse complement strand
CACTCTTCACTCTTCACTCTTCACTCTTCACTCTTCACTCTTCACTCTTCACTCTTCACTCTTCACTCTTCACTCTTTAGAATCCTACAAATCTTCATCAATAATTGCAGACAAATAAAACTCAGGGAATTTTTTGAACTTTTTACCCGTTGCAATATTAAAAAGCAAATGAGTACATAAAGCTGCTACCGACCACGATGCAATGGCCATTTGCGGCGGCGACTGACAGCCTTTTTCGATTTTGTACTTTTCGATTATACTGTCCATCCATTTTTGTGGATTTCCCCAAAATCTCAAATAACTTGAAGCGTATTCCATCATGGTAGCTTCATTAAATTCTTCCTCCCCATTTGCCAATGCATTTAAAAGAAGACCATCTCTGGCAATAACAGTTACCAGACTTCCCCATCCTATATTGTAAGGATGCAGCACCGGAATGTCTAACTTTTGACAAGCGGTATCAAATATTAACGGTACGGGAGAAGAAAAATCAAGCGTATTGATTGCCGCTTTGTGACCTTTAATATGATCTCCTATGTTTTCGACAGTCAGGAAAAAATCGATACAATTAATTTCTGCATTTTTATTAATCGATTTCAATCGTCTTGCCAAAGCGTCTACCTTGTTCAAATTGATATCATCTTCTGTATAGTTCTGTCTGCTCAAATTAGACCGTTCTACCTGGTCACCGTCTACAATAGTGATTTTTTCAAAACCAAAACGCAACGCACATTCCGCGATTACGCTTCCAATACCACTTCCAGCCAGCAAAATTGGAAAATCTTTTATAATCTCTTGTTCTTCATCGCTTAGATAAAGTTTATTCTTTGAATAACGATCATCCATAATATTAATTTTTTATTCAAAATTAAACAGAAACAACGGGTACCCTTTTAACCTAAAAGGTAGTTTTTATCTGCTAAGGTCCCAAAATCACTCATTAAATGATACTTAAAAAACTACCTGCTGTAAATCAGATCACTACATATCTAACAACCCAAAAAACTTAAAAAAAAGTACGTTGCGATACCCTTAAAATAAAAAAACAGCTACAAGAATACTCCTGTAACTGTTTTTATCTGATAATCGCTATTCTTTCTTAAGCTAAACTATAGTTTTAAAAAACCAATTCTTCACCAACAGCCATAAAGACTGGCTGCTGGCTGTTCAGAATTTGTATCGATTCTATGTAACTTGCCAGGTTTTTAATTCTTGGCTCGTTGTACAATTCTTTAAGTTCAATTTTGATATTGAATTCTTTCTGAATTTTAGAAATCACTTGTATTGCTTTCAAACTATGTCCGCCAAGTGCAAAAAAGCTGTCCTCTACTCCTATTCTGTCTTTTTCTAGGATGTCCTGCCATATGGTAACCAACTGTTTTTCTAAATCACTTTCGGGAGATACATAAACGGCCACTTCCTTAAATTGTATGTCGTCTGTATCCGGCAGTAATTTGACATCTACTTTTCCATTAGCGGTTAATGGCATACTGTCTACATAAATAAAATAGGTTGGTATCATGTAGTCTGCTAAAGTTCTGCTTAGCTTCTTTTTAAGAATCATGCGATCAATTTCGGTGTTACCTACCACATATGCCGTAATGTATTTTTCACCTTTAATCTCTTTTACAAGAACAATTGTTTCTTTAATCCCGCTTATTTCTTGCAAAGCCGCTTCAATTTCTCCAAGTTCGATACGATATCCCCTCAATTTCACCTGATTGTCTTTACGTCCCATAAACTGAATGTTTCCATCCGGAAGCCATTTGGCAAGATCACCTGTTTTATAGAGCTTCCCATCACCTGCCAAAACATGTGATACGAATTTTTCCCCAGTCAGTGAAGGGCTATTCAAATAGCCTCTGGCCAGACTCTTTCCTGCCAGGCATAACTCTCCTGTTACTCCCGGGGGTACCAGACTTCCATTTTCATCGAGAATATAAGTTTTCACATTACCTATTGGTTTTCCTATCGGCACCAATCCTACAGTGTCCTTTTTTACTCTATAACAAGTACTTACCACTGCATTCTCGGTAGGACCATAATTGTTATAGATTTCCAGCTTATCGTTTACATCTTTTACTATAAGTGCCTCGCCTCCTAATAACAGTTTTAAAGGCTGCTGCAGTGTTGCACTGTCTCGTAATATATCGTTGTATAATACTGTAGGAACAAAAGCCTGCGTTATTTTATGGACATTGAAAAATGCAATTAAGTCTGCCGTTTTTAAGCGAATGGATTCCGGTATTGGGTATACACATCCTCCACTTAAGAGCGTTGGAAATAATTCCCATGTAGAGGCGTCAAAACCTATACTCGCGTACAATGTACATCTGCTGTCTGTGCTTAGACTGTATTCTTTTTGATGCCAGTGGCACAAGTTACTTAAGGCTTTGTGTTCGACCATGACACCTTTAGGTTTTCCGGTAGATCCCGAAGTATATATTACATAGGCCATATTAGAAGCCTGTACCATTACATCCCTGCTATCTGATACAATAGTTGCATTTTGAAATTCGGAGATAAAAGAATCATCTATTGTAGCAATACAGTTGCTGTCGCTTTGAATAAATGCAATACGATCTTCCGGATAATTCAGATCAATAGGTACATAGGCAGCACCCGTTTTAAGTATCGCCAGCAGCGCGATCACATACCAATCACTTCTTTCTAACTTCACGGCTATAAGATCTTCAGGATGAACATCATTTGTATTTCTGATATAGTTTGCCATCTTATCAGAAAGTGCATCCAGCTGTGCATACGTAATTTGTGTTTCTCCAAAAACTACTGCTAAATTATGTGGCGTTTTTTCTGCCTGTTGTTGAAATAGTGTTACAATCGTATCCTCTTCAGGATATATAATGTCATTATTATTAAATGTGTGAACCAGCTGATCTTCTTCTTCTTGTGATAAATAAGTAAGATTCTGAATTAATTCATTTGGCTGCTCAAGAATTACATTCCATAATTGCTTATAGTGGTTCATAAGACCTTCGATCGTTTCTGCTTCATAAACATTTGTGTTGTAGGTTACATCAAATAACAAACATTGTCCCACTTCCTGAAAGTTTACTTCTAAATCAAATTTCGCAATCGCTTCTCCTGTATCTTCAATTGCAGTTACAGCATCTTTTGATACGATTGCATCCACCCTGTGAGATAGTACATTCTGTAAAGAAAACATGATATCAAAAACAGCATTTCGGGAGGTTTGGTGTCGAATATCCAGATCGTCTATTAACTGATCAAACGGATACATTTGATGGTTATAAGACTTTAGGGTTTGTTCTTTTATTTTTTTATAAAAAGAGACAAAAGACAATTCCGGATTAACTTCGTTTCTTAATGCAATTGTATTGACGTAAAACCCTATCTGATCCAGAAGATCAATATGATTTCTTCCCGCTACCGGAGTTCCAATAATTATGTCACGTGCAGCCGTATACTTATGCAACAAGATGTTCCAGCCTGAAAAAAGGGCTATAAACAAACTTCCTCCATATTCCTGAGTTACTCCTTTAATTGCTGTTGTCTGCTCTGCTGAAAGATAGGTTCTGAATCGTCTCCCCTGAGCTGTTTTAACAGCTGGTCTCAATTTTTGCGTTGGCAAATCAAGTACTGGTAATGAACCGTTCAGCAATTCTTTCCAAAATACTTTGTCCTGCTGACTGGAAGCCTCTTCTAATTGCAATCGCTGCCAATTTGCATACTCTTTATATTGTATTTTAAGCGGCTGCAGTGAAACGGTTGTATTATTTTTAAAGCTTTCATAAAATGTGAATATGTCTTTGGATAAAACTTCCATAGACCAGCCGTCACCTATAATATGATGCATACTATAATGAAAAGCATATTTTGCTTCTTCTAACTGAAACAAACAGGCTCTTACTAATGGTCCGTTTGTCAAATCAAATGGAAGATGGAGGTCTTCTTTGCGATAAGCAGCAAGTTTATCTTCTATGCCGTCTTCACCCTGAAGATTCAGGAAAGGAATATCGAGATAAAATGAATCATTAGGAATAATATACTGACGAAGCTCTCCTAAACTATCATCAATTTTAAAAACGGTACGTAGTATCTCATGACGTTTTATTGTTGCATAAATGGCCTGTTTAAGAACGGCTATATCATAACTCCCTTCCAGTATGGTATGAAATGACATATTGTACATCGATGCTCCTGTTTCCAGTTGGCTTAAAGCCCATAATCTTTTTTGGCCTGCCGAAAGTGCATAACTATCGTTACTGTCCATAACCGGTATCGACTGATATTCTGAATAGGTACTCTCTTCAATAAGCTGTACATGATCTTCTAATATGGGATGCAAAAAGATTGTCTCTAAAGTAAGCTTAACATTAAAAGCTCTGCGATACTCTTCAATTAATCTGGCTGCTTTAAGACTATGCCCGCCTAATTCAAAAAAGTTATCGGTAACGCTTACCGTAGTTTTTTGCAAGACAGCAGTCCAAATACTAACTAAAAGTTCTTCTTTACCGTTTCTTGGCGCCACATAATCTGAGGTAGTAGAAAGGCAGACTGTTTCAGGATCCGGAAGTAATTTTTTATTTACCTTTCCATTGCTGTTTAATATAAACTGATCCAATTGTACAAAATAAGAAGGCAGCATATAAATGGCTAACTTTTTCTTTAGTTCGTTTCGTAAATCAGAAGCGCTCAACGTTACTCCGGATACCATATAGGCAACGATCTCTTTTTCGTCGTTTTTGTTTTTTCTTGCAATTACAATGGCATCGTCTATCGCATCTATGGTTAATAGTGCATTTTCTATTTCTCCTAACTCGATACGATGACCTCTTATTTTTATCTGATCATCTTTACGTCCAATAAATTCGATATCTCCAGACGACAGCCATTTCCCTGTATCTCCGGTTTTGTAAATACTTAATCCATCAATAAAGGGATGGGGTACAAATTTAGTTTCTGTTAAATCCGGTCTATTGAGATAACCTTCGGCGATGCCTTCACCTCCAAGACATATCTCACCCGGAACTCCGATAGGAACTAATTTATTTTTAGCATCTAATATATAACTGGTACTGTTTGTAATTGAACAGCCAATAGGTATCGTTTTAGGATTGTCACTGATGGCATTGATTTCATAAAATGTAGAAAATGTTGTATTTTCTGTTGGGCCATAAACATGACGTAAACTTACTGCAGGATATAGGTCTTTGAATCTTTTGACATGTTTTACAGAGACTTGTTCCCCTCCGAATAAGATACATTTTATTTGCCCTAACGCAGGTAATTCGGCTTCAACAATGACATTAAAAAGGGCTGTTGTTATAAAAAAGCAGCTAATGTTTTTGGTGATTATTAACTCATTGAATTTTTGGAGATCAAGAAATATATTTTTCTCCGAAATGACAAGCTTAGCTCCATTTAATAAAGGCATAAAAATATCAAAAGTAGAGCCGTCAAATGAAAAATTTGAGAGTCCTAAAACAGTATGTGAAGTAACATCCAAATAGTTGGTGTTCATCACTAATCGCAAAATTGACTTTTGATTTATGATTACTCCTTTTGGTTTTCCGGTAGATCCCGAGGTATACATAATATAGGCTAACGGATCTGCTGTTTGATTTAGCTTAAAATCTGAAATATCAATATCCTTTTTACAGGTTATGAAGGCTTGTAATTCTTCTTTTGTTATACAGAAAATACAGGCAGCATCATTTGTAATAAAGTCCAATACATCTTTTGGAAACTCGGGATCCATTGGTACATACACAGCACCTGCTTTTAGTACGCCCAATAACGCTACCACAAACCAATGATTTCGCTCCAGCTTAATCCCTATAGTGTCATTAGAAGCAATTGTATATTGATCTTGTATAAACTGGGCAAATTTATTGGATAAATCATCCAATTCTAAATACGTAAAACTCTGATCTTCATATACAACTGCTACTGCATCGGGAGATTCCTGAACTCGTTTTTCGAATACTTCCGGGATGGATAACGTATCGGGATAAGGTGCTGTTGTTTTATTAAAATCAATAAGCAGCTGCTGTTCTTCTTTTTCAGAAATATAAGAGATATCCGTTACCGGTGTATCCAGATTGTCTAATAACTCCTCCCATAATTGCTGGTAATGGCTGATCATTCTTTTCATACTCCCTTCATCATACACCGCCGTGTTGTACGTAAGATCAAAAGCAAGATAACTTCCTGCCTCGACAAAACTTAGTTCTACATCAAACTTAGCGGCCTTAACACCTAACTCTCTGATCTCGCTAACCTCTATATTTTCCAGATCAGCATCTGAAATTTGAATTCCGGCATTTTGCAGTACCAGTAAAACATCAAAAATGGCATTTCTGCCAACGTTTCTTTGAATGTTCAAATCTTCAATGATACGATCGAACGGATAGGTTTGATGTTTATAAGATTCAAGAGTTCGGTCTTTTACCTGCTTATAAAGAGATCTGAAAGTCATCTCAGGATCTATTGTATTTCGTAAAACCATTGTGTTTACATAAAACCCAATCTGATTGAACACATCTGCATGGTCCCGGCCTGCATTAGGACTTCCAATAAGTATGTCCTGTTCTCCTGAATATTTATGAAACAGCACATTCCAGGCTGCTAAAAGTCCCGTAAATAAACTTCCTCCATTTTCTGTAGAAAAATCTTTGATACGTTTCGAAAGTTCTTTAGAAAAATAAGTTCTGTATCCACGACCTTCATAAGATAAGACAGTCGGGCGAACAATTTCAGACGGTAGGTCCAGCACCGGTAAATCACCTGACAGCTCTTTGGCCCAATATTCTTTTGAAAGAGTACTCGACTCACTATTTAAATGTTCCAATTGCCAATTTGCAAAGTCTTTGTACTGAATTTTTAACGGTTCCAGTGCTACAGCTGCATTATTTGCATAGGCTTTGTAATAATGAAGTACATCCTGTGATAAGATGTTCATCGACCATCCGTCACTAATAATGTGGTGCAGGTTATAGTAAAAAGTATATCGATTATCGTCTGTTTGCAGCAAACCAACGCGAAACAAAGGACCTGTTTCCAAATCAAAAGATTTAGAAGCATCATTGGTTATATAATCTTGTACTTCCTGTTCTTTATCAGAAGCATTTCGATAGTCAATATAAGTGACATTAAACTCAAAATCTTCACTTGGAATTATGTATTGACGTACTTCTCCTATTTCATTTGTTTTAAATACGGTACGCAATATTTCATGGCGGTCTATGACAGCACGTATTGCTTGCTTAAGATAAATAAGATCGTACTGTCCTTTAAGCTCAATATGATAGGGCATGTTATAAGTGCTTGCCCCGGATTCAAATTGGCTTAATGTCCACAATCTCTGCTGTCCAAATGAAAGCGCATAATTTTCTGCCTGAGCAACAGGAACGATAGGCTGTAGGACAGCTGTGTTTTTATCTAATGCTCCGGTATCTAATAAATACGCCAGAATTTGTTCTTTATTTTCTTTTATTTCTGCTAGTAATTGCGGGTCTACTTCTTTGGCTTTTGCATAAAGTTTTAATTGACCATCTACTATATCTAAAGCGATTCCGCCCTCTGTTATTTTATGTAATAAATCGATCATAATTCTATTTCTGTAAGTGATTCTTTTTCAGACTTTATTTGCTCCTGGGTTTCTATAAATTTTATTTGTGCCGCCAAACATTCTATTGTAGGGGACATAAATAAATTTTTAATGTTTATCTCGACATTAAAAGCTCTGTTTATTTGGGACAGAAGTTTAGTTCCTTTTATACTGTGACCTCCTAATTCAAAGAAATCATCTAATACCCCTACCTTTTCTTTATCCAAAACTTCCTGCCAAATACTGACTAGTTCTTTTTCAATAGCATTGCGTGGTGCCACGTAAGCTACTTTGGTCGAAATGCCTTCTGTCAGAGGATCCGGTAATGCTTTGAGATCAATCTTTCCATTGGTGAGTACCGGAAATTTTTCTAACTGTACAAAATAAGAAGGAATCATATATTCCGGAAGGCTCTTTTTTAAGGATGCCCGCAGATCCATTACTTCTTCTTTCTGGCTGGAAATAATGTAAGCGGCAAGTTCATTTTCCTGAGACACACCATTCTCGATAACCGTAATTACAGCCTGACTTATTTCCTTTCTTTTGCACAAGGTATTTTCGATCTCGCCTAATTCAACGCGATTTCCTCTAATTTTAATCTGATGGTCTTTTCTTCCTACAAACTCAATATTACCGTCTTCCCATTTTCTTCCTAAATCGCCTGTTCTAAACAAACGTTCTCCTTTTAAAAATGGATTCTCGATAAACTTCGCCGCAAAATCTTCTACAGTATTTGTATATCCTGCAGACACACATTCTCCACTGATACAGATCTCCCCTACCACTCCGGCCGGTAATACGTTTAAAAATTCATCAAGGATGTACACCTTGACATTTTCTATCGGTTTACCAATAAAAATGCTTTCGTTTTGAACACTGGAATGCGATTCGTAAAGTCTGTTTTCGATAGTGGCAGCAATGGTAACCTGCTCTTCTAATAAGGATAACAAATCTTCTTTTGTGGTATATGGATTCATGAAAACTGTTCGGAACAGAAGATGTCTTTGCTCATTTTCCCTTTTCTTTATCTGCGTATAGGAAACAAAAGAATTTCCTTGTTTAAATTGTTCCTTCTGAATCTTAAGATTGATCTCATTGATTTGTTCTAAATCTTCGTTACTCAGACTTTCTTTGCCTCTGTATTTTTTAGGTAAATATCTGTACAGTACAATATTCAGATCGGGCTTAAAAACAAGGTCAAAATCCGGGTGTTTATCAATCGCTTGTGCAAAAAACTGTGCTGTAGCATAATTGTGTCTGATTACCTGCGCAAAGCCTTCTTTCCCAAAAATCTTAAATACGGCGTGTAAAGCAAAACTCATAAAGTTCTTGGAGCCTTCTATAGTATATTTACCCAGATCATAACTTCCTTTTCTCGCCTGATAATGGGTATTGTTCTCGGAAGAATTTACAAAATTCGGATCTTTAAAAACACAAACACTCAATCCGATCGGAATGTATAGCTGTTTATGAGCACAAATCGAAACTGAATCGGCTAATTCTATACCTTTCATTTTCAGTTTAAGCGTATCGTCCGTTAAAAAACTGCCTCCAAAAGCAGCATCCACATGATAATGAATGTTATGATGGTTTGCTATTTTTCCTAAAATTTCAAGCGGATCGATATTTCCGGACTCCGTTGTTCCCGCAATACCTACTAAACCTAAAATAAGACACTTTTCTTCACGTAATTTTGCAATCAGTGAAACGATCTCTGTTTCTAAAGCAGCTGCTTCTTTTCCTTCATAGTCTATGGAGATAAAAGCATCGGTACCCAGACCTAAAAGTTTTAAAGCTTTTCCAAATGAATAATGACACCAATCTGACCCCAGTAAAACGACACGATCATAATCATAGGCCCTGAGTGCTGCTAAAAGTCCTTCTTTTTTAATCCCGCTAAATCCTTCTTTAGGTCCTAATAAGTTATTTAACGAATAATTTATGGCCATCAGGTTAGACATGGTACCACCATTGGTAATTACACCAAGGGCCTGATCTGCATTCTGAACAAAATCGTCATAAAATTTCAGATCATTTGCATATACCAGGTTGTGAAATATTCCTATTACCTGTTTTTCAATCAAAGTAGCTACCATCGAGGTTTCTATTTTAACCTGATTTTGATTCAGCGCCACTATTAGAGCATTCATTTCTCTAATAATTTTAGGAATAGGACTTGTCATGTGACCTATGAAAGAAGGTTTGCTCACATTAACCACATTAGGAATTACTTCTGTTTCTACAAATTTCAGGTAGGCATCGGGATTGTATTGAGAATCAAGACCAACATCTTTAAAATTTTTCAAATCCAAAAGAGATTGATAGTCTTCTGATACTATTTTTGACGCTACGTCGTGCTGTGAGATTAAGGCTTCTATTTTGTCATCTGAAGTGTATTCGAAAAGTTTAAAATCTTTATAATGATTATAGTCTTCATAAGTATCATAATAGGTCGCATCTGCTGTCACTTCTGTAGATCCGTATATGTTTAATAACCTAACGTCTCCTCGTTGATGTACGGCATAAAAATGTTGCACGTCACTTTTCTTTAACGAAGCTCCACTGCTTATCCATACATTAAGCAACTTTAACTCTTCTTTGCACAGGGCAGGATGAGCCAGTAAAGCTCTTAACAGGGATGGCACCAGTACAATACGGGTTACTTTATTTTCTTGTAAACTTTTAATAAAACCGCGGATATCCAAAATCTCTGATTTTTTGAAAAACGCAGAAGGAATTCCTTTTAACAGAGGTCCGTATAGTTCCCAAATATGGTCTACAAAACTTATTGAGGTTTTGGCGCAGCAAATTTCTGTTTCCTGAAACGGATAATTATTCCACATCCAGTACAGTCTGTTGCATACACTTTCAGATTTTATCAATATCCCTTTAGGTATTCCAGTAGAACCTGAGGTGTAAATAAGAAATTCAATTTCATTATCATAGGTAGGCTGAGGTTTTACAAATTTTCTTCCTTTATTCTCGAAAGCATTCATTTCCAACAAGAGATTCTCATCAATAACAATAGTACTCTCACTGTCTTCTTTTATAAAATCAATTCGGCTTTGCGGCGTTTCAAGATCAATCGGAACATAGATGGCTCCTGTTTTCTTAACGGCTAATAAAACGGCTAAAAGATGTTCATCATGAGGTAATGTAACTACAATTCTGTCACCGTATTTTACATTAAACATGGAAGTCAGGTATACCGCATAAGCATCTGATTTCTCCTCTAAATCGGAATATGTCAGTTTGATGTCTTTATAGATAACCGCGGTTTTGTTTGGTGTTTTTTTAACCTGAGCTTCAAATAAACTGATGATATTTTCTCCTTTAGGATAAACTGCTTTTGTATCATTAGATTCATATAATTGTTCCTGCTTTTCCTTTTCGGAAAGAAGTTCAATTTTTGAGATTTCCTTTTCCGGTTGGTCAAAAATATTCTTAAGCAATTGTTTAAAATGATTTACAAATTTCGCTATGACTTCATATTCATAAACATCTGTATTGTACTCAAGATCTATTTTAAGGTGACCGCCAACGATTTCAAAAGTGATGTCTATATCAAATTTTGGACTGGATACTCCTAAATCTACAATTTCTTTCTCTTTTTCCTCCTTCCAATCAAAGTCAGCGGTATCATGATCAAAATTCTGAAATACCATCATAATATCAAAAAACGAGTTGCGGGAAGTATTGTGCTTTACCTGCAGGTCTTCAACGAGTCTGTCAAACGGATACGATTGATGGGTATATGCATTTAAGGTATTCTGTTTTACCAAATTAAAAACCGAATTAAAACTATCTGAAGGGTTTAATTCATTGCGTAATGCCAAAGTATTGGTATAGAATCCTATTTGATTTTTCAGTTCTACATGCTCTCTGCCTGCAATAGGAGATCCGATAACAATATTATTGGTATTGGTATACCTGTAGATTAAAACATTTAAAGCGGATAGTAAGCCCATAAATGGCGTTCCCCCTTGTTGATTACAATACAACTTAAGTTTTGAAGTGGTATCTTTAGAAACAAAAGTGCTTATTTTTTGTCCCCTGTTTGTTTTAAACAAAGGACGTTTTTTTGTGCTTGGTAAATCAATTGTTGAAATGCTGCCGGACAGAAGATCGTTCCAGTATTCTTTGCTTGCTTTATAAGATGCTGTTTCTAATTGTGAAAGCTGCCAGGCCGAGTAATCTTTATACTGTATTCTTAATTCAGATAATTCTAACGGAGTTTTGTTTACATAATGATTATAAAAGGCCAATACATCATTCGAAAGTACCTTCATAGACCAGCCATCACTGATAATATGGTGCATATTATAGTAAAAAGTATAGCTATCATCAGTCATCTGTAACAATGAAGCTCTGATTAGCGGACCATTTTCAAGGTCAAACTTCAATTGCTTGTCTTCTTCTATGTATAAATCTATAGCTGCTGCTGACTCATTACCCAATATTCTAAAATCCTTATAATCGACTTTAAAATTCAATGCTTCTGGTGTAAGTATATGTTGATGCACAACTCCGGCACTATTTTCTTTAAATACCGTACGCAATATTTCATGACGGTCGATAGCAGCCTGAATCGCTTGTTTGAACATTTCAATGTTGTAATCCCCATTTAATACTATTCGGGATGGCATATTATAGGCTACCGTACCTTCTTCAAACTGGCTTAACACCCATAATCTGCGTTGTGCATCAGATATCGGGTAGCTTGATAAAGATGGAGCATTGGGTATTTCTGAGAATGAATCCTGAGACGAGAAAGAACGCAGATAATTTACCAGTCTCTCTTTATTATTTCTAATAAGATTAATTGTATCTGTATCTATTTCTTCTTTTAATTGTGAAATTTCCAAATCATCACCAGACAATGTCACACCAATACCTCGTGACCTCAAATCTTTAATCAAATAAGCGATATTCTCCATAATTATATTATTTTTTATTGCTACAATCTCTATTCTGTAAACCTTGATTTCTAATCATCAACGATTTAAATGACCATTTTTTTTACGTCAGAAGTGGTTTTAATTTCTCTTAACCATATTAAATTCTCTATTTCTACTGCCAGAAACTGAATAGTCGGATTTGTAAAAACGACTTCCATATTTACCTTAATGTCAAATGTCTGATGTACTAATGACAATAGCTTGGTTGCATTAAGACTATTCCCACCCAGTTCGAAAAAATTATCTATCGTTCCAATTTTATTTAATTTTAGTATCTCCTGCCAGAGGGCAACGAGCTTCTCCTCTATTTCATTGGTTGGAGCAATGTATTCCTGTTGGATAACATCGTCTGTGCTTACCGGCGGCAAGGCTTTTTTATCGATCTTACCGTTGGGTGTTAGTGGAAATTTATCCAAGAACACATAAAAACTCGGCAGCATATATTCCGGCAGTTCTCTCGAAAGTGACTGACGAAGCTGTTGTTTGTCAATAGTTGCAGTACTTACCAGATAACTTACAATCACCGGATCGCCATTTACAGTTGCCGTGAGGACCACACACTGATCGATCTCTTCCTGAGACTGCAATACCTGCTCGATTTCTCCGAGTTCAATACGATGTCCTCTGATCTTCACCTGACTGTCTTTTCGACCAATATAAGCGATGGTGCCGTCAGGTAACCATTTACCTAAATCGCCTGTTTTGTACAATTTAGTCGTATCGTTAAATGGGTTTTTGATAAACTTCTCTGTGGTGAGTTCCGGTTGGTACAAATACCCTCTGGACAAACCGTCGCCTGAGATACAGATTTCTCCAATTACCCCCACAGGTTGCAATGCCAGCTCTTCTGAGAGTACATAAAACTGGGTGTTGTCTAAGGCTTTTCCAATAGGTACCGAGCTTTCGTAAGTGCCTTCTACTCGGTAATAACTACTGTAGGTGGTGTCTTCCGAAGGTCCGTAAAGGTTTCTAATAGCAATGCCTGAATTGGTAAAACAGTTGGCAATACTTACCGGAAAGGCTTCTCCGGCAAGGTTGATTCCAACGGCATTCTCAAAGGTGGTTCCTTTTTCGATCAGAGTATGGATCACCGATGGAACCGTATTGATCAGTACATTTTTGTCGCTGTGAATATAATCTCCTATCGATAATCCATTGGCCAGTAAACGGATTTGTTTTCCAATGCTTAACGGATAGAAAAATTCGTAAACAGACAAGTCAAAACAATGTGAAGTTACGGCGTATAAGGTATCAAAATCGGTATCGCTAAATTCTCTTTGCGACCAGCATAACATGGCTACCGCATTCTGATGGGTGATCATAACTCCTTTTGGTTTTCCTGTGGAACCAGAGGTGTAAATGATATAGGCCAACTGCTGTGCACTAAAAGTGATCTGCGGCAATGATTTTGATATGGATTCTGCTTGTTTAAAACTTGCGATAAAGCTATCGTCTATGGTTATTTTGCATTTACTGTCTTGTTCGATGTACTCAATTCTTTGTGCCGGATAGTTCGGATCGATTGGAACGTAAGCACATCCTGATTTTAAAACAGCCAATAAGGCAATAGGGAGCCACTCGCTACGGCCGAGTTTTACACCTACTAAATCTTCTACGGCTAAGTTGTAATTGCTTAACAGGTAGTGTGAGAGTTCGTTAGAAATCTCATCGAGTTCTTTGTAGGTGAAGCTTTTTCTATCGGTCACCAGAGCAAACTGTTCCGGAGTTTTCTTTGCCTGACTGACAAATAAATCAACCATAGTGTGATCTTTAGGATACTCTACTGCTGTGTCGTTAAAATCCACTAGCAATTGTGTGGTCTCAGCTTGGCTCAAATAGTTGAGTGTGGCTACTTTTTGCTCCGGATTTTGGAGGGCTTTGGTTAAAAAAGTATCTAAATGAGCCGCCAATCGCGCTACAAATTCAGATTCGTAAATATCGGTATTGTATTCCATGTACAAACTCAGTTCTCCCTGATATTCTGCGAAAGCAAAGGTTAAATCAAATTTGCTAAATGATTTTTTCAGATTTTTATAAGGCTTTATTTCAACACCGTTTATGGTTAGGTTTTCAGACGCTAATAATTCCCGTTGATTTTGAAATACCACCAGGACGTCAAATAAGACCGAACGGCTTAAATCTCTTTTAAGATTAAGCGCTTCTACCAAACTATCAAAAGGATAATCCTGATGAGAATAGGCTTTTAGTAAGGTTTCTTTTTGTATACTGAGTAATTCTTCAAAACTTGTTTTTTCTTCAAAAACAGTTCGAATGGCCAGTGTATTTAAATACAATCCAACCTGGTTTTCCAGATCACTGTGTTTTCTTCCGGCTATGGGGGTTCCTAAAATGAGGTCCCTGGTGTTGGTATATCTGGACAATAATCCGTTTATACCTGCCATTAAAAACATAAAAAGTGTTACCCCATTTTGCTGTGCATGAGCATTAAACTGACCGGTAATTTCTTTTGAAAAAGTGTGCTTTAACCCCGAGCCGTTATACGTTTTAAGCTTCGGTCTTACTTTATTGGAAGGCAGTTCCAAAACCGGTAAATCTCCTGAGAATGTCTCTAACCATACCGCTTTAGATTTTTCCAGCACTGCTTGTCTGGACGGACTGTTTTGCCATTCTGAATAGTCTTTGTACTGAATAAGCAAGTCGGATAATACGATCTCATTTCCTATAACCAATTCGTTATAAATCGTTATAAATTCTTTACTCAATATCCCCATCGACCAGCCATCGCCAATAATGTGATGCATATTAAGCATTAGAACATGATGATCTGCAGCTGTCTTTACAATCTCTCCTATAAAAAGAGGTCCTCTTTCTAAATCAAAAGCATGTCTTTGAAGTGCATTGGCGTGATTGCTCAGGACTTCAGCTGTAGCATTATTTAAATCTGTAAACTGTAAAGTTCCACTGTATTGCGCCACCGGGACAATATACTGTCCCAGATTCCCCTGTTCGTCTTCTTTAAAAATGGTACGTAAGCTCTCATGTCTCCTCACTAAAATTTGAAAGGCCTCGGCTAATTTTTCAAGTTTCAATTCTCCCTTAAACTCAAAGGCATTAAACAGATTATAGGCCGAGTTACCGGTTTCAAATTGACTTAAGGTCCACAAACGGTGCTGAGACGAAGTAAGCGCATAAGATTCTTTGACTGCTGCCTTTGGAATTGACTCTGAAGACGAAAGTAAGGTGATCAGTTCATTTTTATGTGCTTTAATTTCTTCAATAATTTCAGGAGTTAAAGTCCCCTTCGGAGCATTAATTTTCAAATCCCCATTTTCAACCCGAAGTCTGATATTCAAGGATTGCAACGTATGTAGTAATTTTTTTATCACGATATCATTTTTTAAGTAAATTAAAAAGCATCTCTGTTTTTCAGAATTGTTATATTCTCCTCTCACTAGTTAGCACCAAAAAATACTATCGGCTGAACTGAGATCAGTTTATATCATAATTTCATCCAAATCATCAACCGACTCTCCGGCCAATTCATTCTGGAATACGATAAATTTTAGTTTTTCCGAAACTCCAATAACATCCTGGGTTTCATACAAATCCTCAATAGAAAATCTCGTATCAAAAGCCTTGTTGATTCTGTTGATTAAAACAGTAGCTTTTAAACTGTTTCCTCCTAATTCAAAGAAATTATCGGTAATGCCTATTTTCTCCAGTTTTAGAATGTCCTGCCATATCGCTACCAGTTTCTCCTCTATTTCATTGGTTGGAGCAATGTATTCCTGTTGGATAACATCCTCTGTACTTACCGGAGGCAAGGCTTTTTTATCGATCTTACCGTTGGGTGTTAGTGGAAATTTATCCAAGAACACATAAAAACTCGGCTGCATATATTCCGGTAATTCTCTCGAAAGTGACTGACGAAGCTGTTGTTTGTCAATAGTTGCGGTGCTTACCAGATAACTTACAATCACCGGATCTCCATTTACAGTTGCCGTGAGGACCACACACTGATCGATCTCCTCCTGTGACTGCAATACCTGCTCGATTTCTCCGAGTTCAATACGATGTCCTCTGATCTTCACCTGACTGTCTTTTCGGCCAATGTAAGCGATGGTACCGTCAGGTAACCATTTACCTAAATCGCCTGTTTTATAGAGTTTGCTGTCTTCTTTGAATGGGTTTTTGATAAATTTTTCTGCAGTAAGTTCCGGTTGGTACAAATACCCTCTGGACAAACCGTCGCCTGAGATACAGATTTCTCCAATTACCCCCACAGGCTGTAATGCCAGCTCTTCTGAGAGTACGTAAAACTGGGTGTTGTCTAAGGCTTTTCCAATAGGTACCGAGCTTTCGTAAGTCCCTTCTACTCGGTAATAACTGCTGTAAGTAGTATCTTCCGAAGGTCCGTACAAATTTCTCACGGCTATGCCTGAGGCTGCAAAATGATTGGCAATGCTTACCGGAAAGGCTTCTCCGGCAAGGTTGATTCCAACGGCATTCTCAAAGGTGGTTCCTTTTTCGATCAGAGTATGGATCACCGATGGAACCGTATTGATCAGTACATTTTTGTCGCTGTGAATATAATCTCCTATCGATAATCCATTGGCCAGTAAACGGATTTGTTTTCCAATGCTTAACGGATAGAAAAATTCGTAAACAGACAGATCAAAACAATGTGAAGTTACGGCGTATAAAATATCAAAATCGGTATCGCTAAATTCTCTTTGCGACCAGCATAACATGGCTACCGCATTCTGATGGGTGATCATAACTCCTTTTGGTTTTCCTGTGGATCCTGAGGTGTAGATGATATAGGCCAACTGCTGTGCACTAAAAGTGATCTGCGGCAATGATTTTGATATGGATTCTGCTTGTTTAAAACTTGCGATAAAGCTATCGTCTATGGTTATTTTACATTGACTGTCTTGCTCGATGTATTCAATTCTTTGTGCCGGATAGTTCGGATCGATTGGAACATAAGCACATCCTGATTTTAAAACAGCCAATAAGGCAATAGGCAGCCACTCGCTACGGCCGAGTTTTACACCTACTAAATCTTCTACGGCTAAGTTGTAATTGCTTAACAGGTAGTGTGAGAGTTCGTTAGAAATCTCGTCGAGTTCTTTGTAGGTAAAACTTTTGGTATCGGTTAATAAAGCAATCTGTTCCGGGGTTTTCTTTGCCTGACTGACAAATAAATCAACCATAGTGTGATCCTTAGGATACTCTACTGCTGTGTCGTTAAAATCCTGCAGCAATTGTGTGATCTCGGCTTCGCTCAAATAGTTGAGTGTGGCTATTTTTTGCTCCGGATTTTGGAGGGCTTTGGTTAAAAAAGTATCTAAATGATTGGCTAAACGGGCTACAAATTCCGGCTGATAAATGTCGGTGTTGTATTCGATGTGTAAACTCAACTGTTCTTCTTTTTCTGAGAAGATGAAGCTTAAATCAAATTGACTGACTTTTCTTGGATTGGCTTTATAAGGTTTTAAGGTTAAACTTTCTATTTGTTCTGCATTTGAAGCAAATAAATCCTGCTGATTTTGTAAAACTACCAGCACATCAAAGAGTGCTGAGCGGCTTGTATCACGTCCTAAACCTAGTTGTTCTACCAGATTGTCCAGCGGATATTCCTGATGGGAATAGGCATCGAGCAGGGTTTCTTTTTGTATTTGCAGCAGGGATTCAAAATCTGCTGTTTCTTCAAAACGGGTTCGAATGGCCAGGGTGTTGAGATAAAGTCCTATTTGATTTTCCAGATCACTGTGCTCTCTTCCCGCAATTGGTGTTCCTAGAATAAGGTCTCTGGTGTTGGTGTATCTTGAGAGTAATCCGTTGATTCCTGCCATCAGGGTCATAAAGAGGCTGCTGTTGTGCTGCTCTGAGAATATTTTCAGCTTAACACTTGCTTCTTTGCTGAAATTGTGGGTGATGGAATCTCCGGCATAGGTCTTCATTTTTGGCCTCATTTTGTCTGTCGGAAGTTCCAGTACCGGCAGGTTACCGCTAAAGATATCCAGCCAATAAGCTTCTGATTTCTTTTGTTTGGTGATTTGTTCCTCGCTTCTGATCCAGCTTGCATAGTCTTTGTATTGCAGGCTAAGTTCGGGCAGACTGATGGTTTTGTTCTGAACTAAATGATCGTAAATCGTGATAAGTTCGTTGCTCAAAATTCCCATCGACCAGCCATCACTAATAATATGGTGCATATTGAAAAGTAACAGGTGTTTGTTTTCTGATTGTCTGATGAGTTTCAGGTTTACCAAAGGGGCTTTCTCTAAATCAAATTGATACTGATAGCTTTGAGCAACGCTTTGTTCCAGGGCTTCTTCTTGTTTTTCAACTTTAGTAAAATCTTCAAAATCTACTTTAAAATTAATGTCTTTGGCATCGACTATAAATTGACGCACTTCTCCCTGATCGTCTCTTTTGAAATAGGTTCTTAGGGTTTCATGTCTGGCCATAAGAAGGTTGAAAGCTTCTGTTAATTGTGCTGTGTTTAAATTTCCTTCGAGTTCAAATGAACCGGGAATGTTGTAGGCCTGATTCCCTCCTTCAAACTGGCTTAATATCCATAAGCGGTGCTGAGAAGAGCTTAAAACGTAGCTTTCCTGTTGCTCTGCTTTGGGTATGGCGGTGAAGGTTCCTTCCTCAAGTTTACTGATAATTCCTGAGATCGTTGGGTTCAAAAAGACGTCTTTCACACTGATCTGATAGCCTAATTGTCGGTTGATTTTGTTGGCTACCAAAATTACTTTCAGACTGTGTCCGCCCAATTCAAAGAAGTTGTCTGTAGTTCCAATGGTTTTTATGCCCAGTATTTCTTCCCAGATTGCAACTAATTGTTTCTCTAGGGTTGTCACCGGAGCGGTATATTCCTGCTGAATCTTATCGTTTACATCCACTCTAGGCAATGCTTTCAGATCCACTTTACCGTGGGAGGTTAATGCTATGGCGTCTAATTGTACATAATACCCCGGAAGCATATAATCCGGTAAGTATTGACTCAATTGCACACGAAGTTCTTGTTTGTCAAGTTCTTTTTCTCCCACCACATAGGCTACTATTGCGGGCTCTGTCTCTATGTCTTGTACGGTTACCACACACTGACTGATACTGTCTTGTGACAATAGTGCGTGTTCGATTTCACCGAGTTCTATTCGGTGGCCTCTTACTTTTACCTGCTGGTCTTTTCTACCGGTAAGTTCGATGCTGCCATCCGGTAGCCATCGGCCCAGATCGCCTGTCTTGTAGAGTCTGGCTCCTGCAATGAAGGGATGAGTGATGAATTTTTCTTCGGTGAGTTCAGGGTTGTTCAGGTATCCTCTGGACAGGCTGTTTCCGGAGATGCAGAGTTCTCCAAATACACCAATGGGCTGTAACGCCAGGTTATCGGATAAGATATAGATCTGACTGTCTTTTAAAGGTTTGCCAATTGAAATGAGGTTTCTTTGCAGATCGCTTTGTTCTACTCTTCCCATCACAGCGCTAATGGTGGCTTCTGTTGGGCCGTACTTGTTGTAGAAGTCGGCTATTTTGACCATTTTTTCAGCCAGATTTTTGGGGCATACTTCTCCTGCCGCAACAATTCTTTTCAGGGTCTTGCAGGTGGAAAGCTGCTCTAAATGTGACAAATAACCCGGGGTGGCATGCAGGTGGGTTACACTCTGTTGGTTTAATAAGTTTATGAAGTCGGTCGGATCAATAATACGCTCTTTTGGAGCACCAATCAGGGTGGCTCCGCTAAGCAAAGCCAAAAAGATCTGTTCCATCGACGCATCAAAGGCGTTGTTGGAGAATTGTACGATACGATCGGACGCACCAAACCCGAATTCTTCTTTTTGATTTAGGATGTAGTTTACTAAGCTTTTGTGATTGATCATTACTCCTTTGGGCTGTCCTGTGGAGCCTGAAGTATAAATGACATACATAAGGTTCTCCGGAGTCAAAGAAATCACAGGTAATGTGGTTGGATAATTGTTCTGACTCGATATGAAATTCGCCAATAACTTCTCGTCAATAACAACTTTACATGTACTGTCTTGCTCGATATAAGCAATTCTCTGCTCCGGATAACCCGGATCTATAGGAACATAAACACCGCCGGTTTTCAATACGGCCAAAAGTGAGGTGTAAATCCACTCGCTGCGCTCTAATTTTACAGCGATCAGGTCCTCTGTTTTTATGTCATAGTGAGTCAATAAATAATGTGCCAGCTGATTGGAAAGCGCGTCGAGTTCTCTGTAAGTCAACGATCTGTTTTCGAAAACTACTGCAACGGCATCAGGGGTCTGCCCGGCTTGCTGCTCGAACATTTCAACGGCTGTAGCTTCTACTGTTGCTGCTGTTTTTGAAGTACTAAAATCTTCCAAAAGGATCGTTTTCTCTGAGCTTGAAATGTAGTCCAGACTGGCCGTATCCTGACCCGGATTTTGGATTGCCTTTGTTAAAAAACTATCGAAATGAGAAGCCAACCGCTTTACAAAATCCAATTCATAAATATCCGTATTGTAGTCGATATTTAAATGTAGCTGCCCTTGTTTCTCCGAAAAAGAAAAGGTTAAATCAAACTTACTAAATGACTTCTTTAAATTTTTATAAGGCGCTATTTCGAGACCGTTTAACACTAAGCCTTGGGAGGTTAATAATTCCTGCTGGTTTTGAAATACCACTAAAACATCAAATAAAACAGATCGACTCAGGTCTCTTTTAAAATTAAGCGCTTCTGCCAAACTATCAAAAGGATAGTCCTGATGGGAATAAGCTTCTAATAAAGTTTCCTTTTGTATGGCCAATAATTCTTCAAAACTTACTGTTTCTTCAAAAGTGGTTCGAATGGCCAGCGTATTTAAGTACAATCCAACCTGATTTTCTAAATCACTGTGCTTTCTCCCGGCCGCCGGAGTACCCAGAATAAGGTCTCTCGTGTTGGTGTATCTGGAAAGTAATCCATTTATACCTGCCATTAAAAGCATAAAAAGTGTTACTCCGTTTTGCTGTGCATAGCCATTAAACTGAGAAGTGCTTTCTTTTGAAAAAGAATGGCTGCATCCCGAACCGTTATACGTTTTAAGTTTAGGTCTTGTTTTATTAGCGGGTAGTTTCAAAACCGGTAAATCTCCCGAAAATCTATCTAACCAGAATGCCTTAGATTTTTCCAATATGGCTTGTCTGGCTTGACTATTCTGCCATTCTGAATAATCTTTATATTGAATAGGCAGTTCCGCTAATACAGCCTCATTCCCTATTGTCAATTCATTGTAAACTGCCATAAACTCTTTACTCAATATCCCCATCGACCAGCCATCGCCAATAATATGGTGCATGTTAAGCATCAGAATATGATGATCTGCCGCTGCCTTTACAATCTCTCCTATAAAAAGCGGTCCTTTTTCTAAATCAAAAACATGCTTTTGAAATCTCTCTACATAATTACTCAGTACTTCAGCTGTAGCATTATTCAAATCTGTAAACTGTAAAACTCCTTTATATTGAGAAACAGGAATGATATATTGTCCCAGATTTTCCTGTTCATCTTCTTTAAAAACAGTACGTAAACTTTCATGCCGCTCTGTTAAAATAGTAAAAGTCTGAGTTAGTTTTTCAAAATCTAAAACTCCTTTAAATTCAAATGCTTCAAATATATTATAAGCGGAATTCCCACCTTCAAACTGGCTTAAAGTCCAGAATTGGCGCTGTGGCGAAGTAAGCGCATAAGATTCTTTGCTAACCGCTTTAGGGATAGACTCTGAAGACGAAAGTAGTTCGATCAGCTCCGTTTTATGTGCTTTAATTTCTTCAATAATTTCGGTAGTCAAAGCCCCCTTAGGAGCATTAATTTTTAAATCTCCGTTATCTACTCGAAGCCTGATATTTAAGGATTGTAATGTTTGTATTAGATTCTCTATCATGATATGATTTTTAAAGTAATGAAATGCCTGTATGATTTTCTCAAACCATGACACTATTCTCTCAATAGCTGGCAGTCAAATGCCACTACCCACTGAGCATAATTAATTTTAGTAAATAGAAACACTTTCTTTTTGAGCCGAAAAAAAATCTACGCCTTTAAAAAATACTGCAAAAAAAGCATGGCTGCTTAAATACAGCCATGCTTAAGATATAAAATGAAACTCGCGATTAAATTTTATATTAAACTGTTGTGGGATTAATTCATAAACACATAGAAACATAGTTTTTCTATGTTCAAATAAGGCGTTTCACTTGACATAAAACGTCCCGATAAATCGGGATGAAGGAAATGTATTTCTTTCAGATATTCTTTCCTGTATGTAAAAATGGATGTCGCTATGTGTTAAGTATTTTTCACGTTGATTCCGCAGATCTTGCAGATTTCTTGTTCGTTCTTTGTTGTAGTTATTATTCAACACAACAAATTAGATCAATACCTCATCCAAATCATTAGCGGTTTCTACTGCTAGCTGATTCTGGAAAATTATAAAGCTTAATTTCTTAGAAACTCCTATAATACTCTGGGTTTTGTACAAATCCTCAATAGAAAATCTCGTATCAAAGGCCTTGTTGATTCTGTTGATTAAAACAGTAGCTTTTAAACTGTTTCCTCCTAATTCAAAGAAATTATCGGTAATGCCTATTTTCTCCAATTTTAGAATGTCCTGCCATATCGCTGCCAGTTTCTCCTCTATTTCATTGGTCGGTGCGATGTATTCCTGTTGGATAACATCGTCTGTACTTACCGGCGGCAAGGCTTTTTTATCAATCTTGCCGTTGGGTGTTAGTGGAAATTTATCTAAGAACACATAAAAACTCGGCAGCATGTATTCCGGTAATTCTCTCGAAAGTGACTGACGAAGCTGTTGTTTGTCAATAGTTGCGGTGCTTACCAAGTAACTTACAATCACCGGATCTCCATTTACAGTTGCCGTGAGGACCACACACTGATCGATCTCCTTCTGTGACTGCAATACCTGCTCGATTTCTCCGAGTTCAATACGATGTCCTCTGATCTTCACCTGACTGTCTTTTCGACCAATGTAAGCGATGGTGCCATCAGGTAACCATTTGCCCAAATCGCCTGTTTTATAGAGTTTGCTGTCTTCTTTGAAAGGGTTCTCTATAAACTTCTCTGTGGTGAGTTCCGGTTGGTACAAATACCCTCTGGACAAACCGTCACCTGAGATACAGATTTCTCCAATTACCCCCACAGGCTGTAATGCCAGCTCTTCTGAGAGTACATAAAACTGGGTGTTGTCTAAGGCTTTTCCAATAGGTACAGAGCTTTCGTAAGTCCCTTCTACTCGGTAATAACTGCTGTAGGTGGTGTCTTCCGAAGGTCCGTACAGATTTCTAATAGCAATGCCTGAGTTGGTAAAATGGTTGGCGATACTCACCGGGAATGCTTCTCCGGCAAGGTTGATTCCAACGGCATTCTCAAAGGTGGTTCCTTTCTCGATCAGGGTATGGATCACCGATGGAACCGTATTGATCAGTACATTTTTGTCGCTGTGAATATAATCTCCTATCGATAATCCATTGGACAGTAAACGGATTTGTTTTCCAATGCTTAACGGATAGAAAAATTCGTAAACGGACAGGTCAAAACAATGTGAGGTTACGGCGTATAAGATATCAAAATCGGTATCGCTAAATTCTCTTTGTGACCAGCATAACATGGCTACCGCATTCTGATGGGTGATCATAACTCCTTTTGGTTTTCCTGTGGATCCGGAGGTGTAGATGATATAAGCCAACTGCTGTGCATTGAAAGTGATCTGCGGCAATGATTTTGATATGGATTCTGCTTGTTTAAAAGTTGCGATAAAGCTATCGTCTATGGTTATTTTGCATTGACTGTCTTGCTCGATGTATTCAATTCTTTGTGCCGGATAGTTCGGATCGATTGGAACATAAGCACATCCTGATTTCAAAACAGCCAATAAGGCAATAGGCAGCCACTCGCTACGGCCGAGTTTTACACCTACTAAATCTTCTACGGCTAAGTTGTAATTGCTTAACAGGTAGTGTGAGAGTTCGTTAGAAATCTCATCGAGTTCTTTGTAGGTGAAGCTTTTTCTATCGGTCACCAGAGCAAACTGTTCCGGAGTTTTCTTTGCCTGAGTTACAAATAAATCAACCATAGTGTGATCTTTAGGATACTCTACTGCTGTGTCGTTAAAATCCTGCAGCAATTGCGTGGTCTCGGCTTGGCTCAAATAGTTGAGTTTGGCTACTTTTTGCTCCGGATTTTGGAGGGCTTTGGTTAAAAAAGTATCTAAATGATTGGCTAAACGGGCTACAAATTCCGGCTGATAAATGTCGGTGTTGTATTCGATGTGTAAACTCAACTGTTCTTCTTTTTCTGAGAAGATGAAGCTTAAATCAAATTGACTAACTTTTCTTGGATTGGCTTTATAAGGTTTTAAGGTTAAACTTTCTATTTGTTCTGCATTTGAAGCAAATAAATCCTGCTGATTTTGTAAAACTACCAGCACATCAAAGAGTGCTGATCGGCTTGTATCTCGTCCTAAACCTAGTTGTTCTACCAGATTGTCCAGCGGATATTCCTGATGGGAATAGGCATCGAGCAGGGTTTCTTTTTGTATTTGCAGCAGGGTTTCAAAATCTGCTGTTTCTTCAAAACGGGTTCGAATGGCCAGGGTGTTGAGATAAAGTCCTATTTGATTTTCCAGATCACTGTGCTCTCTTCCCGCAATTGGTGTTCCTAGAATAAGGTCTCTGGTGTTGGTGTATCTTGAGAGTAATCCGTTGATTCCTGCCATCAGGGTCATAAAGAGGCTGCTGTTGTGCTGCTCTGAGAATGTTTTCAGCTTAACACTTGCTTCTTTGCTGAAGTTGTGGGTGATGGAATCTCCGGCATAGGTCTTCATTTTTGGCCTCATTTTGTCTGTCGGAAGTTCCAGTACCGGCAGGTTACCGCCAAAGATCTCCAGCCAATAGGCTTCTGATTTCTTTTGTTTGGTGATTTGTTCTTCACTTCGCATCCAGCTTGCATAGTCTTTGTATTGCAGGCTAAGTTCGGGCAGACTGATGGTTTTGTTCTGAACTAAATGATCGTAAATCGTGATAAGTTCGTTGCTCAAAATTCCCATAGACCAGCCATCACTAATAATATGGTGCATATTAAAGAGTAACAGGTGTCGGTTTTCTGATAATTTTACAAGCTGTGCGTTTACTAAAGGTGCCTGTGCCAAATCAAATGGATGCTGAGCGTACTGCTCTGCTCTTTTTTCTACTGCCAGCTGCTGGTTTTCAACTGTAGTGAAATCGGCATAATCAATTTTAAAGTCTATGTCTGAAGGATCAATGATGAATTGACGCACTTCTCCTTCTTCATTTCGTTTGAAAGAAGTTCTTAAAATTTCATGTCGGTTAATAACGGTTTTAAAGGCCTGGTTTAGGTATGCTACATTTAAAGTTCCTTCGAGTTCAAACGAACCGGGAATGTTGTAGGCCTGATTCCCACCTTCAAACTGACTCAGTATCCATAGTCGGTGCTGAGAAGAGGTCAAAACATAATTGGATTGTTCTTCGGCTTTAGGGATAGCAGTGTAAGCTGCAGTTTCAAGTTTGCTGATAATTCCTGAGATGGTTGGGTTCAAAAAGACGTCTTTCACACTGATCTGATAGCCTAATTGTCGGTTGATTTTGTTGGCTACCAAAATTACTTTCAGACTGTGTCCGCCCAATTCAAAGAAGTTGTCTGTAGTTCCAATATTTTTTATGCCCAGTATTTCTTCCCAGATTGCAACTAATTGTTTCTCTAAGGTTGTCACCGGAGCGGTATATTCCTGCTGAATCTTATCGTTTACATCCACTCTAGGCAATGCTTTCAGATCCACTTTACCGTGGGAAGTTAATGCAATGGCGTCTAATTGTACATAATACCCCGGAAGCATATAATCCGGTAAAGATTGACTCAATTGCACACGAAGTTCTTGTTTGTCAAGTTCTTTTTCTCCCACCACATAGGCTACTATTGCGGGTTCTGTCTCTATGTCTTGTACGGTTACCACACACTGACTGATACTGTCTTGTGACAATAGTGCGTGTTCGATTTCACCGAGTTCTATTCGGTGGCCTCTTACTTTTACCTGCTGGTCTTTTCTACCGGTAAGTTCGATGCTGCCATCGGGTAGCCATCGGCCCAGATCGCCTGTCTTGTAGAGTCTGGCTCCTGCAATAAAAGGATGAGCGATGAATTTTTCTTCGGTGAGTTCAGGGTTGTTCAGGTATCCTCTGGACAGGCTGTTTCCGGAGATGCAGAGTTCTCCAAATACACCAATGGGCTGTAACGCCAGATTATCGGATAAGATATAGATCTGACTGTCTTTTAAAGGTTTGCCAATTGAAATGAGGTTTCTTTGCAGATCGCTTTGTTCTACTCTTTCCATCACAGCGCTAATGGTGGCTTCTGTTGGGCCGTACTTGTTGTAGAAGTCGGCTATTTTAATCATTTTTTCAGCCAGATTTTTTGGGCATACTTCTCCTGCCGCAACAATTCTTTTTAGGGTCTTGCAAGTGGAAAGCTGCTCTAAATGTGACAAATAACCCGGTGTGGCATGCAGGTGGGTTACACTGTGTTGGTTTAATAAGTTTATAAAGTCGGTCGGATCAATGATACGCTCTTTTGGAGCACCAATCAGGGTGGCTCCGCTAAGCAAAGCCAAAAAGATCTGTTCCATCGACGCATCAAAAGCGTTGTTGGAGAATTGTACGATACGATCGGACACATCAAACCCGAATTCTTCTTTTTGATTTAAGATGTAGTTCACCAAACTTTTGTGCTCGATCATTACTCCTTTGGGCTGTCCCGTGGAGCCTGAGGTATAAATGACATACATAAGGTTCTCCGGAGTCAAAGAAATCACAGGTAATGTGGTTGGATAATTGTTCTGACTCGA
>NZ_CAGKLC010000069.1 GCF_903469665.1 Flavobacterium sp. UGB4466 | reverse complement strand
ACCCGAAGTTTTTGTTTTATGACCGATCTTTCCTTTGAAAACCCATCCCCTAGCCCCGATAGTAGCGGATAAAGGCTTCGACTTCGCTCAGCCGGACAGAATCACTCTTTATATATAAGAACAAAAAACAAACCCTACAGGTTTTAAAACCTGTAGGGTTGTAACTTATTAATTATCCAGAACTAGTCTGTGAAATTATCTAATGATTAATTTTTCTATAGATGTATTCCCGTCCTGTTCTACTCTTATTAAATACACACCGCTTGGCAAGCCTAAAACATTCAGTTCTGTTTTTTCTGTTTGAACGGAAAGTATTTTCTTTCCTGTCATATCAGATATGACGATGTTTTTAGGACTAGTTGAAGCTGATTGTATATGAACCTTACCTTCGATAACCGGATTTGGATATAATACAAAACCTTCAATAGCATTAGTTGGTACTCCCAATGTACATGTTGTACTTGATACATTTACTGTACGTGTTACTGTAGCTTGATTTTGCAACGCATCTTTTACCGTATATGTTATTACATATTGACCCGGAGTATTTACATCAACAGTACCTGAAACGATAACCGACGAAGTAATATCTGCATTTGTGTTATCTACAGCTGTATAACCTGGATCTGTATATACGCAACCTTTATCAATTGAAATGACTGCATTGCCTAAAAGTGTAATTGTAGGTTTAGCCGATTCAATTGTCAATGTCCAATATTCAATACTTCTGCTTTGTGCTAACACATTATAAGATACTGGTCCAGTATAGTTTAACGTTGTCACTCCACTAGTCTGAATATAAGTCCCGATACGTAATGTAGCGAAATCAGAAACCTGAACATTAGGCACTAAAGCGCTTAAATTAGCATTATTGTTTACCTGAACTTTTACCGTTTTAGCTACAGGATCAATAACACTTGTTCCAACCTGATTAGCTACTGAATAAGACAAAATACTTGCTTTAGTATTTTTTGCATTAATATCTACCGTATAGTTTGTTTGAGATTGCTTGTTCTGAGAAACAACTGTTACCAAGAAACTATTACGGTAATCTGAAGCAGTTACTTTAGAATTAAGTTGTTTTACTCCGTCAACATAAAGCTCTGCACCCGGCGAAACCGTAAAATCTGCAATTAAGTTTGAAACATTGTAACCGAATGGTACTGTTTTAGTAGCATTATTCCCAACAATATCGGTATAAATTTCCTGTGGCAAACCTGGATTTGAAACGGTTTTAAAATCATAAGAAAGTAACTTACTTTCATTGCTTAAACCAGTAACAACTTTAATAGTGTATGTTTCAGAAATTCCGGTATTAAATCCAACTCCTTCTACTGTTAAAGTAACTGGATTGGTATAATCGTTTGGCGTCACTCCATTCACTTGTGTCACACCTCCAATTTTTGCAATACTTTTCATTCCTAAAGTATAGTTTGCAACCGCAGTAGTTACATCAGCTCCATCGTTTAACAGAACAGTGAATGTCTTACTTCCTTCATCATAAGATGTTGCCAATTGATTTACAAATTCCAATTTCTGTAATAAAACAGGAACATTCCAGAATTTTCCAGCTCCCAAACCATCTGTATCAGCATTTGTAACTATAGCCGTATTATCGCTTATAGTACTATCGAAAACAAACTGTTTATTCCCTTCTGAAAAGCTGTAATATGCCAATAGTCCAGGTTCGTTTCCAACGTATTTTGTTGTTGAATTTGCAGCAATTGTTGCCTGATTGCGAACTCCAGCCCAAATACGAACTTCATCAATATTACCATTTAAACCACGAGCCAATCCTGCGTTATTACCTATATAGGCAGGTGCTGCAGCATTTGAAGTTGATGCCCCGGCAGTACCTGTACTGGTATAAGGAACTGAAACTCCATCAATATAAACGGTATACACGTTAGCAGCACTTACCGTATAAGCGATGTGGTGCCATGTATTCTGTTTAATAGTATTTACTCCTGTATTAATTACATATGATCCTGTAGCAGTAGTAATAGAGATCACTAAACTGTTTTCCTTATATAAACTCAAACTATTATTAGTGTGAATAAACGCTAACGCTGTACTCTTATCTAAAAGCCTTGCAAAAGTTGTAGGTTGTTTTTGATTTACCCAAAGCTCATACGTATAATTATTAGTAAGATTCAAAGCAGGTGTAGTCCCCGTTATTATAAAGTCGTTTACACCGTCAAAAGTTCCAGTCACATTTACAGGATGATTTGCAGCATGTGAAAGTGTTATTGATTTAGCATCATTTGAAGGATCTGTATCTGCAGGCAGTTTCGTATAAACCTGAATTGTATAATTATCAGGCGCTCCTAAATTTGCCTTAGTAGTAAATGTAATGGTAGCTGTTCCTCCTGCTGCAATTGAAGCAACTTGATTCTGAATTACTTCAGCGCCATTGTTGATTTTATAAGCAACCGGGAAGTTCGAAATTGCTGCAGTTGAATAATTACGAATTACAGCCGAAACCGTCACAGGAGCATTACCTGGTTTAATTGGTGCTGTAATTGCATCAATACTGGCATCAGCAGCTGTAAAAGGTAATACATTAATAGTATACTCCTCTACTTCAAAATCGTTTCTTGAACTTGTTAACCCATCAAAAGTTGGCCCTAGATTTACATTAAAATATTCATTTGGAGAACGAAACATATGTACTACTCTCATCAATTTCTCACCAGCTGTTGTGTTGGACGGAATGGTAAACCCTCCTGCCAATGTAGCCATATTTCTGAAATAATGTGTACTTGTGGTCGATGGTATAGCAGGTGCTGCAGAAGTTGGGGTAGTATTTACCCAAAAATTTCCTGCATAAAATTCATCTGTCAAATTACCATCTCCGTTCAAATCGATCACAATCATTGTGAAAACTCCTGTTGCAGTTGTTGACAAGTCTCTGGTTATTGGCGTTTCTGTCTTTGTAATGCTTACCTCTGGCTGATAAGTAAAGCCAGGATAAACCGGAATTTTTATGTTTTTAAAATCAGAATATGCCGTAGTTCCTGAATTATTTACCACATCATTCCATTTGAAGCGCGAAATTGCGTATCCATTTGTATTGGTATGAACCGGTAACTCGTTTTTATTGTACACTACTTTTTCGACTGCATCGTTAGCTGCATTTGCATCGGGCAAATCAGCTCCCGCTTTGATAGTATAAGTAGCATCAACCATTGATAAATCAGCTTTAGCTGTAAAAGTGAAATTTACTGTAGAATAAGCTGCTATCGTCGGAACGGTTTCCGTAACTTTTGTCCCTCCGTTTATTTGATAAAACACCGGATGATTAGTTAAAGCACTTGCTCCTAAATTACTAACTCTAATGGTTACATCATGCGTACTGGTCTTTTTTCCTAAAACTTCAGGAGTTGTAATCGAAACTACAGATACGTCTGTTATTACCGGCTTTACAACACATTCAATATCAGCTATCCATCCTAACTCATTTACATCACTATCTGAGGTAAATCTAAATGTCAACTCCCCACCTGCAGCTGTTGATGTTATAGAAGGAGGCAAGGTATTTCCGGTAAAGGTGCCTAATAAAGGCGCAGATGTAGTTGTTCCGTTATACACATATAGGTAGTCATAATCCTGCTCCACATTAAAGGCAGAAAAAGTTACCCTAATACTATTTCCGGCTGTTGCAGGTTTGAAAGTTATAGTTTGCGAAAGATTGTTTGCGTAATTTGCATAACGCGAACCACTATCTGTAAATGTCGCTGCGCAAGTAGGTGCCGGAGCAGCTCCGCCCATTAAAATATCAGTTCCTGTATTACGTACACTTTTCTCTATCGTATTGTTGTCTGCAACTGCATCACCTGTATAATTTACTTTTCCAACTACTTTGTAAAGTTTTGGAGTTGAAAAATCAGCTTTTTGTGCAAAATCATAAGATGCTTCAGTAAAAGGATTAATTGGCCCCGGAATAGTTTCAATCACTTCTGCTCCACTATCAATTTTATAAGAAACAGGTACATTGCTTACCGCAACAGGAGAGTGATTGAATACTTTTACTTTTACAGTTTCACTGGCTGTAATTCCTGCATTTGGAGTTAATGAAGTTAATTCAACATCCGTCGCAGTTGCCTCAAAAATGGAAACATTATCAATAAAAACAGAATTGTAAACATTATCATTGCTTATCACTTGTACATCATTATCCATAACCGATTCAAAAGCTACGCTAAAGACAGTTCCCGCATAAGCCGATAAATCGTATAATAATTCTGTATTACCAGACGTAGCTGTTCCGCCATAAACACCAATACTTTCGTAACTATTCACTGGAGTACCGTTTACAACAAGTCTAAAGAAGTTTTTGTTTGGCAGTGGTGAAGCACCAACTGTAGCCCAAATTAAATTAAATTTAAGTCCAATTGTTTTACCAGTCAAACTTGTAGCATCGATATCACAGAATGAAACTTTCTTAACGAAGTTCGGATTATTAGCAAACGCATTTGCTGATGTACTGGCTACCCAAGGAGAAGCAGACACATCTCCTGATCCGGCCATTTTTGCTCCGTCCACAAAATCTGCATTAATATATTCATACTTTACTAAACCAGTTGTTCCTTTAGAAAACACATAATTACCTGCTTTTCTGGAATTAAAGTTCTCGGTAAAAGGAAGCGTAGCAGCACTAACAACCGCTTGAGAAACCGGCTCTACGTTTACTGCTCTTACTCTTTCAGAAACAATTCCCGTTGCGATATCAACGGTTCTAACTGAAAACCAGTTATCATCCCCAACTGATACTGTAAAAGTATAAGTAGGATCAGTTACCGTTGCAACAACGTCAAACTTGTACCCGTTCATTTTTAATACTTCGTATTTTGCTCCCGGAATTGGATCCCAATCCATCTTATACGATGAAACACCGCATGCTGAAGGCGCTATAACTAAATTTTTAGGCTCTGAAATAATATTAAACACTTCTCTTGAAGTATCCACTTTTGAACCAGCAATTACTCTTATTTTTGCATTAGCAACAATTCCTGCAGGAACTTTCCATGCAAAATTTCTCGCAGCAGAAGGAACATCTTTCGCTATAACCTGATAGTTAATCCCTCCATCAACAGAATATTCGATTGTAAAAGGTTTTGCTTCTCCTTCATAATCCCAACGAATATACTCTGTGGTATCTGTGTTAAATTTCTCTCCTCCGATAGGATAAGTTAAAACTAATTCAGGAGCTACAAAATCATACACCACAGAAAACTCTTGTGTACCAATAGGCACTCTCGAGCCGCTAACGATAATTTTATAAGTTCCTGCATCAGGATTGTCCAAAGTGATTTGTTCAATATTATTCAAATTGTCCACACCACGAACTGCATTAGTATTTGGTGTCGTAGCATTTAAAACCCAAGGCAAAGTGGTTACACCATCTTTTACAATTTTTACATCCAAATCGTTTACCGAAACCGACGAAGCTCCTGGTGTTCCGCCTAAATCTGTGTAGGCAAGCATCACTTTCAAAGTCACCAATCCTGCCGGTACGACGATTTCTTTCTCGTAGCTTTGGCCATTAGATACTGTATTTGAGTAGAACAATTTGTTATCTAAACCTCTAATGGCTCTAAGTCCATTAATATGTCCAAAACCATACTTATAATCCGGACCTGGATTTCCGACATCTTTAGAAGTATTACACACCAAAGCTTTCATCAAAGAGGCCAACGGTTTGGCAGCATAAATATTCTTATATCTCTCACAAAGCAAAGCTATTGTACCTGTAACTCCAGGAGTAGCCATCGAAGTACCACTCATAATCTGATAAGAATTACTGTAGTCCAGCGAATAAACATTATTTCCTACTGCAGAGATTTGTGGCACTAAACGTCCGTCAATGGTAGGACCAAAACTACTAGAGCCGCTGATTACTCCATCTGCCTGAACGTTTGCAACGTGTAGTGCATTTTTTGAGTTTTTTGTTGATGTATTAAATCCGCCAGGGTATGCTGTTTGTGCATTTCCATTCGAATAAATATTCAAAAGATAAGGAAATGTTACGGTAACATTATCATCACCACGATCTCCGGTATCATATCTTCTGGTATTATAACCTGAAGTTAAATTTACTCCATACGAATTTGATGTTAATTCAATACCATCTTCATTCGCAGCTTTCACTCTTTCTTGCTGAACGCTTAAACCGTTAGACTGAGTATTAAAATTCCAACCGTACATTTGCACCTCCGGAGCCATTCCTCTTGCTATTGGATCTAATAAACCGGCACCGCCAATAGTACCTGCAACGTGATCTCCATGCGACGAACTATATTCGTATTCTCTAATGATAACTCTGCCGGTATGATCTTTATGAGGCTCCAAATTACCATCCCAAACACCAACTTTCACTCCTTTTCCGGTTAATCCGTAACCAAGGCCAGGAATTGTAGATCCCAAAACATTTGCTTTATGCAAAGTTACACCCGGCTTATTATCGCTTTCTACCGGTGGAGCAACCAACTCAATGTTTTGTACCCAATTGAATTTTGCGACCTCTTCTAATTTTTCTTTAGAGGCTTGGATATAAATTTCATTAAACGTTGTATCGTTATTGCTGTTTTTTAAAAACAGGCCTGCTAAATCCTGTTCAACACGCTTACGGTCGACGCCTTTAAAATAACTCACAACAACTTTAATTCCGTTACCACCTGTTGCAGCATAATCCGGGATAGCGTTATCCACAATCATAGGATCCAATTTGTATTTCGGATCGACTGCAATCACTGCTCTTATGTTATCAGAAACACTGCTTTTATTATAAAACTCAGGAGCAATTTCTGCATAATAAGCGTTATTCGATAAATAACTAAGTAAAGTTATTCCTTGTGTTTTCAACTTTTGCTGTTCTTCCACAGAAGGAATTTTTGTAAACTGCAGCAAAGTATACTCTGTTTTCAGGCTCTGCTTAGCTGTACTTTTTTTGTCTTTAAACTGCTGTTTAAAATTTGACGTAGTTGTGATTTTGTTTCCATTTAAAGAAATTACAAAATCACTTTCTGATGTCTTCTGCGACCAAATGGGAATGGCCACTAATAACACCAATAGTGTAAGTAGTTTTAATCTCATAAATAAATTGGTTTTTGGTTAACTTAGTGGTTGTTAAGATCGTAAACCTACAAATTAAACTATAATTAACAAATTATATTCCCAGTTAATTTGTTAAAAAAACAAAGTAAACATTGTTTAACTGCAAAAAATATAACAAAAAACACTGAATTTACGGGCTATCAGAGATAAATCGCAGTATTAAAAATTAAGTAAGTATATTCTCTTAAATCTAAGTTAACCTTGTAATCCAAAACTTAAAACAATAAAAAAAAACCTACAGAATCATCTGTAGGTCTTTATCAATTCCGCTTTAAATAAAATACTGTTATTTTTCCGCTTTTGTCTCTTTTGCTTTTGTTTCCCAATGGTTCATCAAATCATCATAATTTACAGGATTTGCTGCTTTTTGATTCACAAGTTTACCGGAATCAAATGCCCTGACCAGAATAGTTTCAATTAAATAATCCTCGTTGGATTCAAATGGCTTGTATTCCATTTTCAGACTAATGTCAAATAGACTTGCCGTTGTATTGGACACAAAAGCTTTAAAACCACTTTTTAAGGTTTTGATTAACTCATAAGTCGTTATTCCCGTTTGCCTGTGAACGAGTTTCACTAGAATCTGTCCTTGTTTGCGGGAAAGTTTTTTAAGTCTTGCTTCAAATTCGTTATTGAGATAATCTTCTACAATTTTAAAGTACTTTTTCTTTTCGCGGTTGGTTTTCAAGCGCGCCATTCCGCTATTCAATGCCGTTAATCGGTCTGCTGCAAGTCTTGCATACGGGTATACTTTATAAACACGGTTTTGAAGAATCGTAAATTGCTTTTGCGCTTCAGGATCCAGTTTTTCCTTTGAAATAATAATTTCGGGCAATTCAATCGTGTCATTCAAAATAGAATCCTGTTCCGTTAATATGTAACCCATTTGCTCATTCTCTTTAGGTTTCACCTGAGCCTGAGTTGTTAACGAAATCAATATAAAAAATAAAATAGGGGCAGTAAATCTCATCGAGTCATAATTTAAATGTAAAATTATATATTTATATACAACTCTGATACCAAATTTATAAATTAGCAAAAAAATATTTTTATGAGCACAAAATCAATCTTAAAGGATACCTCAATTGCTTTCCTGGAAAGCTATCTCAATAACGCCTCCCCTACAGGCTACGAAAGCGAAGGGCAAAAACTTTGGATGAATTATCTAAAACCCTATGTAGACACTTTTATTACAGATACTTACGGAACAGCTGTAGGAGTTATTAACCCTGACGCTCCATTTAGGGTAGTCATTGAAGGTCATGCCGATGAAATTTCCTGGTATGTTAATTATATTACTGATGACGGTTTATTATACGTAATCAGAAATGGTGGTTCCGATCATCTGATTGCACCATCAAAAAGAGTGCACATTCACACTAAAAAAGGAATTGTAAAAGGTGTATTTGGATGGCCTGCCATTCATACCCGTCTGCGTGACAAGGAAGAAACTCCAAAAATCAGTAATATCTTTATCGATTTAGGCTGTGAAACCAAAGAGCAGGTTGAAGCTATGGGAGTACATGTAGGATGTGTGATTACGTATCCGGATGAATTTATGATTTTGAACGAAAATAAATTTGTATGCCGTGCGATCGACAACAGAATGGGTGGCTTTATGATTGCCGAAGTAGCTCGTTTACTAAAAGAAAATAATAAAACACTACCGTTTGGTTTGTACATCGTAAATTCTGTTCAGGAAGAGATTGGTCTTCGCGGAGCCGAAATGATTGCTCAGACCATTAAACCTAATGTGGCAATTGTAACCGATGTCTGCCATGATACCACTACTCCAATGATTGATAAAAAAGTGGAAGGAGATCTGAAAATGGGGAAAGGACCTGTAATTGCTTATGCCCCGGCTGTACAAAATAAATTGCGTGACCTCATTGTAGATACTGCCGAAGAGAAAAAAATTCCGTTTCAGCGTCATGCAACATCTCGTGCTACCGGAACAGATACTGATGCTTTTGCTTACAGTAATGGCGGTGTGGCTTCAGCATTAATTTCCTTGCCTTTACGTTATATGCATACTACCGTAGAAATGGTACAAAGAGAGGATGTTGAAAATGTAATTCAATTGATTTACGAATCCTTACTGAAAATTGAGAACAACGAAACTTTTTCTTATTTTAACTAGTTTGGTGATTAGTTCTTAGTAATTAGTTCTTAGTAATTAGTTCTTAGTAATTAGTTCTTAGTAATTAGTTCTTAGTAATTGGTAATTAGTGATTAGTGCTTAGTTCTAAGTGCCTAGTTCCTTGTTAATAAAAAATTAAAGTAAAAAGTAAGATGTGAGTTGTAAAATGTAAAAACAACGGACTAATCCCCTTAACACATAACTCACAACTCACAACTCACAACTCACAACTCATAACTCAAACAAAACACTATGAAAATACTCCTTCTTGAAGACGATTTTACCTTATCGAAAGAAATCTCTGCATTCTTTACTTCAAATGGATTCGAGTGTTTTTCTTATTATGATGGTTCATTACTGCTGAAGAAGTATTTCCCCTATGAATATGATTTAATTATTCTGGATATTAATGTTCCCGGAAGTAACGGAATTGAAGTGTGTAAAAGTATTCGGGAAGTCGATAAAAAGACTCCGATTATTATGCTCACTGCTTTTAGTGAAATTGAGGATAAATTAGCTTCTTTTGATAATGGAGCCGATGATTATCTTGTTAAACCCTTTCATTTTAAGGAACTGTATGCCCGAAGCACTTCTCTACTACGTCGAAAAGAAATTCCACAACAGGTAGAAACTAAAATAACGATTGCTGATCTGGAAATTCTGGAAAGCGATATGAAAGTATTTCGATCTAAAGAAGAAATCAAACTTACTCCCAAAGAATTCAAGCTCATTTTAATCTTAGCCCATGCCAAAGGTAAAGTCTTATCGAAACAATTTATTGCCGAAAAACTCTGGGATTATCACATCGAAACCAATCAAAATACTATTGAAGTTTATATTAATTTTTTAAGAAAGAAAATCGACAAGGATCATACTGTTAAACTTATTCGTACCAAAGTGGGCTACGGATATTATTTGAGCGATCAGGAATGACTTTAAAAAACCGAATATCACTTTTAGTAAGTTTATTATTTACCATCCTTTTCGGATTGGCTTCTACCTTGATATTTGTTTTATACTCGAATTTCAGAAAAGAAGAATTTCGTGATCGACTCGAAATTAAAGCTCTTTCCAACATTAAACTTCTCGTTAACGTTAAAGAGGTCGACGATCAGCTTTTAAAAGTTATTGATCAGAATTCCATTAACCAATTGTATGATGAGAAAACACTGGTCTTTGATTCAAACTTCAAACTCATCTACAGTAGTATTGACGATGCCAAGATTAATTGGTCAGTTGAAGATCTGAAATACCTTAGAAAACATAAAACATTCTTTAAACAGCAGGGTGATTACGAAGTATATGGTGTTTTTTATGATACAAAAGACCGGGATTTTTATGCCCTGATATCTGCCACCGACGATTATGGCAAACGAAAATTACTTTTCCTAAGGTATACGCTAATTATTTCCTATATCTTTTTTACCTGTATCTGCTGGGTTCTCACCTCTTTCATGGTTAAAAAAGCTATGAGTCCGTTGAATATTTTCCACCAAAAGATAAAGAATATCAACGAAAACAATCTCGATACCCGTGTTGCTTCAAAAAACAACAAAAATGAAATTGATCTGATCGCCAATGAATTTAATTTCATGATGGATCGAATTGAAGTTTCGTATCAAAAACAAAAAGAATTTACGGCCCATGCCTCACATGAGCTGAGAACTCCCCTCTCCAGAATTACCTCGCAGATTGAAAACACCATTGCAGATCCAACAACATCCGACAAAGGAAAAAGCTTTCTAAAAACGATATTGTCTGACATCAATCAATTGACTGAATTAATTAATTCGCTATTGATCCTTTCTAAAATAGACAATAAGAAAAATGAAAACAAAGAAGTTCATCGTATGGATGAAATTTTGTTTTCGGCTATCGAAAATCTGAATAAAAGTTATCCGGAGTTTCTAATTTTATTTGAAATAGAAGAAAGCAACAATCTGGATACCGCTTTAGAGATAAATGGTAATAAAAACTTGTTGGAAATTGCCATAACCAATATCCTAAAAAATGCCTGTGTTTATTCTGATAACAAACAAGCCAAAGTAATTATAAGTACTAAGGATGATCAATTAGTCATCTCCATTTCAAACACAGGGCAAACCTTAAACGAAGAAGAACAAAAAAATCTTTTTCAGCCTTTTATGCGTGGTAAAAACTCGAAAGGCACTACTGGCTTTGGTCTTGGATTAAGGATTGTTCATCGCATTCTCACACTTCATAATGCGTCAATAACCTACAGTGTTCCAGATATTAACACGAATTTATTTCAATTGTTTTTTCATTAGTAATTTATTTTAAGTTATTTTTAAGGTAGATTTTAAGGTCTCTTAAAGTCCCGTGATAGCATATTTGTATAAATTAAAATTGATACAATGAGAAAACTCTGTGCATTCCTACTTGTACTTATCGGTCCGGTAGTTTTGGCTCAAAAAACGGTCAGCCTTCAGGACTGTGAAAGCCAATTCCTTAAAAACAACCTCTTTCTGTTGGCATCACAATATAATATTGATGCATCAAAAGCATTAACCATCCAAGCCCGAATTTGGGATAATCCGTCACTAACGGCAGAACTCAATGCTTACAACCCCGAAAGAAATCAATATTTTGATATCGGCAAGCAAGGGCAAAAAGCATTTGGTATCGAGCAGTTGATTTATTTAGGCGGAAAAAAACGCAATGAAATAAAACTGGCACAAACCAATGAACAATTAGCCGAGTTACAGTTCAATGATTTACTGAGAACTTTAAAACTCCAACTAAGAAAGAGCTTTTACACCGTATACTACAACAAAAAAAGTCTTGAAACTACTGACAACCAGCTAGCGCATATCGAAGATTTGATAAGCTCGTACTCGATACAGGTTGAAAAAGGTAATATTCCTTTACGAGATCTTGTTCGTCTGCAATCGCTTTACTTAAACTTCAAAAATGAGCGTATGGAGGTTGTCAATGAAAATATCGAAGAACAGGGTAACTTAAAATTACTGCTAAATTCCACCGAAAATGTTGTTCCGGAAGTTACTAAGGAAGAATTTAATAAGTATACCAAAACAATTCCTTTTGACCTTAAAACATTTCAGGATGAAGCCATTGCAAATCGCCCGGACTATTTAGCCAAACAAAAAGATATTGAGGCAAACGAAATCAATGTAAAATGGCAAAAATCCCTTTCCGTTCCTGATATCACCGTTGGTGCCACTTACGATCAGCGCAGTGGAGCTTTTAACAGAGAAGCCAATCTGACACTAGGAATTCCGCTACCCCTTTGGAACAAAAACAAAGGAAATATCAAGTATGCGAAAACGATTCTCGAGCAGTCCAAAATTGAAAAGCAAAATTTTGACCTTCAATTGCAAACCGAAATTACAACTGCATGGAACAAATGGGAAGAATCCCGTAAAAACTATGTGATCATAAAACCTACTGTTAATTCAGATTTTGAAGCGGTTTATAAAGGAATCTTGACCAATTTCCAGAAACGAAATATCAGTTTATTAGAATTTACCGATTTTATGGAAAGTTACAATCAGGCTTCTGTTCAGGTAAATGAACTCAAGAAAAAAGTTATCCTTTCGGGTGAAGAACTAAATAGTACCATCAACAAAGACTTATTCTAAAATTAAATAAAATGAAATATAAACTACTAATAGGAATTGTTCTCGTAAGTTTATCAGTCCTAAGCTGCAAAAAAGAAGTTGAAAACCCAAGCACTAATACCTCTTTTGCCTTAAGCGAATCGATGCTTAAAACGACTACTACAGCAGAAGCGAAAACGCAACCGGTAAAAAATGTATTGAGCTTTTACGGAAAAATTACGGCTGATAATAACAAAATGATTGATGTTTATCCTCTCGTAGGCGGAAACGTAATCAAAGTAAATGTCGAACTCGGAGATTATGTCCGCAAAGGTCAGGTTTTGGCCACCATAAAAAGTACTGACATTGCTGATTTTGAAAAACAATCCATTGATGCAAAAAATGATTTACTGGTTGCCAAAAATCATCTGAAAGTAGCTCAGGAATTATTTGACGGAAAATTAAACTCTGAAAGTGATGTACTTCAGGCGAAATCAGAAGTCAATAAAGCACAATCGCAATTGAGTAAAGTTCAGGAAACCTATAAAATTTACAATATCAAAGCAGGTTCTATTTACGAAGTAACGGCCCCAATTAGCGGTTTTATCATTCAAAAAAGCATTAATCAGGACATGTTACTGCGAAATGACCGTTCCGAAAACATCTTTGATATTGCCGAAATCAGTGAAGTTTGGGCGTTAGCCAACATCAACGAAATTGATATCAACAAAGTAAAACTGGGCATCGATGCTGATGTAACCACGCTAAGTTATCCTGATAAAGTTTTCAAAGGAAAAGTAGATAAAATCTTTAATGTAATTGATCCCGAAACAAAAGCCATGCAGGCACGTATAAAACTGTCAAATCCGGGTTACATGTTAAAACCTGATATGAATGCCAATATCAAACTATCTTACAGTGAAGGTGATTCTATGATAGCCGTACCCAGTAAAGCAATTGTTTTTGATAAGAGTAAAAACTTTGTCATGATTTTCAAAGACCGCAACAACATTGAGACCAGACAAGTAGACGTATACAGAGTCGTTGGTGATGTAACCTATATTTCAAAAGGTTTAAAAGACAATGAAAAAGTAATTACCACTAATCAGTTATTTATTTATCGCGCTCTAAACGAATAAATACATGGAGAAATCTGTAAAAATATTGAGTTTTGCCACACTATTTATTTCAACACTATCTTTTTCACAGGAAACAGATTCGATTCGAAAATATAGTCTGGGGTTCCAAATGACCTCTATATACCAGTACCATCCGGCTTTTCATGCTAATTATTCAGGTACCAATAGTATGTCTCCTAAAGAAGAAGGCGCTTTATCCTTAACATCAACCTTATACCTTGATGTTCCACTATGGAAAGGAGCTACCTTGACTTTTAACCCTGAAATGTCAGGAGGTCAAGGTTTGTCTCAGGCAAGAGGATTGGGAGGCTTTCCAAACGGGGAAACCTTTAGAATTGGAGATACCAAACCCGTTGTTTATGTGGCAAGAATGCTTTTTGAACAAAAGTTTCAATTTAAAAACAACCACTCATTACAACTGGTTTTCGGAAAATTTGGGCTAGCCGACTATTTTGACAATAACTCCTACTCACACGATCCCAGAACACAATTCTTAAACTGGGCATTAATGACACATGGAGCTTGGGATTATGCCGCAAATACCCGGGGATATACAGATGGATTGTATGCTAATTATCAGTTTGATTCCTGGCAGGTAAGAGCTTCATTAACTGCTTTACCCACTTATGCCAACGGTCCGAATGTTGAATTTAGTTTTAAAAATTCCAACGCAATAAACGTTGAAATTGAAAAACAGCTCGTCTTTAAAAATAATGATACGGCAACCTTAAAACTATTAGGCTTTCGAAATGTTGCAGGAATGGGGAATTACGACGAAGCCAATTCAAATTTTATAACAATGCCCGACATAAAAAATACCAGGCAAAATGGGCGCACCAAATATGGCATTGGTTTAAACATGGATTATACGCACAAAGATACTTGGGGATTGTTTGCCCGAATGAGCTATAATGACGGTAAAAATGAGACGTGGGCCTTTACCGAAATTGACCGATCGGCACAGTTAGGAATGCATTTGAACGGAAAGATGTGGAACCGAAATAAGGACTTTGCCGGTATTGCCATAGTAGCTAACGGATTATCCAATTCACATAAACAATATCAAAAACTTGGAGGAGATGGTTTCATGATCGGTGACGGTACTTTAAACTACGGTATAGAGCAAATCGCAGAAGTTTTCTATTCGTTCTTAGTACCCAATACCCATATTACGCTTTCGCCGGATTATCAGTTTGCCATCAATCCTGCCTATAATAAAGACAGAGGTCCGGTACAATTTTTCGCCTTGCGTTTTCATACAGAATTCTAAGCGGAAGTATATCATATAAAATGCTTCAGAAAAAAGCATCACAAATAAAAATTCATCCTTAAAAATACTTTTTAAAATGAACAAATTCATAAGAAACATTATAGCTTTCTCCCTAAAAAATAAGGCATTTACCTTTTTCTGGGTGGGATTATTGGCCGTAGCAGGATTCATTTCTTTCAAGAATATGCCAATCGATGCTTTTCCGGACGTAACCAATACCCAAATTATTATCATTACCCAATGGAATGGAAAAAGTGCCGAAGAAGTAGAGCGCTTTGTAACCTCTCCTATCGAGATCTCGATGAACTCGGTACAGAAGAAAACCAGCGTTCGCAGTATTACAATGTTTGGTCTGTCAGTGATCAAAATTATTTTTGACGATGGGGTCGATGATACTTTTGCACGTCTTCAGGTCAATAACTTACTAAAAAATGTATCTCTTCCCGACGATGTAGAACCGGATGTTCAACCGCCTTATGGACCAACGGGTGAGATTTTCAGATATATCGTAAAAAGTGACAGCAGAGACAGTAGAGAATTGTTAACTTATCAAAACTGGGTAATAGACAAACAATTACGTTCTGTTCCCGGTGTTGCCGATCTAAATGTTTTTGGTGGACAAACTAAAACCTACGAAGTTGGAGTTGATCCGATAAAACTAGCCAAATACAACATAACACCTCTTCAGGTTTATAATGCTGTAAATGGAGGCAACCTGAATGTTGGTGGTGACATCATCGAAAAAAATGGTCAGGCCTTTGTTGTTCGTGGGGTTGGTCTTTTAAAATCGATTCAGGATCTCGAAAATATTATTGTAGACGATGCTAACGGAAATCCTATTTTAGTCAAGAATCTGGCCACTGTTTATGAAAGTGCGATGCCGAGAGTCGGGCAAACCGGTTTAGCGAAGAACGATGATGTTGTTGAAGGTATTATCGTCATGAGAAAAGGTGAAAATCCACAGGAAACCCTGGCTCTGATTAAAGCCAAAATACAAGACCTAAACGATAATGTGCTTCCAAAAGACATTAAACTAGTAACCTTTTATGATCGTGATAATTTAATGAACTTCACGACGGAAACCGTTATGCACAACTTATTTGAAGGAATCATTCTGGTTACCTGTGTAGTATTTTTGTTCATGGCCGACTGGAGGACTACTTTCACCGTTTCTATTGTTATTCCACTCTCCTTATTATTTGCCTTTTTATGTCTTAAAATGATGGGAATGAGCGCTAACCTTTTGAGTTTAGGTGCGGTCGATTTCGGAATTATTATTGATGGTGCGGTAGTTATGGTCGAAGGATTATTCGTCGTCTTAGATCATCGGGCACATCAACTGGGAATGACGGCCTACAATAAAATAGCAAAAGGAAGTCTGATAAAAAAAACCGGAGCAGAAATGGGTAAAGCCATATTCTTTTCTAAGTTAATTATTATCACAGCCTTGCTCCCTATATTCTCTTTCCAGAAAGTAGAAGGAAAAATGTTCTCACCTTTGGCGTATACCCTTGGTTTTGCTTTAATGGGAGCCTTGCTGTTTACGCTAACCTTGGTACCTGTTTTATCACATATTTTATTGAATAAGAATGTGAAGGAAAAAAACAACCCATTTGTTAATTTCTGGGATCGAATAGTGAGTAAAGGTTTTGCATGGACTTTCAAACACAAGGTAAAAGCACTTGTAGGGTCTATAGCGCTTTTAGTAACGGTTTTCTTTTCAGCTACCTTTTTAGGAACCGAATTTTTACCTCAGTTAAATGAAGGTGCTTTATGGGTTACGGCCGAGTTACCTATGAGTACCTCATTACCTGAAAGTGTTAAAACTGCCGCGATGATTCGAAAAGATTTGGAAAGTTTTCCTGAAGTTAAAAATGTTTTGTCACAAACCGGAAGAAGTAATGACGGAACAGATCCGAATGGTTTCGGGTTTATACAGCTTCAGGTGGATTTAAAGCCCAAATCAGAATGGAAGCGAAAAATAACAATGGACGAACTAATTAACGAAATGGACGATAAATTAAAAGTTCATCAGGGAATTACCTATAACTACTCGCAGCCCGTAATTGATAACGTAGCCGAATCTGTTGCCGGTTTTAAAGCCTCGAATGCCGTAAAAATTTATGGAGATGATCTTGACAAACTGGATGAACTATCAAATGAAGTCTTGGCACAAATCAAAAACATTCCGGGTATTAAAGATGCCGGAATCCTGCGAAATGTTGGACAGCCTGAAATTAGTGTTGTTCTGGACAGAGATAAAATGGCTGCTTACGGTGTAACACTGAGTGATGCGCAAGCCGTTCTAGAATTGGCTTTTGGAGGAAAAACAGCTACTCAAAAATATGAAGACGACAAAAAATTTGATGTGAGAGTACGTTTTTCAAAAGAGTATCGTAAAGATGAGAATGATATTGCCGAACTTAAGGTTCCAACGATTAGCGGAATTAAGATTCCATTAAAAGAAATATCCGATTTAAAGACTATTACAGGTCCTGCTTTTATCTATCGAGATAATACGAAACGTTTTATTGGGGTAAAATTCTCGGTTCGTGATCGGGATCTGGGAAGTACCATTGCCGAAGCACAGGCAAAAGTAGCTAAGTTGAAACTTCCAACAGGCTATACTGTTGGCTGGACAGGGGAATTTGAAAATCAGGTTCGTGCCAGTGCCCGATTGGCTCAGGTAGTACCGATCAGTTTAATTGGGATATTTGTGCTCTTATTCATTCTGTTTGGAAATATTAAAGATTCGCTTTTGGTTCTGGCTAATGTTCCGTTCGCCATTATTGGCGGAATCATTGCCTTGCATCTTACCCGAATGAATTTTGGAATCTCTGCTGGTGTTGGTTTTATCGCATTACTGGGAATCTGTATTCAAAACGGTGTAATTCTGATCTCTGAATTCCATCATAATTTAAAAGCGAAATTCTCCCTCGAAGAATCCATTTTTATGGGAGTAAAAGCCCGAACAAGAGCTGTTGTGATGACCGCGCTGATGGCTTCAATAGGTTTAATGCCGGCGGCCATTTCTACCGGAATTGGTTCTGAATCACAAAAACCGTTGGCCATTGTAATCATTGGAGGTTTAATTACAGCAACGATTCTGACCCTTTTGGTATTTCCTATAATCTTCTGGGTATTCAATCGCAAAAAACACGTTCCAATTGAATAAAAATATTGAAGATAGATTAATTGGTTAAATTAATTTGATTCCGTTTTAGCGAAAAAAGCATCATTATTTTTAATGGTGCTTTTTTTTATGAAATGTTATTTCAGGACGAAACAATGTTTGGGTCAAGAACCAAAATACAAAAAAAGAGCTAAAAAACTTTTCTTTGCGGACAGGCTTTTGCCCTTTCAGGGCGTAACCCCTGATTCCATTATTATTCATAGTGCTGCGCACCATTCTATTGCAAGAGCTCTTTCAGAGCAAATTCTAATTTCACAAAAATGAAAAACGACCTTCTGCTCAAGGAAGGTCGTTTCATATACTAACTCAAAGCTAGATTTAATTTTTTTAAAATGGCTACCGCATCTATCGCATTTGATAACTCTGTATATTTCAAAGCACCATGCTATTGCCAGAGCTCTTTCAGAGCAAATTCTAATTTCACGAAAATGAAAACGACCTTCTGCTCAAGGAAGGTCGTTTCATATACTAACTCAAAACTAGATTTAAACCTTTTAAAATGGCTATTGCAGCTATCGCATTCAATAATTCTGCATATTTCAAAGCCAGTAAAACCTTTCTCATTTCTAGCAGCATCATATTATCGCCAGAGCTCTTTCTAACCAAATTCTAATTTCATGGAAATGAAAAACGACCTTCTGCTCAAGGAAGGTCGTTTCATATACTAACTCAAAACTAGATTTAAACTTTTAAACTCTTATTTTAAACCTTTTAAAATGGCTATTGCAGCTATCGCATTCAATAATTCTGCATATTTCAAAGCAGTAAAACCTTTCTCATTTCTAACTGAAGCATCTGCTCCTTTTGCTAATAATACTTTCAAAATATCTACTTTATTATAACGTGCAGCGATCATTAAAGGTGATAAACCTTCTGACATCTCGTTTACGTCAGCTCCATATTCTAATAATTTTTTAACGAAATCTAAATCTCCTTTACTAACTGCCACATTTAATGGTGTTGAGAAACTGTTTACGATCTCTAATTGTGGTTTCACTACTGTTGTGTGATTCGATGCCATTGAAACATTTGCAAATGCTACTAAAGCTACTCCTAAATAAACGATTGAATTTTTCATAATGATTGATTTTTTAATTGATTGATTGATGATGATTTTTAAATTCTTTGTAAAGGTAATTCATTTTCATGTATTATGCATAACAAAGTACCATGTTTTAACTAATTCTTAACATTCAATTAATATAAGCTGGATAAAGTAATTTGAATGTTAATTGTCAGCTTTCTTAATAGACGCCAGAAGATTCAATTTGTTACAGTTTACAGCAAAAAAATATAAAAAATCTTATTATTTTTTTTCATAGCATTAAATACGAAGCGTAACTTTTTTAACTTTACGAAACAAAAAACTCTGCAAACAAAGGTGTTACACTTTTAATTACAGAAAAGAAAAAACTAACAACCTAAAACCACAAACTATGAAGATCTTAAAAAGAATTCTAATTGTTTTAATCCTGATCGTTGCTATCGTACTGATTGCAGCTAATTTTATGCCTAAAACTTATGCCATAGAAAGAGAAATCACCATTAACAAACCTGTTGACAGTGTCTTTAAATATGTCCGATCTTTAAAAAATCAAAATGAATTTAGTGTTTGGGCCAATCTCGATCCCAAAATGAAATCTACTTATAAAGGAACCGATGGAGATGTTGGATCAGTATCTGCCTGGGAAAGCACAGTAAAAGAAGTTGGTGAAGGTGAACAGGAAATCACAAAAATTACGGAGGGAAAACGCATTGACTTTGCCTTACGTTTCAAAAAACCAATGGACGATACAGCGGTAGGTTTTATGTCAACGGAGACTGCACCGGGAAATCAAACAAAAGTAAAATGGGGAATCAGCGGTGTTATTCCTTATCCGATGAATATTATGCTGCCGATGATGAAAATGGACCAAATGATTGGCAATGACCTGCAGAAAGGTCTGGAAAATTTAAAAGCCAAAATGGAAGAATAAAAATTGACCTAATCCATTATAAATTAAATCCGACAGGTTTTAAAAGCCTGTCGGATTAATAATTTATTATTTTAGGGAAAGATATTCTACTACATTTTTATTGATACGCTGATCAATATGATCAATATCTGCTTTTACGAACTTTTCTCCCAGAATATTTTCATACAATTCAATGTATCTTTCAGAAACAGATTGAATATATTCGTCACTCATATTCGGAATTTGCTGTCCTTCCTGCCCTTGAAAACCGTTTTCGATCAACCAGCGGCGTACAAATTCTTTAGACAATTGTTTTTGCTCCTCTCCTTTTTCCTGTCTTTCCTGATATCCATCCGCATAAAAGTAACGGGAAGAATCCGGTGTATGAATTTCGTCAATTAAAACGATTACACCTTCTTTTGTTTTCCCAAACTCATATTTAGTATCTACCAAAATTAAACCACGGCTTGCCGCAATTTCAGTACCTCTTTGAAACAAATCACGAGTATACTTTTCTAAAACAAGATAATCTTCTTCAGAAACAATTCCTTTTGCCAAAATGTCTTCGCGTGAAATATCTTCATCATGAGACCCGTTATCTGCTTTTGTAGTAGGCGTAATAATTGGCTCTGGAAATTTATCGTTCTCTTTTAGACCTTCTGCCATTGTAACTCCGCAAATTTGTCTTTTTCCGGCTGCATATTCACGTGCAGCGTGTCCTGAAACATAACCGCGAATCACCATTTCTACTTTAAAAGGCTCGCATAAATGTCCCACAGCTACATTTGGGTCCGGAGTGGCAATCAGCCAATTTGGTACAATATCCTGAGTTAACTCCATGAACTTTGTAGCAATCTGATTCAAAATTTGCCCTTTATACGGAATTCCTTTTGGCAGAACCACATCAAAAGCCGAAAGTCTGTCGGTTGCTACCATTACTAAAAGATCGTCATTGATGTTGTAAACCTCTCTTACTTTTCCGCGATAAACCGATTTCTGATTTGGGAAATTGAAGTTTGTAGTTGTGATTGTATTACTCATTATCTAGTGTTGTGTTGTTTTTTATGAATGCAAATTTAAAACTAATTAAAAGAAAAAAAGAACCTATTCAGATTCTTTTTTTTAGTTACGGTCTCAGTCGCATTTTTAGTCTCAGTTTTCAGTCGCAGTGTACAGTTCTCTCAGTTTGCACTAGGAAGACCGAGACTGAAAACTGTGACTGAAAACTAAAAACTACTTCTTCAATAATGTCGAATTAAACAAGTTTAAAATCCTGCTGTATTCGTCAATCCAGGAATAGGTCTCTTTAAATCCGTGAGCTTCCACAGGAAATGATGCCAGACTCCAATTCTTTTTCTGAAGTTCTATAAAACGTTGAGACAAACGAACAATGTCTTTGTATTCAACATTATCGTCTACCATTCCGTGTAACATCACTAAATTTCCTTTTAGATTATCGGCATAATAAATAGGAGAGCTTTTTTTGAAGGCTTCCGGATCTGTTTCAGGAAAGTTCAAAATGTTTCCGGTATATCCGTGATTGTAATGTGCCCAATCCGTAACAGAACGTAAGGCAGCTCCTGAGGCAAATTCACCCGGAGCAGTCAACATTCCCATTAAAGTAATAAAACCGCCGTAAGATCCTCCATAAATACCTACTCTATTGGCGTCTATACCGTATTTTTCAACCAAATATTTTTTTCCATCTAAATGATCAGACAAATCTTTTCCTCCCATAAAACGGTAAATTCCGGTTCTGAAATCACGTCCGTAACCATCACTTCCTCTGTAATCGATATCCAAAACTGTATACCCTAAATCAGTCAATAAATTATGGAACATATATTCTCTGTGATAATTACTCCAATAATTGTGCGCATTTTGCAAATAACCTGCTCCGTGAACAAAAATGATTGCCGCTTTGTTGGCATTTTCCGTTTTTGGAGTGTATAATCTGGCGTTTACTGGAGTTCCATCCTGAGCTTTGAAAGTGATTACTTCCGGTTCTCTCCACTTGTATTCTTTAAAACTTGCAGAAACTGAAGATGATATTTGCTGTAAACTCGCATTCTTTTTATTGTCAGCAATATAAAAATCCCAAGGAATATTTTTATACGAATAACGTACTAAAAGCGATTTCTCGTCCGGAGAAACCACTACTTCATGTGCTCCGTCTTTGGTTAAAACAGGCTCTAAAGCACCACCTGCTGCAGGCAATTTATAGAAATTTCTATTCCCCGGATGTGTGGTATTGGTTGTTAAATAAAATGTTTTTTTATCGTTAGACAAGGCTACATCACGAACTTCCCAATTTCCTGTAGTCAATTGAGTCTTTTTCCCTGATTTTAAATTATACGTGTACAAATGTGAATAACCTGTCGCCTCAGATTGGAAATAAACAGTTTCATTGTCTGCTAAAAAGCCTAAAACTCCGGAATCAAATGAATAGGATGGAATTCCAGGACCCGCGATCCATGCATCGTCATGCTGATGTTCGATTTCTTTAAACGTCCCGTTCTCAAGATTCAGATTCACCAGCCATCTGTCTTTGTTGTCCTGACTTCTGATTTCTACAATTGCTGCAGAACCACTCTCGTTATACACAGGAGCCTGAGCAGAAATGAAACGATCTTCCTTAGCTTTATTTTTTAAGTTATCGTACGTTTCATAATACTTCGGATTGTCCTGAATATGGCTTAAAGTCGAAAAATTAACGTAATAAACCGTGTCTTTGGCAACAGAGTAAATTCCCAATTTAGTCTTTACCAGATTGGCTGTCGACACTTTTCCTTTTGTATCAGGAGTTTGGTTATAACCATCATCTGTTATAAAAACCTCCATTTTTTCTTTTTTATTGTCTGATTCTTCCACCAAACTAAAAGTGGCAAAATTTCCGTTTGGATCTGCTTTTAAATTGTAAAAGTTGTCTTTTCCATAAAAATATTCTTTTGCAAAATCAGATTTAACGGCTTTGCTTTTGGCAAGATTCCATTGTTTTTTAGCCGCAGCATCTCTCACGAACTGAAACAGTTCTTTTTGTTGTGTCTTTAAGAAGGACTCTTTATCAGGTGTTTTTTCCTTTTTTACTCCTTTTTTAAAATTTGTTAACTGCAAAACAGCTCCTTCTTTTGCATTGTACTTGAAAATGTTATCATTCTGTTCAAAGAAAACAATCCCTGCAGCCGCACCAAGTTCAACATTGGATACCGGAGTGCTTTGCTGAATAATTTTCTTAACTGTTTTTGTACTGATGGAATACGAGTACAAACCTCCTTTGTCACTGTAATACACTACGTCTGAAGTTGGTTTTCTTTTAAAATCCAGCTTAGAAAAAGCAGCTTCTTTTGGCTCTACCAAAGTTGGCTTTGCTGCTCCTTTTTGCCAGGAATAGGTATTTGCGCCCAAATCATTGGTTGGATTCCATTCGAAATATACTTTTTTACCGTCTAAAGACCAGCGTCCGTAAGTGGGTTGATTTCCAGTAAAACCTTCCCCTTTCATTATTTCTTCTAATTTCAGAGTTTGGGTATTGCCCGAGATCGATAGCATAAAAAAGGCAAGAATAAAGATGTTTTTTGTCATGGTATAGTTTTTTGATAAAACAAAAATACACTTTGAAACTTACTAAAAAAATGTTTTTACAACTTCAAACAGCCAATCGTTCAAAGAGATAAAAAAAAGCCTTCAAAACCTATTTTGAAGACTTTCAGATTCTTTGATTGTAAAACTGTTTAAAGTTTAAAACAATACAGCAAATTCTTATTTTTAATCCATTACGAATTCTTTATTCAAAATCTTAGAAGCGATGTAATTGGCAACACCGTCTTCTGCATTGGTTTTAATTACCTCCAAGTCAGGCAAATTTTCTTTTAGTAAGGCCGGAGCATTACCCATAATTAAACCTTTTCCGGTTGCAGCTAACATTTGCACATCGTTAAAACCATCACCAAAAGAGACTGCCTCTTCTAAAGAAAATCCTTCTTTTTCTAAAACACGCTCAATTGCCACAGCCTTATCAACCGATTTGTCCATGAACTCCAAACAGGTTGGCAAGCTAAATGCATGATGTAAATCACTGGCTGAATTTGCCAAAATTGCCTCTTTTAGGGCTACCAGTTTTTCATGATTCTCATGCGAGAAGAAAATTTTAATGGCTGCAAAATCTTCCAGCGTTTTATAATCTACCAATTCAGGACGGTATTTTAATTCGGCCTGAAAAGCATTTAGTCGCTCATTAATTCTATTCGTCTGCCAAACGTTTTCTTTGAATAAAACCACTGTAATTTCAGGATCAATCTCGACATCTAAAGCCGCTTTTACCACATCACTTTTTAAATCAAACGCAAAAAGCTCTTCTCTTTCAGGAGAATGAATCCTTGCTCCGTTTGAGCTCACCAAATAAACGGGAATTTCAAGTGTTTTAATAATAGCCATCGCATCTAAATGATGACGGCCTGTAGCTACGACAATAAGATAATTTTGATGGTGAAGTTCCTGAAAAATGGATTTGGTATAGTCTGATATTCTGTGTTGAGGGTTGAGTAACGTTCCGTCTAAATCGGTTACTACAACTTTTATATTTTTAAGTTTCGTCATATTAAAATTCAGGTATTTATGAATGACAAAATTACGGCTTTGCTTGCAGAAGAACAAAAATTACAGTCTTCGAAAACTTCAAAAACAGCAAGTTTATTATATATTTAACTATTACGTTAACTATTCCAGTTTAAATATTCAAACTTTAATAATTCCGGTTTTGTATAAATGGAGGGCTTGTTCTATAATTTGTTCAATTCTTTCTACAGGTAAATCTTCTTCAGGATCAAAAAGCATAATTTTCATTCTGGATCGGGCTTCTTGAAGTAAAAAAGGTTCATCAAAGTGTTTTCCTTCTACAATTCCAATATACGGCTTTTTGTATTTTTTATGCGTCCATAAGTAACAAAACATTTTTCCTTTGTAACAGAAGAAAGGCATCCCATATTTTAAAACATGAGTAACCTCTTTGTCCTGTCTTAAGATAATCTCTTTTAAGGCCAAAAAGACTCCTTTCCCGGGTTCTTCAAGTTTTTCGTAAAAATTGTCAACTTCTTTCATTCCCTATTTAATTTAAAACCTGCATACCTTAAATTAAAAAAATATTCGTTTTACACCTCTCCTATTAAAGATTAGGTATAAAACGAATATTACTAAATGTTAAAACACATTTTACGATTTACATTTAACATTTCACTATAATTAAACTTAGTCGTGATTTTCGATCTGCTTGTAAGCGTCAATTACTTTTTTGACTAATCGGTGACGTACGATATCTTTATCATCGAGATAAATAATTCCGATACCTTCAATGTCTTTCAGTACCAAAAGCGCTTCCTTCAGACCGGAAATAGTTCTGCGTGGCAAATCGACCTGTCCGGGATCACCTGTAATCATAAATTTGGCATTTTTTCCCATACGGGTCAGGAACATTTTCATTTGTGAATGTGTCGTGTTCTGTGCCTCATCCAGAATTACAAAAGCATTATCAAGTGTACGCCCACGCATAAAGGCTAATGGCGCAATCTGAATAATTCCTTTCAAAATGTAGTCTTCGAGTTTTTCGTTGGGAAGCATGTCGCGCAACGCATCATAAAGAGGCTGCATATAAGGATCCAATTTTTCTTTCATATCGCCGGGTAAAAATCCCAGGTTTTCCCCTGCTTCTACCGCCGGTCGTGTCAATATGATCCTTTTTACCTCTTTGTCTTTAAGTGCTTTTACCGCCATTGCAACACCTGTGTACGTTTTTCCGGTTCCGGCAGGTCCAACGGCAAATACCATATCATTTTTTTTGATGGTATCTACCAATAACTGCTGGTTAGGCGTCATGGCTTTAATGATTTTACCGCCAACACCATGAACTAATATTTTGTCATGATCGTATGCTTTTTTTTCATCTTGTCCATCGCTCATAATTACCCGTTCGATCACATTATCGTCAATGTTATTGTATCGGGTAAAATGAAGCATAAGCCTCTGGAATCTTTTTTCGAATTCATCTAAAACTTCTTTCTCGCCAAATGCCTTCAAAGTGGTCCCTCTCGCTACTATTTTAAGCTTTGGGTAATACTTTTTAATGATTTCAAGATGCGTATCCTGAGCACCCCAAAAGTCTTTTGGAGCGATGTCTATGAGCTCAATAATTCTTTCGTTCAAATGAGATAGTTTTAAATTAAAAATAAATCAGTTTTTATAAATCAGTAGTTGTCGGGTCTTTTTTTCGTCGCAGTCTCGGCTGGAGTTTTCGGCTGGCGTGACCGAGACTGAAAACTCAGGCCAATAATTGCAATTTGTCTTTTCATTTCTTCCTTTTTGCAATTACTATTACTAGCTTTGCATTTCTCAAATTTAATGAAAATTAGATTTAAATACTACCAATAGTTATAAACAAAATTATGTCAATAATTACCCTCACTACCGATTACGGCTTAAAAGACCACTTTGTTGGTTCGCTAAAGGGTAAAATATTATCTGAGTATCCAGAGGTTACACTTGTTGACATTTCGCATGACATTGACCCATTTAACACAGCCGAAGCAAGTTACGTTATTGGCGCTTCGTATTTGAGTTTCCCAAAAGGAACCGTTCACTTAATTGGAGTAGATATCGAACGTAATAAAGAAAATCAGCATATTGCCATGCAATGGAACGATCATTACTTTATTTGTGCCGATAATGGTATTCTGAGTATGCTTACGCAGAAAATTGTTCCGCAAAAAATTGTTGCCATCAACATACACGACCGCTTTCCGAGCGAATTTAGCGATTTGGATATTTTTATTAAGGTCGCCTGTCACATTTCCAAAGGGGGCTTACTTAATGTTATTGGCAAAGAAATTAAAGAAATCAAGCAAATTACAGAGTTACAGCCCGTAGTTGCCGGCGACAACAACTCTATAAAAGGATACGTGATTTACATTGATCATTTCGGGAACGTGGTAACCAACATTTCAAAAAGGCAGTTTACAGAAGTTGCAAAAGGTCGGGCCTATGAAATTGTTATGAAACCCAAAAGTATCAAAGCCATTTTACCCAATTACTCTGCCATTGCCAGCTCTGATAAATACCCCATAAAAACTTACGAAGGAGAGAAACTGGCTATTTTTAACGAAGCCGGATTCCTTGAAATCGCCATTTTTAGAAGCAATCCTTCTAAAGTGGGTTCAGCGAATAGCCTTTTAGGATTAAATTACAGAGATGTTATTACGATTAAGTTCTTGTAATACTTTTGAATTTCCAATCTAATTTTTACATCTAAAAGTACCGAAGATTTAAAATTTAAAGTTTCATTTTTGGAATTTATTTTTTTTCATCAAAAGAACAATCAATTTTGGTATTTTTGCGCACCTGTAAAA
>NZ_CAGKLC010000068.1:20547-28415 GCF_903469665.1 Flavobacterium sp. UGB4466 | reverse complement strand
CTCTTATAGAATTAAATGATCTTGTTAGTCTAATGCCTTCAGTCTCGAATTCACTTGTTTTACTCTTGAATGCTTCTAAATATATTATAGCAATACCAGCAAAAATTAGTAAGATTGAAAGTTCTTTATTCAAAGGAATATTTTCATATGCAATTTGAACTATCCCAACTGCTAGTGATATAAAACCTATCCAGCTAGGGAGTTTGTTAATAATATCATAAGATGAAAAGTTTTTTTTCGCACCAAATCCTATATCGTATCCTTTTTGAGCTAATGTGTTTAAAAATTCTTCTTTTCTCATTTGATTTAAATTACTTTTTATATAAACTAATAATTTTTTCAAATTTATAAGATTATTATTGTGATATTTTACAGAAAACCATAAAAGACAAAAAAATCTATAAAATCCTATAAACAGGATACTGCAAATGCGCCTTTTCATAATAAGCTGAATGTTTATAAATCCAATCCAATTGCGCCTCCGGATTTTTAGCAAATTCAGGATCAGTCTGTTTTTTGTTTTCCAGTTCTGCTTTTAAAGTTGGGTTTTCTTTTAGGAGTTTGGCAGCAGTATCTTCAAAAATATAATTGGAATAGTGTTCTTTTTGTTGTAAAATAGTATCGAAGAAATTCCAGTTGAAAAACGAATCAACGCCTTCTGGTTCAAAGGCTTCCAGGATATATTTTACACCTTTTTGATTGGTTGGAATGATGTAATCTCCTTTGGCGAAAGCCATTTTAACAATTTTAGAAGTTACCGTTGTATTTCGGTGTAAATAGTGACCTTCGTAGGCAGACGGAACGGTTTTAAAATCGGCAATTTTGTAGCTTTCTATTTCAATGATGGTGTCGTTTTTAAGTTTGGAAAACGAGATATTATTGTTCTTTAAAAGGTCAATAATGTTCCAGTAACCACGCGGAATGATATAAGCAGAAGGTATAACAACCTCTTTTACTGATTTGAATTCTTTGATATAACGGACGTCTTTTTTATACGGTTTGCTTCGATCGTAGTACAAGCGATTTCCGGTTGTAGCCTCGCTTTTTTTGTAAGCTGCTTCATAACCCAAGAACGAAAAGGTAGTGGCTTTTGTACTGTCCAGCTCCCATTTTAGAGTATAGTTTTTCTTAGCTTGATATTGTTCCAGATTTTTTACTCGAAGTTCCTTGATCTTTAGGTAATTGGAATCGGTGTAGTCTAAAGTAGATTTGGTGTATTCGTAAGTCATTTTTACACGTTCGGCATATTTTTTTAGCATGTGCGTTTCAACCACAAAACCAATGGTGTTGAATAGTGAAGTATAACCCGTTGTGTATCGTGGACTATCCACAAATTGACCAAAACCTTTGTCGGGAGTATCTTTAAATGAATCTACGTATGGTGTTGTTTCAACTTTCTTTTGTTGTAGATCTTTAACTAGAGCCGGCATCATTTCGCTATTCATAAAATCACCCAATACGGTTCCCAGTTTGTTGTGCTGTGTCATGATATAGGTTAATTTGTATTGATAATCAGAACCGTTGCTCACGTGATTGTCAATAAAAACGTCCGGGTTTATTTTCTGAAAAATCTCAACAAAGCTTTTGGTGTTTCGCGTATCTGATTTCATTAAATCACGATTGAGGTCGTAGTTGCGGGCATTTCCTCTGAAACCATAAATTTCCGGACCATCCTGATTGGCTCTTGTGGTCGAATTTCGGTTCAAAGCGCCGCCAATATTATAAACCGGAATCGTAACCAAAACGGTATTTTTCGGGGCTTTTATCTTTCCTGTTGCCAGATCTCTGTAGAATTGCATGGTGGCATCGATTCCATCAGGTTCTCCGGCATGAATACCATTATTGATAAAAAGTACCGCTTTGTTCTTTTGAATTTTCTCAAAGTCAAATTCTTTTTCAGGATTGTAAGTAATCATGTGCAATGGCTCACCGGAGTCGGTTAGTCCCATTTCTTTAATTTGAATTGTCGCAAAATCACTTGCTAAAAGTTTGTAATAGTGAATCGTTTCTTGATACGAAGCGGACTGATTTCCATTTCCTTTTTCAAAGAAAGTCTCGTATTTTTTATTGTTTTGAGCGAAAAGGGTTAGGGTGAAAAGTGAAAAGAGAAATGTAAAAAGTTTCATGGTTTTGGTTTTGTTAGCAAGAATCAAATATAGCTAAATTTAGTTTCAAGTTTTGGTTTGTTTCAGGTTTCAAGTTTGATGTGTGATTGTGCTTTGCGTTGATTTTTACCGCAAAGTGCGCAAAGTTTTTTGTATCGGATTGTGTTGATAAACGCAAAGTTCGCAAAGCTTTGTGTACATAACTTTGCGCACTTTGCTTAAATCTTTGCGCACTTTGCGGTTAAATTTAATAATTACAAATATTTCGCAAGTTCGATTATGCCGTCTTCGATTTGTTTTTCGGTTAAGGAGGCATAACCAAGCCTAAATCCTTGCACAGGCTGGTTAAAACTGAATTTCTCTGGTGTTATTATTTTGATTCCTTTTAACAGCAGTTTGTCCGCAATTTGAGAAATATTAACTGGCGAGTTAGGAATTATCCAAAATGCCAGGCCTCCTTCGGGTTTGGTAAAAGTGGTTTTGTCTTTGAGGTATTTGTTGCAAATCGTTTCAAAATAGTCGCGTTTTGCTTTGTAAATAAGGGTTGTTCGTTTAAGATGTCTTTTAATCTCTCCTTCGTTTATGAGCTGTAAAACGGCTTCTTCCATAATGTTATCACCTTGTACATCAATTATTTTTCGGTGTTTACCCACTTTTAAAATGGTTTCGCGATCACTTACCAAATATCCGATTCGTAAGGCGGGTGCAACAATTTTGCTTAGAGTGCCAATATAAACCGTGTTTTTGGCATTGATGTAACTTGAAATAGGAAGAATAGGTCTTTGTCCGAAATGAAATTCATGATCGTAATCGTCTTCGATAATGGTAAAGCCGTATTGATTGGACAATTCGATGAGTTTTAATCTTCGTTTGAGACTCAGGGTAACCGTAGTTGGAAATTGATGATGCGGTGTTACGTATATGGCTTTTATGTTGTTGAATTTTTTCAGATAAGCTTCGACCTCATCAGTCAGCAAGCCGTCTTTGTCGACATTTATTGGCAGTAATTTAGCTCCACTGCTTTGAAATGTTTCCCAAGCGGCCTGATACCCCGGGTTTTCGACCATTACGTAATCGTCTTTTGATAGTAAACAGGTGGAGGTTAGGTACATTGCCATCTGGCTTCCACGTGTGATGCAAATTTGATCCGGAGTGACATTCATTCCCCTTTTAAAATTGAGCATTTGCACAATTGCTTTTCGAAATTCCAGATTTCCGTACTCGGTACTGTATCCCATGATCTGCCAACGCGATTTTCGGTTAAAAATCTGTCGGTAAGCTCTGGCGAGTTCGTTCATTGGTGCAATTCGACTATCGGGGATTCCATCATCAAAAATGATAAGAGGCTGTTTTTCTTCTTCGGTATAGTTTGTTTTTTGTTTTTGATCGATACTTTTGGAAGCCAATGGCAGAATATCGGCTACGAAAGTTCCTTTCCTTTCCAATGTAATGAGCCAGCCTTCGGCGATTAAGACGTCTAAAGCTTCAATAACAGTATTTCGGTTCACTTTGAGCAAGCCAGCAAGCTGTCGGCTGCCGGGCAGTGCATTCCCGCTGTTGAGCATTCCGGTTTGAATGGCTTCGATGATTGCATCAGCGATTTGCAGATAAATGGCTTTTGCATCATTTGCGTTGAGTTGAATTTCTAATTGCCAAGGTCGTAACATCTGGACTATTTGTTTATGTTAAAACTGTATCAGTTGAGTAGTCCAAAGTTAAGATAATTTTGTGGAGCAATAATGCAAAACACAATAATTATTAAAGTTATGGAAACTAAAAAACAATTTTCTTCAAAAGATTTTCACGAAACTTTTGCCAGACCCACTTTTGTGATGCCTGAAAAATTAATTCACAAAAACGTAGAGCAAGCCGGAGTTCACAACCAATTTTCTACCGAGCGAAAACACCCGGTTTTCTTCGTGGATCTTCCAAGTAAAAACGTGAGTATGACAATTGGCGGTTTATTACCGGATCAATTGACAAACAAACATCGTCATACGTATGAAACCGTTATTTATGTAATTGAAGGGCATGGGTATACTGAGATTGAGGATATAAAAGTAGAGTGGAAAGCAGGCGATGCTGTTTACATTCCGAGTTGGGCGTGGCACAGGCATCAAAATCTAAGCAGCGAAGCATCGGCGAAATATATTGCTTGCGAGAATGCACCGCAGCTTCAGAATTTAGGTGTGGCATTAAGAGAAGAAGAAGGCAGGGATCTTTAATTTAAAACAATTGAAAAACATGAAAAACAATCTATTCAAGGGCATTATTGCTTATCCGATTACTCCATTCGATAAAAATGAAAAAGTAGATATCGCTTTATATAAAAAATTACTGGAACGTTTAATTGTTTCGGGTTGTCACGCTGTTGCCCCGCTTGGAAGCACCGGAGTTATGCCTTATTTGTCAGATGAGGAAAAAGAAGCTATTACTGTGGCAACAATCGAACAGGTCAGGGGCAGAGTTCCGGTTTTGGTTGGCGTTTCAAACCTGACTACTGAGAAAACCATTTATCACGCTAAGTTTGCCGAAAAAGCAGGTGCCGCTGCCGTAATGATTATCCCGATGAGTTACTGGAAGCTTACAGATGACGAGATTGTTCAGCATTTTGATGTAGTAGCGAAGCAAATTTCGATTCCGATAATGGCTTACAATAATCCTGCAACCGGGGGAGTAGATATGTCGCCAACTTTATTAAAAAGACTTCTTGAGATTGCTAATGTAACCCTGATAAAAGAAAGCACGGGAGATGTTCAGAGAATGCATTATTTAAAGCGGGAATTGGGCGATGATGTTGCTTTTTTTAACGGTTCAAATCCATTGGCACTGGCTGCATTTTCTGCAGGAGCTATGGGGTGGTGTACGGCTGCGCCCAATTTAATTCCGAAATTGAATCTGGATTTGTATCATGCGATTGAGAACAATGATTTAGAGACTGCGCAAAAAGTATTTTACAAACAATTGAATCTTTTGAAGTTTATCGTTAACAAAGGTTTGCCACGAGCGATCAAGGCAGGTTTGGAAATTCAGGGAATAGAGGGTGGTTTTTTAAGAAGCCCGTTAAAACCATTAACCGCAACTGAAATTGAAGAGTTTAAGTTGATCTTAAAGGAAATAGAACAGTAATGTATTGATTTTTTTAACCGCAAAGTACGCTAAGTTTTGTAAAGCATGGTTTTATACAAGCGCAAGGAACGCAAAGCTTTGCGTTCCTTGCGCTTGTCAACGCTTTCTAAATTAAAAAAAGACTTAGCGTACTTTGCGGTTGAATTGTCAAATAGTTAAGATCTGAAACCCGAAACAAACAAAACCTCAAACAAAAAAGTATTTTGACTACTTTTGCAAAATGAATAAAAAACACCATTCCAACAATATACTTTCGAATTTAGGAATTGAGAGTCTAAATGAAATGCAAGAGGTAGCGCAGGATGCTATTTTAAACGATAATAATGTTTTACTGCTTTCTCCAACAGGATCAGGAAAAACACTAGCTTTTTTACTGCCTATTTTAGAGTTGTTACAGCCTGAAATTCTTTCGGTTCAATGTTTAATTTTAGTGCCTTCTCGTGAATTAGGTTTGCAGATTGAGCAGGTTTGGAAGAAAATGGGGACTTCTTATAAGGTAAATATTTGCTATGGAGGACACTCTATTGATACTGAGATTAAAAATTTAAGCAATCCTCCGGCAGTTTTGATTGGAACTCCGGGTAGAATTGCCGATCATATTGACCGCGATACTTTCCGCACCGATAAAATTCAGACTTTGGTTTTGGACGAGTTTGATAAGTCTTTGCAGCTTGGTTTTCATGAGCAAATGTCATATATTATTGGAAAGTTAACGAAATTGAACAAACGTGTTTTGGTTTCAGCGACTTCAGATATTGAGATTCCAAGATATACCAGGGTCGTCAATCCAACTGTTTTGGATTTTATTCCGGAAGAGGAGGAAAAGACGAATCTTTCGATGAAAATGGTGGTTTCACCCGCTAAGGATAAACTGGACAGTTTGTTTAATTTGATCTGTTCACTGAAATCACAGTCCGCTATTATTTTCTGTAATCATCGTGATGCGGCAGAACGCATTAGTGATACTTTAAACGAAAAAGGGATTTATGCGACATATTATCATGGCGGAATGGATCAGGAGGAGCGTGAGCGTGCACTGATTCAATTTAGAAACGGGAGTATGAGTTATCTGATTACTACCGATTTGGCCGCACGTGGATTGGATATTCCGGAAATGAAACACGTCATTCATTATCATCTGCCTTTAAAAGAAGATGAATTCACGCACCGAAATGGTCGTACGGCACGTATGCAGGCTTCAGGAACAGCTTATATTATTGTTCACGAAAGTGAAAAACAACTGGATTATATTGATTACGGGATGGAGGTTTTAGAGGTTGCCAGCACTACAGTTTTGCCAAAACCACCTCAATTTCAAACCATTTATATTAGTGGCGGAAAGAAAACCAAATTGAATAAAATAGATATTGTTGGTTTCTTTTCTCAAAAAGGAAAACTTGAAAAAGAAGATTTAGGTCTTATTGAAGTAAAGGATTTTGTATCGTTTGCGGCTGTTAAATACAATAAGGTAAAAGATCTGCTAAAAAATATTAAAGACGAAAAAATGAAGGGCAAGAAATTCAAAATTGAAGTTGCCCGCAAAGTGGTCAAGAAAGAAGAGGAGAGGTAATCTTTCCGGCTCTATCTTTTTTGGCGGATGTTTTTTAAGGGCAATCTTTGTAAGAGTTCAACATTTAAATAAATTTTTGAGTCTGAAATTATCGTAAATCAATAGGGATTTTACATGTTTTTAATCCTGTTTTTTGAGGTGTTTTTATTTTTAATTAGTTGTTTTTCAGTGGTTTTTTTTGTGTTTTTATTGTTCTTTAAAGATGTCTTGTTAAGGGAGATTATTGGGTGATAAAAAATAAGGACGAAGACTTTAATTTATCATATTTTCTGCGTTTCTTGTGCCCGTAAATAATAAACCCCAAATTAATTATGAAAAGAATTATTACGATTGCTATTTTGTTGTTTAGTGTTGTGTCTTTTGCACAAATTAAAGTTATTGAAACTGTACCGGTTGAAAAATTAGGAAAAGTAAATAACAATTACATTCAGAAAATTGGAGATGAGTATACTGTGTATTATACCAGTATTCAAAACGATGATGAATCATCAAGTCTAAGAAAATTTACATTTAAGAATGTTAACAATGATTACGCGAGTCTTTACAACATTATCATGAATGGTTTCACGGCAAGCCCTTTGTATGATATCAAATTAGAATTACCGAATAACTATATCTGGTTGCACTACACAGGAAGTGTTGTTCCGGAAAAAGCTACGGTTCAGTTCATGGTTTCTTCAAAAGAGGCTGCTTCTGCAACAAGCAGTGTTTCTGAGCCATTTGTAAAAGATCAGATCAATAAATTATTCCAAAAATAGGTTTAATTGTAAATCACTAAAAAAGGCTATTCAGATTTTGAATAGCCTTTTTTTGTTGTTTTAAGTTTCAGGTTTTTTTTGTTTCAGGTTTCAAGTTTCAGGTTTCAGGTTGTGGTTTTGAGAGTAAAAGCAAAAAAACTTAGCACCTCAGCATCTTAGAACCTTAGTACCTCAAAAAGAAACCTTTGTCCCTTTGCAGCTTTGAACCTTTGTTCCTAAAATAAAATCATATTTGTTTCAAGTTTCAGGTTTCAGGTTGTGGTTTTGAGAGTAAAAGCAAAAAAACTTAGCAACTCAGCATCTTAG
>NZ_CAGKLC010000068.1:0-20452 GCF_903469665.1 Flavobacterium sp. UGB4466 | reverse complement strand
CTTAGAACCTTAGTACCTCAAAAAGAAACCTTTGTCCCTTTGTAACTTTGAACCTTTGTTCCTAAAATTATATTTGTTTCAAGTTTCAAGTTTCAAGTTTCAGGTTTCAGGTTGTGGTTTTGAGAGTAAAAGCAAAAAAACTTAGCAACTCAGCATCTTAGAACCTTAGTACCTCAAAAAGAAACCTTTGTCCCTTTGTAACTTTGAACCTTTGTTCCTAAAATTATATTTGTTTCAGGTTTCAAGTTTCATGTTTCAGGTTTCAGGTTGTGGTTTTGAGAGTAAAAGCTATAAAAACTTAGCACCTCAGTACCTTAGCAGCTTAGCACCTCAAAAAAAACTATATTTTCTTCACGTATTGGGTAATAATCACGATTTGCTGACCGTCAACTTTTCCTTCTATGTATTCGGCGTTTTCATGGTCTAAACGGATGTTACGTACGGCAGTCCCTTGTTTGGCTACCATGCTCGATCCTTTTACTTTAAGATCTTTAATTAGAACTACAGAATCTCCGTGTTCTAAAATAACACCGTTACTGTCACGATGAACGATTTTATTTTCGTCGTCTTCGCCTTCGCCAGTGGCGCTAGCCCATGCCAAAGTATCCTCGTCTAAATACATCATATCCAGTAATTCTTGTGGCCAACCTGCGGCACGCATACGGCTTAACATTCTCCAGGCTACAACTTGTACAGCAACGTTTTCATTCCACATACTGTCATTAAGACATCTCCAGTGGTTTAAATCAACATTATCCGGATTTTCGATTTGGTCGATACAGGTATTGCAGGCAAATATAGCTTCCTCAATTCCGCCTTTTTGAGTTGGTAATACCTGATATACTTTTAGGTTTTCCTCTGCTCCACAAAGTTCACATTTAGATCCGCTGCGTTTATTTAATTCTCTTTCGATACTCATTATTTATTGTTTGTTTTAAAAAGGCGAAATTACTTTTAATTGTATTCGCTTGCAAGTTTATGTATTTGACTTTTATGTGTCATTGTTTCTTAGTCATGAATATTACTTTATAAATTTAGGGTTTAACTCGAACTATTTTATTGTCCTTCAAAATGATTATTTCGCTATTCATCTTTTTTTTGAATTCAATCAATTTATCATAAACTTTATCCATCCCTTCTAAAATTTTGGTTTGATTTACTGTTCTTTTATAGGCTTTCATGATAGTGTTGTTTTAGTTTATTGAATTTAATTTTGTTTAGAATATCTATTTCAGATTCCAGATTTTTTTCAGCTATAAGTTCGGGTTTTCCGACTGAATTATCAAAAATCATTACTTCATCAACTATTGGAAGATAAATTTCAAATAAGTTTTTTATTCCATTTTGATATCTTCGCCGAATAGTTTCGGTTTCAATATTGTGGCCACCTTCTAAAACTCTTGTTCTTACCCTTTCAATTGCTAGATCTACATTTTGTAGCCAGAAAAAAAGGAGAGTTACGATATAATTATTCTTTTGGGCATCAATTATTTTTGATTTGTAACTTTTAGTTGCTAAAGTAGTTTCAAAGGCAAAATTTTCTTTAATGATTAAGAGATCATTTATTCTATTTAGCATTATTCTTCCAGCTTCAAATGAGACCTTTTCAGGTTGAAAAGGAGAGAGTCCTTTAGCGATTTCATCTGCATTTACAAATTCTTTGCAATTCAGGATATCCGGTAAAATTGTAAAAGAAGTAGTGGTTTTGCCAGCTCCATTACAACCTGCGATTATGTAGAGGTTTTTCTTCATTTCTTACAAATATAGGTAAAAATAGAAAGAACAAAGATTTTACTTCTTCACCCTAACCGCATCCGGAACCAGCATTTCATATTCTCCGCCATGACGTAATACATCACGAACAATGCTTGAACTAATAAATGAAGTACTTGCTGCTGTTAATAGAAATACGGTTTCTATTTTAGATAGTTTTCTGTTGGTGTGTGCAATGGCCTTTTCGAATTCAAAATCGGCAGGATTGCGTAAGCCTCTCAGGATGAAATTAGCTTTAAGTTTTTTAGCCAGATCAATGGTTAATCCTTCATAAGTGATCACTGAAACTTTGGGTTCATCTTTAAAAGTTTCTTCTATAAAGCGTTTTCTTTCTTCGAGTGAAAACATGTATTTTTTTTCGGCGTTGACACCAATGGCAATAACGATTTCATCAAATAAAGGAATTCCTCTTTTGATGATGTCTTCGTGTCCCAGTGTAATAGGGTCAAATGATCCGGGGAATAGGGCTTTTCGCATTTTTTAGAGGTTCTAAGGTTCTGAGTCGCTAAGGTACTAAGTTTTTTTTGAGAAAATAAGGTGCTAAAATCTTAGAATCTTAGCACCTCAGTTTCTTAGCATCTTTTACAAAGCTAACTCAATCGCATTAGTAAATAAATCTTCCAGTGAAATTCCTGCTGCGTGAGCTTGCTGTGGAATCAAACTTTCGGTGGTTAAACCCGGAATGGTATTCATTTCGAGCATATAAGGTTCGTTGTCTACAATAATGAATTCGCTTCTGGAGAAACCTTTCATTTTTAAGACTTCGTAAGCACGTTTTGCTGTTTCGCTTACTTTTTGAGTTAATTCGTCAGAAATTCGTGCAGGAGTAATTTCCTGTGATTTCCCTTCATATTTAGCCTCATAATCGAAGAAGTCATTATCAGATACAATTTCGGTAATAGGTAAAACTTTAATTTCTCCCTGATAATTGATTACTCCTACTGAAACTTCGGTTCCGTCAAGGAAACTTTCGATGATGATTTCGTTGTCTTCTTTGTATGCTACTTCGATTGCAATTGGAAGTTCGGCTTCTGTTTTTACTTTTGAAATTCCGAAGCTGGAACCTGCTTTGTTTGGTTTAACAAAACATGGTAAACCTACTTTCTTAACGATTTCGGCCGTATGGATTACATCGCCTTTATTTAGGTAATACGAAATCGCCGTTTTGATTCCGTATGGTTTTAAAACCGATAATAAATCACGTTTGTTGAAGGTTAATGCTGCCTGATAGTAGTCGCAGGAAGATTGCGGAATCCCTAATAACTCAAAATAAGCCTGCATTAAACCGTCTTCGCCCGGAGTTCCGTGAATGGCATTGAAAACACAATCGAAAGTAATTTTTTGATCGTTTACGGTTACTGAAAAATCGTTTTTATCAATGGTAAATTCGGCGTTGTTTTCGTCTACATAAACCCATTTTTCTTTGAAAATATGAATACGGAATCCGTTGTATTTTGTTTTGTCAAGATATTGATGTACCACGTTTCCGCTGATTAACGAAATTTTATATTCGCTTGAATATCCGCCCATGATAATGGCTATGTTTTTCATTTTTTATATGTTTAACTGTTTATTTGTTTAATCGTTTAATCGTTTTTTTGCCACGAATTGCACTAATTTTCACGAATTACTTTGTTCGTTTGTTTGTTTGTTTGTTTGTTTGTTTGGCTAAGCGGAGTCGAAGCCACTTTGCAGAACTTCGACTTCTTCTAAGTATGTTTAACTGTTTATTTGTTTAATCGTTTATTTGTTTCAAGTTTCAGGTTTCAGGTTTTTGCTGCGAATTGCACTACTTGTTTTAATCGTTTGTCTGACTGAGCGGAGTTGAAGCCACTTTGCAGAACTTCGAATCCGCTTAGTTTGACAGTAGCGGCAGGTACTCTCTATCTTTCGAGATGAATAAGTAACACCGGAAAGGTTCTTATAAAACCTAAATCCCTAGCCCTGATGGGAGCGGCATCCTTTTGTGTACGCGATAGCGGACGCAAAAGATACAGCGGACAGCAGGAGAGAGCTTCTAAAAATTAAAATTGCAAAGCGCTTTATTTTCCATAAGAATGGCAATCAAACGACTTTCTTGTCTAAAACAAAATTATCATTTTTTTTGAAACGAAATAGCTTTATCTTTGCGACTAATAAAAATAAATTTATGAGTTTACGTAAGTATTTAACGAGCCGGGTATTTTTTGTGCAAGTATTAAGTGCGGCAGCTATAATTGCCGTTTTGGGTTATCTGTTTATGCATTGGTTGACTTTTACCACTGATCATGGTAATGAAATTACTGTTCCGAATTTATCCAAACTAACGGAGGAGCAGGTAGAGTCAAAACTGGATGAACTGGATCTGGATTATGTACTTTTGGACAGCGTTGATTACCGAAGTGAATTCCCAAAATACAGTGTTGTTGAGCAGGATCCTCTGCCGGGAACAAAAGTAAAAGTGGGAAGAAAAATATATATTAAAATTAATGCATCAGGATTTTCCTCTGTTAAAGTACCTGATTTAATTGAGAAAACCTATCGTGAGGCGGTTCCAACGCTAAAAGCTTTAGGGCTTGAAGCAGGAACGATTACTTATATTCCAAACTTAGGAAAAGATATGGTTTTGGAGATGCGTTATAAAGGAAGAAACTTAAAAGTAGGAGATCGTGTGCTGAAAGCTTCTAAAATTGACTTGGTTTTAGGAGACGGAAAAGCAACTTATGAAGATGAAGGGCAGGCTGTAGACAGTGTAGCTGCGCCAACTACTGAAAAAACTAATGATGAGCAATAATACTGAAAATTTAGATCTGGAAGACGAATTATTCGAACACTTCAGATTTGAAGTCCCTAAAGGTCAGGCGCTTTTGCGTATTGACAAATATTTAATGAATTTGATTCAGAATGCGACGCGAAATAAAATTCAGAACGCTGCTACTGAAGGAAACATTTTTGTAAATGATATTCCGGTTAAATCAAATTATAAAGTAAAACCGTTTGATGTGGTGACCGTGATGTTGTCGCATCCTCCTTTTGAAAACCATATTTTACCGGAAGATATTCCGTTGAATATTGTATATGAAGACGATGCTTTGTTGTTAATCAACAAAGAGCCTGGAATGGTGGTACATCCGGGGCACGGAAACTATACCGGAACACTGGTGAATGCACTGGCGCATCATTTTGATAATTTGCCAATGAACAGCAGTGAACGTCCGGGCTTGGTACACCGAATTGATAAGGATACGTCCGGACTTTTGGTAGTGGCAAAAACTGAAGCGGCAATGACACATTTGGCCAAACAATTTGAAGCCAAAACCTCAGAACGCGAGTATATTGCGCTGGTTTGGGGGAATGTAGCCGAAGAATCGGGAACGATAGAAGGAAACCTTGCCAGACATTTAAAAGACCGCATGCAAATGGCTGTTTTTGCAGATCCTGAAATAGGAAAACCTGCTATTACACATTATAAAGTATTGGAACGTTTTGGTTATGTGACTTTGATTTCCTGTAAACTGGAAACCGGAAGAACACACCAGATTCGTGCTCATATGAAACATATCGGGCATCCGTTGTTTAATGACGAACGTTACGGAGGTCATTTGATTTTAAAAGGAACCACGTTTACCAAGTACAAACAGTTTATCGAAAACTGTTTTAAAGCATTACCACGTCAGGCGCTGCATGCTAAAACACTTGGTTTTGTACATCCAAATACAGGTGAAATGATGCGTTTTGATACGGAACTGCCTCAGGACTTTCAGGATTGTATTGAGAAATGGCGTAATTACGTGAAAACGCACAATGTAGATGAAGAAGAAAATTAATTGGATAATTGGTCCATTAGAAAATTAGATAATTTACTATAGAAAAAAAGCTCCTGATGGAGCTTTTTTTATGGAATTGTTCTAATGGTTAACTGGCTTATTTTTGCGTGTCCGTTGGTTATGAACCCCAACTTTCCTTGTTGGTTTAAATTACTTTTTTCAATGGAACATTCTAAGAACGTTTGATTGTTGACAGTAAAGTACAACTGATTGTTTGAAACTCTGATTTTTACCGCATACCATTTGTTGTTTTCCAGTTGCATTGGTTTTTTAAACAGGGTTGGTCCGCCACGTTTCGAGTATTCATCACTGTTTTTATTGTAGGCGCCTCTTCCAATCACGATATTCTGATCGATCGTGTATAAGTAGGTTCGAATGTAGTTTTCCTGATCGATATGAAGCATGACTTCAAACAAAGATTCTTTGACGATGTTTACTTTAAAGTCGATTTCGTAATTTTTTGGAAGCTTCTTTTTTGATTCGATCACACCCCAATGCATTGGCCCTCCGTTTCCGGTTAAGGTATCGTTTTGGAGTCTCCATTCATTGGGATTAAAATTCCAAGCGGATTTTAACGCGGCAGTTTTTGTGATTTGATATTCTTTTTTCGCAGTCGAAATAGTACCTGAACAGGAAATCAGTAGCATTGTAGATGCTAGAAAAGTAAGATGTTTAATTTTCATTTTTGTTTTTAATTTAACTCTGAATGGTATTTGATTTTACCGATAGATCCGGTTGGAGTTGGCAAAAGTTCAAATACCGAAGTAGGAGCGAGGCCATTTTCTATACGATGTGAAACGTATAGGATACTCACATTTGTTTCTTGTTTGATGGTGTTGATCAATTGAATGACCAAGTCAACATTTTCATCGTCAAGACCTTCGACAGGTTCGTCAAGAATCAATAACGGAGGATGTTTTAGAACGGCTCTGACAATTAAAGCGACTCTTTGCTGTCCTATAGAAAGGTCAATGAAGCGTTTTTTTCGTAAGTGGCTCATTTCAATTACTTCGAGCCACTGTGTTACCGTTTGTTTTTGTAAAGTAGTGGGTTCGATATACAATCCGATGGAATCAAAAAAACCGGAAAGAATCATTTCTTCCAGAGTATGTCCCTTTTGAAACAGGTCAGTCATAGAAGTTGCGAAAATTCCAATTTGCTTTTTAATGTCCCAAACACTTTCGCCGCTTCCTTTTTTTCTTCCAAATAGATGCAAATCCTGACCGAATCCCTTTGGATTATCGCCTGTGATTAGAGACAAGAGGGTGCTCTTTCCGGAACCGTTCGGACCAACCAGTTGCCAGAATTCCCCTTGTTTAATTGTCCATGAGATGTTATCGACAATTTTTCTTTCCTCGTAACTTACAGAGACTTTATCCATTTTGATTAAAACACTTTCGTGAAAAGAGTGCGGTTCAATCGCTTTGGGAATTGCTGCCGTGTTTAAAGTTTTAAAATGTTTTTCGTTTTTTGAAATCGGATGCAGTTTAAAGGAATTGTCTTTAATTGATGCTTTATTCGGAACAAAATCAAGTACATCTGCTACGCGATTGACCAATTGAATGATTGCAATGTCATCGGTTAATTTTTCCAGAGATTTTGCTAAAGCAGCACGTGAGGCCAGATCTAAATGATCGAAGGGATTATCAAAAATGATAAAATCGGGATTTTGCTTGATGCAATATTTCAGAAACTCTTTCTTTCGTTCGCCCGAAGAAAAAGTTCTTAGTTGTCTGTGCGATTCAGGAGCTGCTTCAACAGTATCGTATTGGTATTCTTTTTCGATGAATTTCTCGATAGCGATGTCTGAGAACAAAATACCTTTTTGAGTGTTAAAAAGGGCTAATTCTCCTTTGGCTTCCCCTAAAAGTATAGTGTCTATAAAAGCTTTTTTATTGACCTGATTTGATAAAAGTATGTCCCAATGCTGCATTTCTGTATTCTAAAGTGATTATTCAATTGGTTTAGTAGCCATTTCACGATCGTTGCGCGACCATTCGCTCCAGGAACCTACATATAGTTTAGGGATGGGGATTCCGGCATAATCCATGGCCAGCAAAGTATGACAGGCGGTGACTCCTGAGCCACAATGTACAATTATATTTTCAGGCTCTTTGTCGCCAATGATTCGGGAATATTTCTCTTGTAAAAATGGAGGAGATTGAAAAGAACCGTTAGCGTCTAAATTTTCGCTAAAAGGGACATTAATCGCACCCGGAATATGTCCTGCAATCAAATCCAGAGGTTCTGTCAGACCGTCAAATCGATTTTTGTCTCTTACATCAATGACAATGTTTTCGTTGTTATTTCGGGCTTTTTCGACTTCTTCAATGTCTGCAGTTTTTAAAGTCCAGTTTGAAATAGGATATCTTTCAGTCGTTTTAAAAGTTTCGATTTCAGTATTTACTGGAAAACCTGCTTTTACAGCTTCCTGTAAGCCGCCATTTAAAACCTGAACTTTTTCATGTCCTATCGCCCGAAGCATCCACCAAAAGCGGGCTGCCGCGTTTGATCCGTTTTTATCATCATAAACTACGACATGACTTTCAGGTGAAATTCCTGCTTTAGAAAGTACCTCAGAAAATTTCTCTATGGAAGGTAAGGGATGTCTTCCGCCGTTTGAAGGATCGGTCGCTACGGTTGCTAGGTCCTTGTTTAAATCGATATAACGTGCTCCTTTAAGATGTTCACTGCGATAATTTTCTTCTGCGTTTATTCCGGCTCTGGCGTCAATGAGAATAATTTCAGGTGAATTAGAGCGTTGTACTAATTCTTTAGGGCTTAGGATCGGTGAAAGTTTAGTGGCCATCTTAAAAAAGTTTATTTTTTAGAATTCTTATACAAAAGCGGGATATTTAGTCTGCGAAGGCCTGTGTATAAAAAATTAAAAAAGTATGGTTTGTTTTATCATATCGCAAGCAATCCCAATTGCTATAAACAGAACTTGTAGCAAGGCAAAGAGTATTTGACAGATTGGTTCTCGAAACGTTTTTTGCAAAGGATCCATGGTCTAATGCAAAATCGTCGTCTTTTGAAAGGTCAGTAATTTTAGCCGCAACATAGGTTTCTAAATAATTATCGGGATGTTCTTTAAGAGCGTCTTCATTGTAAAATAAAAATTCATCTGCAAATTGATAGTCAAGTGTTCTGAAAAAACTAGTATCAGAATCGGTGTCAGCAAAGCCATTTTTGACTTTAATGTCTTTGTATAATTCAGCATATTCAGAAGTTAGGCCGTTATAGAGTAAAATCGAAATTTTCACCTTCTTTTTATCGTAAACGATAAAAACAAAATCATTACTGTCTTCCTGAAATAGATTTCCTTTGGCCATAGAAAGTAATTCGTAGTTAGGATTTTCGCTAAAAAAAGACTGTTGCTCTTTGCTTAGTTTTTGAATCCATTTATCATGAATAACTGAAAAGAGCTTTTTTTCTGAAAATTGCTTTAAGTCCTTTTTATGCTCTGTTATTCGGGATGTAAATTCAGGATTGTCGTAGGTTGAGATCTCATAGTTTGGAGAACCAACAGACTTATTTTCTGAAGTTTTTTTGTGTGTGCTTTCTTTTTTAGTATTGGCGGGAGTGTTTATTTTATCTTCCGGTTGTTTTGAATTGCAGGCAAATAGTAATAGTGTGAGACCCACTACGGCGATTGTATTTTTCATTAAGTAGGATTCTTTGGATCGTTTTATTTTTAGGATTAAAAGGTTAACCTGGAATTTTTTCGATTAAAATTTCATTTTCGCCTTTGTCAAAATAAGTACAGGTCATTTCTATAATGTCGACTCTCCATTTGGCTATTCCACATTGAGCAGCGTGACGGCAAAAAGTAAGGTAATCGGTCTGACCATCCTGATGCATCACTAAAAATTCGATAAAACGTTCTTTGTTTGGAACTGATTCTACTTTTATCTCGTCGTATTTTTCGTCAGCCGTTACATGATAATTGTTTACTCCGTAGTATTCCACATGTCCGTCATGCACGAAAGTATCATAGCCTTTTACGCCTAAAATGATTAAGTCCTGAATATAATTAGGGAAGTCAGCACCGGTTTGTACTTTGGCATGTGCTTCTTTGATTTGTTCTATTGTAAACATATATTTTAATTTTAAATGATGTGAATTAAAAAGAATAATTGTGGTGTTTTTTACTTGTTTTCTCTGAGTTGTGCAGCAAGGTGTGTCTGTTTTCTTTTCCGGAAACTTGTAAAAAGGGAACTAACATAATTGGTTTGGTTAATTTGTGTTATTGATTCAAAAATACAATTTATGATTTTAAAATGGAATTGAAAATGCAATAAATAATAAATAGAAGAGAGTGAAATTCTCCTATTTTTCTTAATATATTGTATTTTAACGAGTATTTTATCACTTTGTGGAGTTTCTTTTTCAGCGTATCATTTTGTCAGTAATTTAGTAAAAGAATTTTGCACCTAAATTTGACATTATGAAAACAGTCTTACTTTTGTTTCTAATTGCTTCTCCCGTATTTGCGCAGGAAATGAATACATTTGATTTTGCTGTGATAAATTCGACTGTGATTTCGCCAAATATTGATCTGGATAAGGGGAGAAGTGTCATTGCGGGAAATAAAAATCAGTATTCGGCTTATTTTCAGTACGCGCTTACCATGTGTCAGGATGATATTATTTTTGGAGCAGGTGTTAATAAAACTGAATTAGACCGAACCTACGTTGGTTATATTGGTAAGATGTGTGATAAGTTTCGTGCAACAATCTCTGTGGGTTATGTAGAATCCCGAAGCGGATATGACGGAACCTTTACAGGTTTTAGTGTATCCTGGCATTTTGGTGAGAATACTTTCATTGGAGGAAGTCTGGCAAATCTGCATTCTTCCAGTATTCATAATGGTAGTGATGAGGGGTTTGGCTATTATAAAAAACTGGCTCCAAAAGTCTTTGCGAGTTATGAAATTGTTCCCAACCTTATTGTTTTTGGACAGTTAAACAGCAGGGTTAATGATATTGCACTGAAGTATCAGAATGCTCGTTTTTCGGCAGGAGGATTTTATTCCGGCCATGGAGAAGAAGGAATTTTCGGAACGGTTAATGTGGGACGTTTTGCGGTTTCCTGCAGTACTACTTTTGATAAAGTTAATTTTGGACTCAAGTTTCAATAAAGAAGTCCTGAATTGTGGCATGAAATGATTTGAAGAGTAAAACTACTTTTTGAGCGTTATTACCTGCTGTGGATAAGGAATATCAATACCGCCTTCATCAAAACGTTTTTTAATGCTTTGGAGCAAATCACAATAGAGGATAAAGCCCTCTGTAGAGTTTTTTGCCCATGCCCATGCTTTTAAGGTTACACTTGAGTCTGCCAGTGCTACTACACGAGCTACAACTAGAGGTGTGTTTTGTTTTTTGCTTTCGGCAGTTCGGGTATCGATAAAAAACGGATGTTTGGCAATTTCGTCTTGCATGATTTCTAAGGCTTTTTCAATATCAGACTGATAACCAATACCGATTTCTATGATTTTGCAACATTTGCTATCGTGCATGTTGGTGTTGACAATAATCTGGGCGCTGATTACTGAATTTGGAATGATAATCCGGTTGTTTTCGGCATCTTTCAGGACCACTTGTCTAAGATTGATATCTTCTACAGTACCCACAAAATTGTTGATGGTAATTTTATCGTTGATGCGAAAGGGTTTAAAAACAACAAGAAATATTCCGCTTACAATATTGCTTAAGGCTTGTTGGGAAGCCAGACCGGCAACAATTGAGATTACTCCGGCTCCTGCCAGAACGGAGTGACCTATTATTTTAAATTCGGGAATCTGAATTAACGCAAAGGCAAATCCTAAAATATAAATTACAGTAATGATCAGGTGCTTCAGGAACTTAAAGCCGGTAGCATCATATTCTTTATTGGCCTGTTTGCGATACAAAAAATAACGAAGTACCTTATCGGTAATCGCGCCAAGAATTACAGTGGTAATCGCTATAACGGCAATGAAAATCCCTATTCTAAAGTCTTTTAAGTAGTCGATCATAGGTTTTAAGTTTGAAAAAAATCCAAAAAACAACTTTTGTCAGAATGTGCTTTTTGGATTTTTGTAATTTATATCAGATTGAATTTTGCTTTAAAGTCCAACAAAATCATCACTTTTTGGGAAGATGCTTAATGCTTCGATGGCGATTTCCGGTGTTGGAGAAGCTAGTTTACGAAGTTTAGTATCCATCCAGGCCCCGTCAACTGTAATGACAGCACAAAGCGTATTGTCTTCTCTTCTGAATTCATGAATGATCGACCAGCGTGAAGCATCGGCTTTCATTTTTGAGGTTTTGGTATGAATAAATATTTTATCGGAAAGTTTTAGTTCTTTTCTGAAAATACATTCTTCTCTAAACAAAACAGGTCCAAAACCCTGCGTTTGCATTACTCTTAAAGTTAAACCCAGTTCTTCAAGGATTTCAATACGATGCTGTGCGCCAAAATCGTAATAAGCACTGTGACGAACGTGAAAGTTTGGGTCAAGATCCGACCAGCGAAAAGAGATTTCTTTAATAAATGAAGCCATTTTGTAATTGTAATTTTAATGAAAAACCGAAATTACGAATATTTATATCTCTTTTGGAAAACGAAAGAATATTTTACTTTAATTTTAACTGCTTTTTTTATGTTTTTCAAACTCCTCTTGTAATTTTTTCAGTTTTGGAACAATAGTAGTTTGGCAGAACGGAGCTTCTTTTCGGGTTTCGTAATAGTGTAGAAATTGTTCTTCGTTGCTTTTAAAGGCAGTAAAAGGTAAGATTCTGGTAATGTGTTTTCGGTCTAATTTATGATCCAGTTTTTGGAGTATTTCTGAAATTTGGGCAGCTTCATTGTTGTTGAAAAAGTAAATAGCAGATCGGTATTTTTCTCTCATACTGTGATTTGAAGTGCTGGAATGTGTAATTAAGTGTGCTTCAATGAGTACTTCTAACGGGATAATACGGGAATCAAAATCAACAAGAACGGCTTCCGAAAAAGTATCGTCAGGTGCTTCAGACTTTATCCAGCCCTGCCGCACATTGGTTACTCCTTTAAAAAAATCAAAAACTGCTTCGGTACACCAATGACAGCCTCCTCCAAAACCTATTGTATTCATTTGATTACGGTCTTATTAATTTCAGTCTATTTTGATCCAATACGATCTCCAATAAAGTTTTGAAATTTTTATGATCTTCTTTATTGGAGATAAAAGATGGTTAGTGCTTAGAGTAAGAAACTCTCTTCAAATCTTTCAAAGTGACAGGTGTAACCATTTGGGTGTTTTTGCAGATAGTCCTGATGCTCCGGTTCGGCAGCCCAAAAAGTACTATAAGGTTCTAAAGTGGTTACTGCAGTTTCTCCCCATTTTTTTGAAATATCTACAAGATTAATGACCTCTTTGGCAATGGCCTTTTCCTCTTCGTTTTGATAAAAAATGGCAGAACGATAACTGGAACCCCTATCATTGCCCTGACGGTCTATCGTAGTAGGATTGTGAATGCGGTAAAAGTAGTCCAGAATCTCTCTAAAGTTTGTAACTTCAGGATCATAGGTCAGTTCTATTCCCTCGGCATGGCCGGGATGATTCCTGTAAGTTGGGTTTTCGTTTTGTCCGCCAATGTAACCTACTTCAGTATTTAAAATTCCCGGACGGGTTCTGAACAGTTCTTCCATTCCCCAGAAGCAGCCTCCTGCGATATATGCTTTTTTAGTTTCCATATTTTACAATTGTTATTGATGTACTGAAATTTTAGTACTGCAATTTACTAAATATGCGAATAGTATTAATGGTAATTGTTTATATTGCAGTTTGTCAATTGTTTGTGCTTTTTTTGATGCCTTGTCGGTTCCGTTATGGTTTTCTGAAACTGCAAAACAAAAAATTCTCTTCGCCCATCTTTAATTTTTGTTTAATTGATCCATCCGTTTTCTTTCAGATGTGTGAAGATAATTTTATCAACCTCTGAAATGATGTCGAGATCTTTATAATTTAACCATTTAATTTCGGCTATTTCATTGCTTTCCTTTGGAGTTCCGGTGTAATCTGCCTTGTAGCAGGTCATTTTTACGGTAATTCCATCTGCATGTCCGTCAGACTGCGCTTTGAAAGTTCCCACATATTCGATAGATTCCGGTAGGATTTCAACACTTAGTTCTTCCTGGATTTCCCTAATTAGAGTTTGTTCATCGGTTTCGTTAGCTTCTCTTTTTCCGCCCGGAATATAATATTTGTTTTTCCCTCTTGATTTAGTGCTTAAAATTTGGCCATTTTCGACTTTTATTAATGCAATTTTATCGATTTCAATCATCAGTTTGTTTATTAATTTGTTTATATTTTATAATTGGGTGTATCAAGTAAAATGGGTGTTGTATTCGCCAGAACCCATTTAGTAGCCAGTTCGCATAAAAAAATAAGTTCATCAGACTCTCCGTCTCCGTTTTTGCGAATATCTTTTATAATTGAATTGGCTTCTTCAAGTTCTTGATCAGACAGACAATGGTTTGAAGATAGGTGGGTAAAAAGTGCATCTAACATCTTTTTAAAATCAATATTCCAGTTTCCGCCTCCATTACGGTAGATTTCGTCTCTCACTTTTCCTGAAATACGGACCACTTCACCCTGAATCGTTTTTGCACTGCCTTTTGATGGGACCAATAGCTCCCAAAGTTCTTCGTATTGTTTTTGCCAGGTACCACCGTTTACAACAATTGGAGACATGCCATCGTGCAGAATTCGTTTTTTTACTGGCGGAACATCAAAAATAGTGTAAAGCTCATTTAATGCAAAATCTGTATCATTCAAAGAATCTTTATTGAAATTCTCCCGATGAAATTCAAAATCTTCCCCTCGTCGTGTAACAGTGTCTTTCATCTCTTGTGTTATTTCAAGGGAGGATTTCAGAAGTATTTTTGATATTTCTGCCAAATTGATGAGGTTGATATTACTGGCTCGTTTTAAAGCATATACTAATGGCGTTTGCTTGTCTCTGTTTAAAGCATTGGTAGCTGCTCCGTATTCAATCAGCTTTTTAACTGCGGCTACATTAAAACCACTGCCGGCTGCAAAGTGTAAGGGTGTATTATCATTATAATCGAGTACATTGATATTGGCACCCAATTCTAAAAAAGGGGCTATATCTCCACTACGTATCGAAGCGTGCTGGTGCAGTGCAGTACGGTTATAAGTGTCAATAGCTTCGAGATGTGCGCCTTTTTGTACTAACCAGTGTACAAGCTCATTTGGGATTCCCCAAAAGCTCAATGCTGTTGTTTTTCCGTAACCGCCTCTTGCGTCTAATTCACAAGTGTCGAATACTTTTTTTAGAGCTTCAATGTCTTTCTTTTTAATTAATTCGTCAAAATTTTTTGGAAGCGTTTTTCTTTTTTTAGCCATTATTTTATTGTTTGTGCTTTTTCACAATTCTTTTTCAACGGAGTTTACAGTTTATTCAAAAGTTCCTTTTTTAGATAAATTTCGCCCTCTTTTATTGTCATTTCAACTGTTGTGATATTTTTAATATCTTCTAACGGATTTTTTTCAAGTACGATCAAGTCGGCAGATTTTCCAATTTCGATTGTGCCCCAAATGCGATCTTCGTTAAAGAATATTGCAGGAGTTATTGTTGCTGATTTTAGGATTGTGAAATTGTCGATTGCTGCTTTAGACCAATTATACATTTCTTCAAACATATTAAAACCATTCATTTGAAAACTATTTCCAGGATCGCTTCCTAAAAGCAATAAACAATTATTTTTATGTAGTTTCCTTACTATTTCCTGTTTGTAAGCAAAAGTAGGGAGGTATTTTTCTTTGTTGAGCAAAACTTTTTCCAAACCTGCTTTCTCAATTGCTTGGCTATATTGAGTTTCCCATTTTTTTAAATATTTAGTTGGTAAATTTGAATAGGTGAGTCGGTTTTTATATTCGTTTGGGTATTGTAAATCATATGCCATTAAGTCCCAATCTAAGGTTGGACAATTAAAAACCTTTCTTTCCTGTGTTAGTTTGATTGCGTTGTTTAATTCATTTTCATCTTTTATTTTATCATATCCTGCCAGATGTTCGATACTTTTAAAACCTGAATTTAGGACTTTGTCGATTTTTATCCCGCTTGGATAATGTCCACAAACAATCACATTATTTTTGTTCGCAGAAGCCATTAAATTATCAAAAACCGTTTCATTTGCTATGCTGAATAATTTTATGAAATTAATGTCATTTTTTTTAATTTCAGCCATCAAACTGTCAAATTGTATTTCATTATATTTGACGTCACGTGTAATAATATGACTGTAATATAGTTTAGGAGTAATTGTATTTGGACTGTGTTTTAATCGCTCTTTTAGTTGTAATTGAGGAGTTTTCGTATTCATAATACGCAAACGAGTAACCCCTGCAGCAATATTTTCGATTAGCAAGGTGTCAACTTTACTTTCAACGGGTAAATGACTGTGCATTTCGGTTAATCCAGGCATTAAATATTTTCCTTTTCCTTGTATTACTTTGATTTTCCTAATCTTAGGTAATTTCTTGAAGTCATCAATCTGAACTATTTTGCCATTTTGAATTAAAACACTTTTGTTGTTAATAATGTCCAAATTGGTCATTGGCAGCAAATTAATATCCTTTATAATAAATTCACTTTTATTCTGCGCTTGTACATTAATTAATAGTAAGAAGTATAGAGAAAATGTTAGTTTAATTTTCATTTTTTCTGTGGTTTGGTTTTTATTTTTTTTGGATTATGTTTAGTAAGTTCGGTATATTTTGAGGAATACAAGGTGCAAATCATCTTTAAATTCGGACTTAAAGAGAGCTCTCGAAACAAGACTGCTATGGTCACTGATTATTTGTTCGCTTCACTTTTCCATTCGTGTTCGATGTTTGTCATAAGTAATGCATTGTCGAATTTCACGGTACCTTTTGGGAAAATTTCTTCATTTTCAAAAAAAGTTGATTTTACTTTCAGAACATCAAGCGGTTTAACTTCCCAATGATACGCTTTTAACCTTAGCCCATCAAATTTGTTGTCATTTGGGGAATATCCGAGGTCTCCATTTTCAAAAAAATCAGAGGCATCGCATAGTGTTTCAAAAATTGATTTTTCATTAAAAGTACTTGCCTCATCAGCTTCAATTAATGTCATGGTTCCGTCAGAACTCTTAAAATTAATTTGATAATTTCCGTTTTTTTCTTTTACGTTGAATTTTGCATAATAATGTTTACCTGGAAATACCCGTCCGCCAACAATTGTGTTTAGCTTTAAAGAAGTATCTCTTCTAGGAATGTACACACCTGATTTTGTTTCTCCATTTTCATCCCATTCAACTGCAATTCTATGTGCTCCATTTTCAGAGTTTACTCCAATAAAGTCAGGGAATCCTTTTGGTTTTATGTTTTTTAATCTGATTAGACAAATTCCAACGATAGCTTTGCCCTTGTAAATTTTTGGCCTGAATGGAAACGGAATAATTTTCTCTACTACCTTTGGTTCGGCCGTAAAATTGATTAAAATTCTTCTGTCAATATATCCGTGTATAGTTGGGATTTTCATAGTTGTTTAGTTTTTAGGAACTCATGCAATAACGAATTACGAAGTAAATTTTTAGAAACAAAATAATCTTCAAATTCAGTCTAATGACTTCAATTGTGGCATGACTTTTAGGTGATGGTGTTTTTGATACGGATTATTCTTTTATCTCTTCTCTTGTCGGTTTAAATTTGTTTGGGATTTTTTGTCCACGAAAATCAATATACTCTGCATTAAACCAACCGGTAAATCCAAAAAGTGGTCCGAAGAGTTTACTTTTTACACTCAAGTCTAAATAAAATTTCTGTTCAGTATCATCAAACCATTCCAGGAGTTCAATATCTCCTCTTACTAATTTTGGTATAGGGAGTTTAAGCCCGCCAACAAAAGCAAATTGTCTACCGGATGTAAACCTAATTGCTCCGTCTTCAGCTGATAAACCCATTTCAAAAACCATTCTATGATCAAGTCCTAAATATTCTACAATATGTTTCTTCGTCTGACTATAAGTGGCAGTTCCGTCAAAGCGTTGTTCTTTGTCAGGAAAGAAAAATACTCTATTCATAGAATGTACTTCTCGATTGAACTTATCTAAATAGGGATAATTGTGAATTTCATATTCAATGTTTTGTCCAACTCTCGGAAATAGAATATTGGTCTTCGATAAGAGTTTGAGAATAAAAACAGCAAATTTGTTTCCATTCCAAATGTTATCCATTGTTCCTTTACCAATAAATGCGATATTGTTTGTCGTCGAAAAGTCAAATCGTTTTTGTATTTCAGGGTGCAATTTTTCATACTCAGGCCCCATTTGTTCTCTATAAGCTGAAATGTGTTTTATGTCGGTATTTTGTTTGTTCATGCTTACTCAATACTAGTTTAAAATTATTTTTCTATCCGTTTTCTTTGCACTTATACCTGCTGTTGTGGCGCAACACTAAGGTTATGGATTAAAGGGGTACTCTTTTTATTATTTGTGGTTACTTCTGTTTGTACAAGTAATTGTAAAGTTGAAATTTAAAAAATCAGATGTTTTTTATTTAGAATTTCCGATTAATTTGACTTTTCGTTTACAACTGGTTTGTTGTAGAGATTTCTGGACCTCATAAAATTTTAGCTAAAATGAGTAAAAACTTTTAAATTATTGTACGTCTTCCCGCAATCGGCTTAATTTTATTGTTTCTTATTCGGTAATTCAAAACTTAAAAGCTATTGAAAAGCTCGTGATAATGACAGATAAAGTACTGATATGCCACGTATGTCAGGTATTAAAAATGTCATGTTGTCAGATGATTATTGTCGTGCCAATAGTAAAACTGACAATTTACTTTGGTTTTTTATATTGGCACAAAGATTGACTTATGCCACCTGAGTTATAAAATGTATATCAAAAATTAAATATATAAAAAATGGGTAAAATAATCGGAATTGACTTAGGTACGACGAACTCTTGTGTTTCTGTAATGGAAGGTAACGAAGCAGTTGTTATCCCTAACGCAGAAGGAAAAAGAACTACACCATCTATCATCGCTTTTGTTGAAGGTGGAGAAATTAAAGTAGGTGATCCTGCAAAAAGACAAGCAGTAACGAATCCTACAAAAACGATTGCTTCTATTAAACGTTTTATGGGACACACTTTTGCTGAGACTACAAACGAAGCAAAAAGAGTTTCATACTCAGTTGTAAAAGGTGACAATAATACACCACGTGTGGATATTGACGGTCGTTTATACACTGCTCAGGAATTGTCAGCAATGACTCTTCAAAAAATGAAAAAAACTGCTGAAGACTATTTAGGTCAAACTGTAACTGAAGCAGTTATTACTGTTCCTGCTTACTTTAACGATGCACAACGTCAGGCTACTAAAGAAGCTGGAGAAATTGCTGGTCTTAAAGTTATGCGTATCATCAATGAGCCAACTGCTGCTGCACTTGCTTATGGATTGGATAAAAAAGGAACAGATCAAAAAATTGCTGTTTACGATTTAGGTGGAGGTACTTTTGATATCTCTGTTCTTGAATTAGGAGACGGAGTTTTTGAAGTATTGTCTACAAATGGTGATACTCACTTAGGTGGAGATGATTTTGACCACGAAATTATTGACTGGTTAGCAAATGAATTCTTAGCTGAAGAAGGTATTGATTTACGTCTTGACCCAATGTCATTACAACGTTTGAAAGAAGCTGCAGAGAAAGCAAAAATTGAATTGTCTTCTTCTTCAGAAACTGAAATCAACTTGCCATATGTAACGGCTACTGCTTCTGGACCAAAACACTTAGTGAAAAAATTATCTAGAGCTAAATTTGAGCAATTAACTGATTCATTAGTTAAACGTTCTATGGAGCCAGTTGCTAAAGCATTAAAAGATGCAGGTTTATCTACATCTGATATCGACGAAGTAATCCTTGTTGGAGGTTCTACTCGTATGCCAAGAATTGCTGACGAAGTAGAGAAATTCTTCGGTAAAAAAGCGTCTAAAGGTGTTAACCCTGATGAGGTTGTTGCTATTGGAGCAGCTATTCAAGGTGGAGTTTTATCTGGAGATGTAAAAGATGTATTGTTACTTGACGTAACTCCTCTTTCTTTAGGTATCGAAACTATGGGTGGTGTATTGACTAAATTAATCGAGTCTAACACAACTATTCCAACTAAAAAATCTCAAGTATTCTCTACTGCTGCTGATTCTCAACCATCTGTTGAAATCCACGTATTACAAGGAGAAAGAGCTATGGCAGCTGATAACAAAACTATCGGTCGTTTCCACTTAGATGGTATTCCACCAGCACCAAGAGGAGTTCCTCAAATCGAAGTAACTTTCGATATCGATGCTAATGGTATCATCAAAGTTTCTGCAACTGATAAAGGAACTGGAAAATCTCACGATATCCGTATCGAAGCTTCTTCTGGTTTAACAGCTGAAGAAATCGAAAAAATGAAAAAAGATGCTGAAGCTAACGCTGATGCTGACAAAATTGCAAAAGAAAGAGCTGAGAAATTGAACGAAGCTGACAGTACTATTTTCCAAACTGAAAGTCAATTGAAAGAATTGGGAGATAAATTGACAGACGATCAAAAAACAGCTATCGAATATGCTTTAACTGAATTGAGAATGGCGCACCAATCTCAAGATCTTGATGCAATCCAAAAAGGATTAGACAATGTAAATGCAGCTTGGAAAACAGCTACAGAAGCAATGTACGCTCAAGGTGGTGAAGGGCAACAAGCAGCTCCACAACAAGAGCAATCTCAAGGAGACAACGTTGAAGACGTTGAATTCGAAGAAGTGAAATAAGTATTAAGTAATTAGTACTAAGTATTGAGAAACCGAGTCAGAAATGACT
>NZ_CAGKLC010000067.1 GCF_903469665.1 Flavobacterium sp. UGB4466 | reverse complement strand
CGTTAAATGCTTTTGCTTCGTTCAACACTTCTCTCGCATTAGGAAAGAAGACCCAAAACAGTTCAATATAATCTTTTTCGTCACTATTCATAGTATAAACATCGGGTGTCACAGGACAAATTCCGAGTAAACGGTATTTCAATTCACTCTGACGTTTGTCAAAATACCAGTATCCTTTCAATTTATACTGAGTAACATCTGCTGCCGTTAAATCTTGTTTTAAAATATACTCAGCAGGTACCGTTCTGGTCGGACCAACTGTTTCATCAACATAAGTAACTACTTTTTTCTTACCAGTTCCAGTCACCACCTTTTTCTTCACCACCCGTGTTTTGTAGTCGTCCGGGTATTGATTGATTAATTCCCTCCCGGCATCAGTCGTATCGATACGAGACAATCCCCCTTGAATGTCTTTTAAGGATTTTTTAGTATTAAAGTAGCTATCGGCATACACTTCTGTGATTCTTCCTGCTTTTATTCCTCTAATCAAAACATCATAAAGAGAGCGTCTATCCGAACCAATATTGGCAGTATCCACCGGAAAATACAATGGAAAATTAATTTTCTCATTCAAATCAATAATTTCCCAGGTCGTTTTTCCCATTAAAACATCCCTGTCATCTACATAACCATAAGCCATTGGCTTATCGTTATCAGCACGCAACTGAGCAGGATTCTTTACCCCGATCTGACCTGCTGTTTTCGCATTAAGCAAATTCGATTGAGCTTTAATACTAAGGTTACTGATAACAAAAATAATAACGATAAAAAAAATCTTTACTTTCATGATACAACAATTAAAACCTATTGAACGTAAATATACGGTATTTATTGTGTTTTTTCTCACAAAATTTAAAAATACCATAATAACAACTACTCTAATCGGAATCAACTCTAAAAAGCTCAACAAATTCACCATTTAAACTGATTCTCAAGATAATGAGCAAAAAAAAAACTCTTACTACAAATGTAGTAAGAGTTTTTCATATATTGTTATTCAGATACTTAGTAGTTCCACATATCTTGTTCGAAGTTACGAATCTTCTCTTTTACTCTTTCAGATTCTAACAATTGATTTTGTGCATTATCTTTCATGTAATCTTTAATCTCACGATCTCCGTACAAGTTTTCTTCTTTATAGACAACCGCATTAAAACGTCTTGAATTCAAAATCTGATCGAATGAAATTGGAAGTGCAGAGTTATTATCGTTGAATGCTTTTGCTTCGTGTAGCGCCTCTCTGGCGTTAGGGAAGAAAACCCAGAACAACTCAATATAATCTTTTTCGTCACTATTCATTGTGTAAACATCCGGAGTTACTGGACAAATTCCAAGCAAACGATATTTCAATTCGCTTTGACGTTTGTCAAAATACCAGTATCCTTTAATTTTATATTGTGTAACATCTGCAGCAGTTAAATCTTGTTTCAGAATATACTCCGCTGGAACCGTTCTTGTTGGACCAACCGTTTCATCTACATAAGAAACTACTTTTTTCTTACCAGTACCAGTTACAACTTTTTTCTTCACAACACGTGTTTTGTAGTCGTCCGGATATTGATTGATTAATTCTCTACCTGCATCTGTTGTGTCAATACGTGATAATGCACCCTGAATATCTTTCAAAGATTTTTTAGTATTGAAATAACTGTCGCTGTATACTTCAGTTATTTTGCCGCTTTTAACAGCTTTCGTCAAAACATCATAAAGTGAACGTCTGTCAGAACCAATATTAGCCGTATCAACCGGAAAGTACATTGGAAAATTGATTTTTTCATTCAAATCAATGATCTCCCAAGTAGTTTTTCCCATTAAGATATCTCTATCATCTACATAACCATAAGCTAAAGGCTTATCGTTATCAGAAATAAGTTGCGCAGGAGTCTTAAGACCTATCTGAGCCGGTGTTTTCGCATTAAGCAAATTCGATTGCGCATAGGAAGAAAATCCTCCAGCGATAGAAACAATAGCTATTAAAAAATTTCTTACTTTCATCATGATATCATTATAAGATATTGAAGTAGTTTTACCTACTATATTATTGTATTTCGTAAATTACCGGAGCAGTTCTTGGCAATAAATAACTACCAGCTCCAACAAGTTTAGTTTTAATTTCAGAAATAGTAACCTGGTCTCCTTTACCAGCTCTTGCAAGAACTGATTTACATTGTGCATTTAATCTGTTACCATTAACAACCACTGTAGGTTGTCCTGCAATTTTCAAATTAAATCCAACAACATCTAAACCAACTTCGAAATCGAAATCAAGTAATTTAGCACCAATTGTAGCAATTTCTAAGTTCGATTTAGGTCCTTTAACAACACCCATTTCTCCTCTAATTGTACCAGTTGGTCCAGGAATACCTTTAATTCTAAATGTTTTCTTATCTGTAACTTTATCTCCGTTTGGCAATGTACCAGTAACAGAAATAGTAGCTTCAGTACCTGAACCCGGGTTCATGTTATATTTTCCAGGTTTTCCGGCAGATACTAATCCTGGAGCACTTGCAACAATTTTGTTTGCATCAACACCAGCGAACGATACAGAGATTGGATTCACAACTCCTCTATATACTACGTTCATTTTATCAGCAGAAATTGTAGCAGAGTTTGGTCTTGGTACTACAACATATTTTCCGGCAAATTTAAGTGGAATGTTTTTACCGTCTTCTAAGAATGTAAATTGTCCATTAATATTTTGCTCTCCAACACCTCCTGCAGTTAACGAAATAACCGCTTGTCCGTTAACAATTTGTCCAGGACCTTGGAATGAAGTTGGTTTTGTGTTTTCGTCGTAACGACCTAAAACTACCTTACCAGTAACTTTCTCTCCTTGGAAATAAGCGTTTTTGTCTAAAACAACAATCGCTTGATAATTGCTGTAAGAAGCAGCAGCAACAGCCGCTTTTCCTAAAGCACGGTTGTAAACGTCAGCTTCAAGTTTTTGAACATCATTTTGCCAAGCTGAAAGTTTTGCAGCTGAAGCAATTGCTGGAAATCCTTTAAAGTGGTATGCTAAGTATTTTTCTTTTATACCTTCTTTATTTTTTACATCAGAAACATTAAATTTTTTCTCTACCTCTGCAATAATATCAGCATATTTTTTATCTGTACCTAAAGCAGCTTTAATATCTGATTTGTATTTCTCGATTTTAGCGATAATTTCATTTCCTTTTTTAGTGTAACCATCTCCCGTAAACCAGTCGTCGATGTTATCACCTCTGTCCATAGACTCATAAGGCATTTTTCCAGTTTCTTTATCTACTTCAAATCCTTTTACAGCCTGAGTTTTCAGACCTCCGATAAAACTATAAAAATCTTTTGTAATCGCTTCAACTTTATGAGCAGTTCCCGCAGCGATAGCGAATTCTCCTTTAGCTTCAGCAGCTTTCTGATCTAAAGCTGTCAATAAACCAGCATTTGTAGTAACTGAAGAAGTATTTGCATCTTCAAATTTTTCATTCATCAAACCAAAAGCAGATATAACTTCTTTTGATACGTTCATTGCTAACATTGCGATGAAAACCAGATACATCAGGTTAATCATCTTCTGTCTAGGGGTTAATTTTCCTCCTGCCATTTTTTCTAATTAGTTCTTATTAATAAATTTAATATAATAGTCAAAAACTAATTATCCTTTGTTACTCATTGCAGAAAGCATACCACCGTAAACACTGTTTAATGAAGCAATGTTTGCAGTCATAGATTGCATTTGTTCTTTTAATTTAGAAGCATTTTCAGCAATTTCGCTGTTTGCTTGTGCATTTCTAGAAGCACTTTCTAATTGAACTTTGTATAAACTGTTTAATGATTCCATTTGTGCAGCAGCCATAGACATTTCTTCAGCATATTTCTTTTGTCCTGCAATTGAATCAACTGTTGGAGAAATAGCTTTTGCAGCTCCTTCGAAATTTTTGATGCTGTTTCCTAAGCTTGCCATTAACTCTCCGTCAATTTTAGCATCTTTCAACATTGCATCTAATTTTTGAGACAATAATCCTTGGGCGTCAGATGGTGCCTCAACTTTGTCAGCTTTTTTTCTAGCCTGACCATTCGCTAATTCAGGGTAAACAAGAGTCCAGTCTAATTCGTGTTCAACTGGTTCGAAAGCAGAAAGAGCAAAGATTAACGCCTCAGTTACCAATCCAATCGATAACATAACAGTTCCTGTTAATGGTCCAATCTCAAAGTGAGTAATTTTGAATAATGCTCCAATAATTACTACTGCCGCTCCCATACCATAAGCGAAATTCATTGCTTTTTTACTTAATAATGCCATAATACTTTTTTTTAGGTTTTAATTTAAAATAGATTTGTTGATTTGGTTTACTTATTTGATTTTAATTAATTCGATAATTACTTTTTCTTCTTACCACCAGTTGCCTGAGTTCCCATGTAATCTTGTACAGTTCTGAAACCAATATAACTTCTGGCAGAATCAGCATATTCGTGATCACGTGTGCTTACCTGTAGGAAATAAGCAACGTCTTTCCAAGAACCTCCACGAACTACTTTTCTTTGATTGTTCCCGTCAATTACGTTAGGGTTCATTGTAGAAACATACTCGTATGCATTTGGATTATAAGCTGAATCGGTCCACTCAGAAACGTTTCCTGCCATGTTGTATAAACCATAACCATTAACTTCATAAGATTTAGCTTCAACAGTATACAATGCTTCGTCAGCCGCATAATCTCCTCTGCTTGGTTTGAAGTTTGCTAAGAAACAACCTCTGTCGCTTTTTGTATAAGGACCTCCCCAAGGGTAAGTAGCTGATTCCAGACCTCCTCTTGCAGCATATTCCCATTCTGCCTCTGTTGGCAATCTGAAAGCATTTACTAAGTCACGTCCTTTTTTCTTAGATTTAATATAACCGTTTTTATTCAAAGTTCTCCATGCGCAGAATGCTTTTGCCTGTTTCCAGGTTACCCCTACTACTGGATAGTCTCCATAAGCTTTATGCCAGAAATAGTCGTTATGCATTGGCTCATTATAAGAATAAGCAAAATCTTTAATCCAAACTGTTGTATCAGGATAAACACTTACTTGTTCCGTTTTAACGAAGTCTTTTCTTTTTCCAACTTTAGCTTTCGCTGCAGCCTGAATATCCATCCAGGAATAACGGAATTTCAATTTGTTTACATCAATTGTTCTTAAACCATTGTAAGACTCTTCAATTGGCAAATACATAGAATCCATTACCTCAGTATAATACTCATCCGGGTAAGCTTTTGTATCTTTAATTAACTTTACTTTTTTGTTTAATTTTCTACCTGCATAAGGATCATCTTTCGTTCCTACACTGTAGTAGTTATCATACATATATTTGTCATATGCAGTCATTTTTTCCGGATCTGAATCATTAAATGCAAAATCAGCAATACTTCCGCCTTTTTTACCTTTAGAATCACCTGCAGGTTTTTGACCTGTTTCATCAGCTAAAATAGCCAAACGAACTCTCATTGTAGAGTCTTTTACCCACTCTACAAATTGACGGTACTCACTATTGGTAATCTCTGTTTCATCCATATAAAATGAACGAACTGTCACCGTCCTAGTAGGAGCATCCTCCACATTAGCTAAATCAGCATCTGATTTACCCATAATAAAAGATCCACCAGGAACTAATGTCATTCCATAAGGCTTCTCAGGGTGCCATTTACCTCCTGTAACACCTACCAACTCACCTTTGTCACCTGACTTACCACAGCCAATTACCAGTGTTAACATTGTTGCAAATGCAATAAACTTCTTCATATAAATTTGGGATTATCTATTCATTATTATAAGTCCGTAAACGTATTTATTATTTATCTAAAAAACAATACTAGTTGCGAAATTTATTTTATCGGTCAAAAATAATGTTAAATAAAATAAAAAAAAAATATTTCATCGATAAACTAACACAAAAAATCGACGTAAGACGTTATTTATCAGTTACTGTGCTACTTATCTTACTAATATTATTTAACACTATTTCAGAAATGCAAAAAAAATAAAATTTCTGCTAAAATTTCATTTTACAAAGCATTTTTTCGTTGCGCTTTCCACCACCTTTCAGGCAATTCCTGATTACAAGCACTCAAATACTCATCGTAAGAACACGGTAATAACGTATTTCTCTTTAATTTATTGTGACCATTTGATTCAAACGGAATTTCAATCCACCAACGGTCTGTTTTATCACTTTTATAGAAGATCAATTCTTCCTCTTCAAGAGGAACAATATATTTTAAGTACGTTGCTCTACTACCAAATGGATATTCCTTAGACCTATAATGATATCCTTCAATAAAATACCATACTATTTGTGCAATGATACTAGCTTCAGGCACTGTACTATTGTGATTAAAAATTCCAAAACTGGAAACTTTATCACTTATTCCGGCATACCTTGCCAGTGAACATATTTCTTTTCCATTGAAACCGTTTGGCTCAAATGAAACCATATTTCCTGAAGCTGAAGATTTTACTGAATTCAAATCGATACTAACCAAATCAGCATCTCTAAAAACTGGCTCTGCCAATGCAATCTTATTGGAGATTTCCCCTAAACGATAGGCATCAAAAAACAATTTTTCAATCAGATCAATTTCTTCTTGTGAATTGTAATAAGTCTGATAACCAATGTTGCAGTAATTAAAAAGATTATTAGGCTCGTCGATAATAATTTTAGTCAAATAAGAATTAGCTGAAACCGTTTCATTCTCTTTACCAAAATCAAACTTATTATCCACAGCAACCATATTCACCATTTGCTCTAAATCGTCATAGGCACGATATAAAGCATAGGTTAAATCCTGTGAACCCCCAAGAACTATAGGAATCACTTTGTTCTTAATTAAAGTAGATGTTACTCGCTTTAAAGCAAAATAAGTGTCTTCTACAGAATTTCCTGCGAGAATATCTCCCAAATCGCCAATCGAAGCATCCCAGTTTCCTGGAAACATCCCATACAATTTTTTACGAACGGCATTCAGATTAACAATGTTAATTGAATCTTCATTACGACGATCTTCTAAAACACCAATAATCGCAATATTGATTTTACTGATATCCGGAAACTGATCCTCAGTATGCAAAACTATCTTACTTCCCAACTCCTGCGAAGACAACGAACTAATAAATTTTAAAATCCCGTCGTTAAGTGGCTCTAAAAAATCAAACTCCATTCTTTATTTCTTTTTTGCAGCTGGTTTTTTAGCAGGTGCTTTTTTTGCAGTTGTAGCTTTCTTTGCGGTTGTCGCTTTTTTAGCCGGTGTTTTTTTAGCCGGTGTTTTTTTGGCAATCATTTCCTGAACTTCTTCCAATGTTAATTTCGTAGCATCAACCTCTTTACTCAGTTCAATTTTGATTTTTCCTTTTGTGATTACTGAGCGACCCCAACGCGCCTTTTCAACCAAAATTCCTTCTTCTTCCCAGTTGTGAAGCACTTTATCAATATTCTTCTGTAATTTATCTTCAATTAATTCCTCAACATCTGCCTGCGATAAATTATCAAAATTATACTTCTTGCTTACGTTCACAAAAAGACCATTCCATTTAATAAACGGACCAAAACGTCCCACTCCTTTTTGAACCGGTTCGCCTTTATACGTTGCAATTGGTGCATCTGCAAGTGCTTTTTCATCGATCAGTTCCTGTGCTCTTTCTTTTGATACACTTAAAGGATCTTCTCCTCTTGGCAACGAAATAAAAACACTTCCATGACGTACGTATGGACCGTAACGACCGTTACTCACTTCCACTTCTTCTCCTTTGTATTCACCTAAACTTTTAGGAAGTAAAAACAAATTCAAAGCATCTTCCAGTGTAATACTTCCGATATTTTGATCGGCCATTAAACTGGCGAATTTTTTATCTTCGTCGTCCGCTTCTCCAATCTGAGCCATTGGGCCAAATTTTCCTAAACGAACTGAAACTTGTCTTCCGTCAGCATCTTTTCCTAAAATTCTCTCTCCGCTTTCACGCTCAGCATTCGCCTCAACTTCTTTTACATTTGGATGGAATTTATTGTAGAACTCCTGCATCATGGTTGCCCAGTCAATATTTCCTTCGGCAATTTCATCAAAATCCTGTTCTACTTTTGCCGTAAAGTTATAGTCCAGAATATTCCCAAAGTTCTTCACTAAGAAATCAGTAACAATTGTTCCGATATCTGTTGGAACCAGTTTCCCTTTATCGGAACCTGTATTTTCTTTTAACAGCTTCTCTCCCACTTTACTATTTTGCAAGGTCAGTTGCGTATAATTACGTTCCTGTCCTTCCAGAGTTCCCTTTTCAACATAGTTTCTGTTGATAATGGTAGAAATTGTTGGCGCATAGGTAGACGGACGCCCGATTCCTAATTCTTCTAATTTCTTCACCAGAGAAGCCTCTGTATAACGCGCCGGAGGTCTTGAATACCTTTCGGTTGCTGTAATATAATTGTTTGCTAATTTTTCGTTTACTTTCAAAGCCGGCAACATTCCCTCTTGCTCTTCCTCATCATCATCATGTCCTTCTAAGTATACTTTTAAGAATCCTTCAAAAAGTAAAACTTCTCCTGAAGCTGTAAAAATCTCATCATGATTGTTTGCTTCGATTTTTACATTGGTTCTTTCCAATTGCGCATCACTCATTTGTGAGGCCAATGTTCTTTTCCAGATCAAATCATACAAACGAGCCTGATCGCGGTCGATATTCACCGTATGACGAGACATATCGGTAGGACGGATTGCCTCGTGTGCTTCCTGAGCTCCTTTATTTTTATTGGCAAAAGTTCTCGGTTTAGAAAACTCTTTCCCGTATGATTTTATAATTTCAGCCTCAGCAGCACTCATAGCCTCAGCAGAAAGATTCACGCTATCTGTTCTCATATAGGTAATCAATCCGGCCTCGTACAAACGTTGTGCTAACTGCATGGTGATTCCAACCGGCAAATACAATTTTCTCGCCGCCTCCTGTTGCAGGGTCGAAGTCGTAAAAGGTGCAGTTGGTGATTTTTTGGTAGGCTTCGTTTCTAAATCGGCTACCTGATATTGAGATCCGATATTTTTAGTTAAAAAATCTTCGGCTTCTTTTTTAGTATTAAAGTTCTTTGGCAATTTCGCTTTAAAAGCTTTACCTGCCTCATTTACAAATTCTGCAACAATGGAGTAAGTTGCTACCGCATTAAAGTTCTGAATTTCACGTTCACGTTCTACGATCAAACGAACAGAAACGGATTGTACACGACCGGCAGACAAACCTCCTTTAATTTTTCTCCACAATACCGGAGACAACTCATAACCAACTAAACGATCCAAAACACGACGTGCCTGTTGTGCGTTTACCAGATTATAATCTATTTCTCTTGGATTGTCGATTGCTTTAAGAATCGCAGTCTTTGTAATTTCGTGAAAAACAATTCTTTTGGTTTTTTTAGTATCCAGTTTCAATTCTTCCGCCAGGTGCCAAGAAATAGCTTCCCCCTCGCGGTCCTCATCGCTCGCTAACCAAACCATATCGGCATTCTTAGATAGTGTTTTCAGCTTGCTTACCAGGGCTTTTTTATCCGAAGAGACTTCATATTTAGGTTTAAAACCATTCTCAACATCCACTCCTATTTCCTTTGATGGTAAGTCCGCTATGTGACCGTAACTTGACTCTACCTGAAAATCACTTCCTAAAAATTTCTCTATCGTTTTCGCCTTTGCAGGGGACTCCACTATTACTAAATTCTTTGCCATTGCTCTATTTTTCTGCAACAAAAGTATCTATTTTTTTTAAATATCAACTGCGCGAACTCATTTTTGATTTATTTTAGTATTATGTTTCCTAAAATTGCAGATTTATCTGTAATCTCACTTTATACATATATAATTTTAGATTGTAGATTTTAGATTTCAGATTTTAGATTGCAGATTGTTGAATATTAATTGCAAATCCTAATCGTAGTAAAATCAAAAATCTTTTCTCTGCCATCTTGTCACATTCCCTCCATTTACATTATCTTTGCACTTTGAAATTATACAATGGAAAAGATTATTGAGGAAAGTAAACAAGGCGAAAGTCTCGTTTTGGAAAACAAACCTGAGAATACTAAAAAGCTTTTTATTGAAAGTTACGGTTGTGCGATGAATTTTTCGGACAGTGAAATTGTAGCTTCCATTTTATCTGAAAACGGATTTAACACCACACAAACTCTTGAAGACGCCGATTTGGTTCTGGTAAACACCTGCTCGATTCGAGACAAGGCAGAACAGACTATTCGCAAACGTCTGGAAAAATATAATGCTGTAAAGCGTATCAATCCGAAAATGAAAGTGGGCGTTCTGGGCTGTATGGCCGAACGTTTGAAAAGTCAATTTTTAGAGGAAGAGAAAATAGTCGATCTTGTCGTTGGACCTGATGCTTACAAAGATCTGCCGAATTTATTAGCGGAAGTTGAAGAGGGACGTGACGCCATCAATGTAATTTTATCCAAAGAAGAAACGTACGGAGATATCTCACCTGTTCGTTTGATGAGTAACGGTATTACTGCTCTGGTTTCGATTACCCGAGGCTGTGATAACATGTGTACCTTTTGCGTTGTACCTTTTACACGCGGACGTGAACGCAGCCGTGAACCACAAAGCATCATGAATGAAATTCAGGATCTATGGAGCAAAGGCTTTAAAGAAATTACTCTTTTAGGGCAAAATGTAGACAGTTATCTTTGGTATGGCGGCGGATTAAAGAAGGATTTTGTAAATGCTTCTGAAATGCAAAAAGCAACAGCCGTTGATTTCGATCAGTTGCTGGAAATGGTTGCCGTTGGTTTTCCAAAAATGCGCATTCGTTTTTCGACTTCAAATCCACAGGATATGCATGAGAGTGTACTACACGTTATTGCCAAACATCCTAATATCTGCAAACACATTCACTTACCGGTTCAGTCGGGAAGTAACAGAATTTTAAAAGAAATGAATCGTCTGCACACTCGTGAAGAATACATGACTTTGATTGATAAAATCAGAGCAATCATTCCGAATGCGTCGATTTCACAAGATATGATTGCCGGTTTTCCAACAGAAACCGAACAAGATCACCAGGACACTATGAGCTTAATGGAATATGTGAAATATAATTTCGGTTATATGTATTCGTACTCTGAGCGTCCCGGAACTTTGGCAGGAAGAAAAATGGAAGATGATGTTGCTGAAGAAACCAAAGCCAGAAGATTACAGGAAATCGTTGACCTACAGCAAAAACATGCCTGGTTTAGAAGCGAAGAATTTGTTGGACAGGTTGTAGAAGTTCTGGTAGAGAAAGTTTCAAAAAAATCAAAAGAAGAATTCTCAGGAAGAAATTCGCAAAGCATCACGGTAGTTTTCCCAAAAGAAGATTATAAAATTGGGGATTTCGTAAACGTAAAAATCACTAGCTGTACTAGCGGAACGCTGAAAGGCGAAGCGGTTGGATATTCTGAAATGAATTAATGCTTCAGTTCTCAATTTCCAAGTTATTTCCGTAACTGGAAAATTGAAAAAATGTATAACTTTTTTATCTGTTTTCTTTTATGAAAAATTTCATTATTATATTCTTTTCTTTATTTGTGGTATCATGCTCAAGTAATGACTCTCCTACTGATGATAATACAAAAGGTACTATTTTAAAAAACTATAAAGAACATGGTGAATACGGAAATATACATCTATTTGATAATGAGGGCACCCGATACGATAAAATAACGCGTTCAAAAGGAGAAATATTTATAGATTTTTCGTACGACTCTAACAACAGAATGACTGAAATAGCTGTAGGTCCTGATAGTGCTCTGACAACCACTTTTACTTATGATAGTAATGGCCAAATTATTAAAATGGAGAAGGATTCCAGAAAAGCCGGGACCGCAGGAAAACTTTTTGTTTGGTTATTTACTCACAATAAAAATGTTGTGACTGGCGAATTGATTTCTACGGATGATCCAAATTTTAATCATGTAAAAGTTCAGTACACATTTAACAATGAAGGGCTACTTATTTCTAAACACAATTATGTTGATTATCCTGCTAAAGAGAACAGACCAATAAGAACAACCTCCTATGCAACTTTGAAATATGATAAAAACAAAAATTTGATTTCATTAAAAATATCGGCAGATGGTACGCACGATTTACCAGACAGTCCTGCAAATCTGTACGCCGAATCTGTTACCTACGAATATGATGATAAAATAAACCCAGTACATCAGGTTTATATGAATCATTATATGAACTATATTTTAAGCAATGGGTATCCTTTTGTTTTGGAAAGAGGAAGTATTCAGGATCATGTTGCAGGCACAGGAAAAAATAATTTAATAAAAACTACTTATCCTGTCGGTGAGTTTGGAGGTATTCCAATCGACAATGTATATAAAAACACTTATAGTTATCAGTTGAATAACTTACCTTTAAAAATGTCCAGAATCTCAACCGAAGACAATAAAGAATACGGAGGCCTGACTTTTAATTATTCTGTTAAATAATAATCCAAGAAATAACTATTTTATGGAAACAGTTCAAGCAATAAAACAACGATTTGAGATTATTGGTAATGACCCAAAATTAAATCGTGCCATTGAAAAAGCCATTCAGGTTGCTCCAACAGATATTTCGGTTATGGTAACTGGGGAAAGTGGTGTTGGTAAAGAAAATATTCCACGAATCATCCATTCGCTTTCACACAGAAAACATGGGAAATATATTGCAGTAAACTGCGGAGCCATTCCGGAAGGAACCATTGACAGTGAACTTTTCGGACACGAAAAAGGAGCCTTTACTGGAGCAACAAGCACTCGTGAAGGGTATTTTGAAGTAGCTGACGGAGGAACCATTTTTCTGGATGAAGTTGGAGAATTACCTTTAACTACTCAGGTTCGTTTGCTTCGTGTACTTGAAAATGGTGAGTTTATTAAAGTAGGTTCGTCGCAAGTTCAGAAAACAAATGTGAGAATTGTAGCCGCTACAAACGTGAACCTGTTCAATGCAATCGAAAAAGGAAAATTCCGTGAAGATTTATATTATCGTTTAACGACTGTCGAAATTACTTTACCGCCATTGCGTGAAAGAAACGACGACATTCATTTGTTGTTCCGAAAATTCGTAGCCGACTTTGCGCACAAATACAAAATGCCTCCCTTAAAATTAGACGATGATGCGGTACAGCTTCTTCAGAAATTCAGATGGAACGGAAACATTCGTCAATTGCGAAATGTGGCCGAACAGATCTCGGTTCTGGAAACCAATCGCGATATTTCATCCGCTATTTTACAATCGTATTTACCTACTGAAGGAAGCAGTCTGCCTTCTGTTATTAACGATAGCAAAAAAGAAAGTGATTTCAGCACCGAAAGAGACATCTTATACAAAGTGCTTTTTGATATGAAAAGTGATCTGAACGATTTGAAAAAACTCACTTTAGAACTGATGAAGAATGGCACAAAAGTGCAGGACATCAATCCGAATTTAATTCAGAAAATATATGGTTCTCAGGAAAATGAAAGCGAAATAGACTTTGAAGAAGAACCAAGGACCGCCGTAATGACACCTACTCCACGCGAGGACAATTATCAGATGCAGGACGACAATTATCTGTTTGCAGAAACCATTGAAGAAGAAGAGGTTCTGCGCTTAGAACAGAAAGAAATCGAGATGATCAAAAAGTCACTAGAAAAAAACAAAGGAAAGCGAAAAGCTGCTGCAGACGAATTAGGCATTTCCGAAAGAACTTTATATAGAAAAATTAAACAATTCGATTTATAAAAATAAATAATTCTCAAATTTTAAATTTCAGGTTTAAAAGCTGAGACAAAAAAATAAAATCCAATTTGCTTCGTCGGTTCGCCAGCGCTCAAATCCAAATTATTATATTTGAAAAAAAATGGGATTCCTTAAAAATTTGGAATTTTATATTTGGAATTTACACCCAATTGATATTATGAAAAAAATATATTCTTTATTAGCCTTAATGAGCTTGTTCCTATTAAGCGGTTGTTCTGTTTACAACTTTACAGGAACAGGAAACATCGATGCCAAAACTTTTCAGGTTAACTTTTTTCAAAATAATGCTGATTTAATTGAACCGGGAATTGACCGAACTTTTACATTGACCTTACAAGACTTAATTCAAAATCAAACCAATTTAAACCTGGTAAGTAATAGTGGTGATTTAGTTTACGAAGGAGAAATTGTAGATTACAGAACTACCCCAATGACGGCAACAGCCGATCAGGGAGCTTTTCAAAACCGTTTGAGTATTCGTGTACATGTGAGGTTTACCAATAAAAAGAAGGAAAAAGATGATTTCGAAAAAACATTTGAATTTTACTATGATTTCCCAGGACAGGGGCTACCTACCGGAGCTACTCTAAATACAGCTATTCAGGTTATTTTTGAAAGAATCACACAAGATATTTTTAACGAGTCACTAGCAAAATGGTAATTTGCTTTTCTGTCGAATCATTAAAACCTTTAAGCGATTAAACAGTTAAACAAATAAGCGATTAAACCCATAAACGATTAAACAAAAGAATAAATGAATGTAACCGATTATACCTACTTAATGAACAAGCCTGATGCTATCACCGAAAAGCAGGCAGAAGCATTGGGAAGTGTTTTGAATGAATTTCCTTATTTTCAAAGTGCAAGAGCCTTGCGCTTAAAAGGACTTTACGATCAAAACAGTTTTAAGTATAATTATGCGTTAAAAGTCACAGCAGCTCATACTACGGATCGTACCGTTTTATTTGATTTTATTACTTCTGAATCTTTCACTTCGATTCAAAGTGAATATTACGATAAGAAACTTAGAGACCTTATGGAAATTAAAGTTTTTGACAGTGAGATCGTATCCTTTGAAGAAGTCAAAAAAGCACCGGAAGTACGTGTTAATCCAATCGAGCAATCTATTTTGGATTCTATAAAAGAAGCTACAACAGTAACTTTTGAAGCACCTGTAAAAGTAGAAGAAAAACCTGTAAATCTATTTATTGACCAATCAATACTAGATTACGCACAAGAAGCGGCAACCGTAACTTTTGAAGAGCCGGTAAAAACAATAGAAAAAGCTGTCGAATCTGTTACAGAACAATTTATTGTTGCCGAACCTATAGAAGTTGCTCCGATCATTTTGGAAGAACCTGTAGAAACGGCGCAGCCGGAAACAGAGTTGACGGAACAACAACCTGTATTACCTCCAACCAAAGAGCCAACACCAACTTTCTTTGATGAAATCGTTGAGGAAGAAATTCAGGAAATAAAACCAGAAGTTAAAGAAGTAAAAGTTACCCCTGTTGAGCAATCGATATTAAATTCTATCAAAGAAGCTACAACGGTTGTTTCCGAACAATCTGAATTAATCGAGGAACCAAAAGAAGCCGAAGTTCCCGAGAGTGTAAAAACAGCGGAAGAAAATCTGGAAATAGGACAGCCTTTAGACTTTTCTGTTAACGAGAAACATTCTTTTCAGGAATGGCTGCAATTAGCAAGAACAGAACCAATTGACAGAAGCGAAGAAACTTCACCCGAAATAAAAGAGCCTGAAAAAGCAACCGAATCTACAACAGTAACGGAATCAATTGACGAAGAGAAAAAGAAAAAAGCAGAATTGATCGATAAATTCATCGAAACCAATCCAAAGATCTCTCCTATCAAACAAACTGCAATAACGCAGACCGTACAATCAGACCTAAGCAAAGAAGATAATTCTTACTTAATGACAGAAACTTTGGCCAGAGTATATTTGGAACAAAAAAAATACACCAAAGCAATACAAGCATATGAAATATTAATTTTGAAATATCCAGAAAAAATTAGTTTCTTTGCAGACCGTATTTCGGATATAAAGATTTTACAACAAAATAACAATAATATTTAAACAATGAGTACATTTTCAATTTTCTTAGTTTTAATCACAATAGTTTGTTTTCTATTGATCGTAGTAATCATGGTTCAAAACCCTAAAGGAGGCGGATTGTCTTCTACAATTAGCGGAACTCAAATGTTAGGTGGAGTACAAAAAACAACTGACTTTTTAGACAAAAGTACTTGGACATTGGCTACTATTTTAATTGCTTTAATTTTACTTTCTAGCTTAAGCTTTACAGGATCATTAAGCGACAGTGACTCTAAAATCATTGAAAAAACTGAAGCGCCTGCTGCTACACCAGCTACTCCTGCTCAACAAACACCTGCTCCGGCAACGCCTGCAGCTAAATAATACATTTCAATATCACTATAAAATGCCAGCCTGTCAAAAGCTGGCATTTTTTTTAAGAAATAATGTCAGTTTTACCAGCATGGCACAGTTTCTGAAAGTTTCTAGAACATAAAAAAAACGTATAACCTAATAATATAATAAATCATGGCTTTAAACATAAAACCGCTTTCAGACCGCGTACTTATTGAGCCTGTTGCAGCTGAAACTAAAACTGCATCAGGAATCTTTATTCCAGATACTGCCAAAGAGAAACCACAAAAAGGAACTGTAGTTGCAGTAGGAAACGGATCTAAAGATCACACTATGACTGTAAAAGTGGGCGACACTGTTCTATACGGTAAATATGCAGGAACAGAATTAAAACTGGAAGGGACTGATTATTTGATCATGCGTGAAGATGATATCCTTGCGATTATCTAAAAATGGCCGTAAGCTATAAGCTTTATGCGGTAGGCTTTTCAAAAAGCTTAAAGCATATTGCCTAAAGCTTAAAGCAAAAATAAAATAAATACTAATCCAGTCAGTAGAGAGAGCATAAAGCGTAAAGCCTACTGCCTAAAGCAATAATAAAAAATGGCAAAAGATATAAAATTTGATATTGAAGCACGTGACGGATTAAAACGTGGTGTTGATGCATTGGCAAATGCTGTAAAAGTAACTCTTGGACCAAAAGGTCGTAATGTAATTATCGGAAAATCATTTGGTGGACCAACGGTTACTAAAGATGGTGTTTCGGTTGCAAAAGAAATCGAATTAAAAGACCCATTAGAAAATATGGGCGCGCAAATGGTTAAAGAAGTAGCTTCTAAAACTAATGATTTAGCGGGTGACGGAACTACAACTGCTACAGTTTTAGCTCAGGCAATCGTAAAAGAAGGTCTTAAAAACGTTGCTGCAGGAGCAAATCCAATGGATTTGAAACGTGGTATCGACAAAGCCGTTGAAGCAATCGTTGCTGACCTTGCGAAACAAGCAAAAGTAGTTGGAAGTGATTCTGATAAAATCAAACAAATTGCTTCTATCTCTGCAAACAATGACGAAGTGATTGGAGAACTAATCGCTACTGCATTTGCAAAAGTAGGTAAAGAAGGGGTTATTACTGTTGAAGAAGCTAAAGGAACTGATACGTTTGTAGATGTTGTTGAAGGTATGCAGTTTGACAGAGGATACCTTTCTCCTTACTTCGTAACAAATCCTGAGAAAATGGAAGTTGAATTAGACTCTCCATACATCTTATTATACGACAAAAAAGTATCTTCTTTAAAAGAATTACTACCTGTTTTAGAGCCAGTTGCTCAATCTGGAAAGCCATTATTGATCATCGCTGAAGATGTTGACGGAGAAGCTTTATCAACTCTTGTAGTGAATAAATTACGTGGAGCATTAAAAATCGCTGCTGTTAAAGCACCTGGCTTTGGAGACAGAAGAAAAGCAATGTTAGAAGACATCGCAATCTTAACTGGTGGAACTGTAATTTCTGAAGAAAGAGGTTATACACTAGAAAATACAACTATCGAAATGTTAGGAACGGCAAAAAGAGTTTCTATCGACAAAGACAACACAACTATTGTAAGTGGTGCTGGTGAAGCTGATATCATCAAAAACAGAGTAAACCAAATTAAAGGTCAAATGGAGGCTACAACCTCTGATTATGATAAAGAAAAATTGCAAGAGCGTTTGGCTAAATTAGCTGGTGGTGTTGCTGTTCTTTATGTTGGTGCTGCTTCTGAAGTTGAAATGAAAGAGAAAAAAGACAGAGTTGACGATGCTTTACACGCAACACGTGCTGCTGTTGAAGAAGGAATCGTTGCAGGTGGTGGTGTTGCTTTATTAAGAGCTAAAGCTGCTTTGGCTGACCTTAAAGCGGATAATGCTGACGAAGCAACCGGAATTCAAATTGTATCTCGTGCTGTTGAATCTCCATTAAGAACTATTGTTGAAAATGCAGGTCTTGAAGGTTCTGTAGTAGTAGCAAAAGTGGGTGAAGGTTCTGGAGACTTTGGTTACAATGCTAAAACTGATGAATACGTAGACATGCTTAAAGCTGGTATTATCGATCCTAAAAAAGTAACTCGTGTAGCGTTAGAAAATGCTGCTTCGGTTTCAGGAATGATCTTAACTACTGAGTGTGCGTTAATCGATATTAAAGAAGAAAACGCTGGCGGTATGCCAATGGGTGGCGGTATGCCAGGAATGATGTAATCGTTCTTTTCTTTAAAACTCAAAACGCCGGATTTCGATCTGGCGTTTTTTTTTATATTTTTTTTGCCCAGAATTCTCGCAGGCCATTATTTTCCAGCCACAGATTAAAGGATTAAAAAATTTACAATCTGTGAGAATCTTTTTAATCTGTGGCAAGATCTTTCAGATAAAGCATTCGTGAAAATTCGTGTAATTCGTGGCAAACTTTTTTACTTTATGATTGTTTAACATTCTGTTTTTGCGGATGAAAGCGCTTATTGATAACTTTGTAATTCAATAATTACAACAATGAAAAAGCACTTTACCGCTCTCCTATCCTTACTTTTCTTTTCGATTTCTTTTATATTACATGCTCAGACCAATAAAGATACTTATGTGGTTTTAGTTTCTATGGATGGATTTCGTTGGGATTATGCTAAACATTTCAAACTTCAAAATCTCGCCCAAATAGCAAAAGAAGGTGTCCATGCCAAATCAATGCGACCTTCTTATCCCAGTAAAACCTTTCCCAACCATTATGCCATCGTTACCGGACTCTACCCCGATCATCATGGAATCATTAATAATGTTTTTTACGATGCGGCATTAAACGAATCCTTTTCATTGTCTTCAAATGCCAAAAATGATTCCCGTTTTTATGGCGGAAATCCGATTTGGAACGTTGCTGAACAACAGGGAGTAAAAGCCGCTTCTTTTTTCTGGCCGGGATCAGATACAGATCAAAAAAGACCTAGTATTTATAAAGAGTACGACAACAAAATTCCTTACGAAACCCGCATTGATACCGTAATCAAATGGCTTCAGCTTCCCGAAAAACAACGCCCGCATTTTATCACACTTTATTTTGATGAACCAGATCATACCGGTCATTCATTTGGTCCACTTTCTCCTGAAAACGAAAAAGCAATCCGAAGAATGGATACTCTTATGGGGCGACTATCTTCTAAACTAAATCAATTATCCATTGGGAGACAGATCAATTTAATTATCGTTTCAGATCATGGAATGGCCAACATTAGCGATGATAAAAAAGTAGCCGTTCTGGATTACCTAAAACCCGAATGGCTTGGTTATAATGCTGTAATTAATCCCATCATGAGTCTTCAGGCAAAACCCGGCTTTCAGGATTCGATCGCAAATGCTTTAAAGAAAGTACCGCATATTAAATTTTGGAAATCCCAAGAGGTTCCTAAAAGATTACACTTCGGAACTAATCCGAGAGTTCATGATTTTGTCATTGAAGCCAAAAAAGGATACAGTTTAGTAAAAGAAAAATCGGTACATGTAAGCGGAGGTACACACGGATACGACAACAAAGAAAAAGACATGCAGGCCATTTTTTATGCTAAAGGCCCCGCTTTTAAAATAAATAAAACGGTCGGATCGTTTCAGAATGTTTCGGTATACCCTTTAATTGCTCATATTCTCGGCTTGCAAATCGATGAAGTAGATGGAAAATTCTCCGAAGTTAGCAACATGCTTAAATAATTAGATAATGTGGCAATTAAATAATTACTGTACGTTACGCTTAAAATTTTCTAATTGACACATTATCTAATTATCATATTCTCTAATTATCATATTCTCTAATTGCCACATTAAACTACTAAGAAACAACTTTGTACGTTGGATCTTCAATTACATTTACGGCAATAACAGCTTCAGCATTTTTAAGTAAAACAATACAGTCTTTGCTTAAATGCTTCAGTTCAATCACTTTGTTTAACTGACTGTATTTTTTCGTCAAATTATTCAATGCTTCGATGGCCGACATATCTGCGATGCGGCTTTCTTTAAAATCAATAATCACATGATTGGGATCGTTTGCAGGATCGAATTTTTCTATAAAAGCAGTAGTAGAACCAAAAAATAATGGTCCATAGATTTCGTAATGTTTTGTCCCTTTCTCATCAATATAATGTCTGGCACGAATTCTTTTGGCACTTTCCCAGGCAAAAACCAAGGCAGAAATAATCACTCCAATCAAAACCGCTAACGCCAGATTGTGCAGTAAAATAGTAACAACTGCCACCAAAACACCCACAAAAATATCATGCGCCGGCATTTTGTTAATAATCCTGAAACTCGCCCATTCAAAAGTGGTAATCGCAACCATCATCATGACGCCTACTAAAGCAGCCATTGGTAATTTACCGATTACAGGAGCTCCAAAAAGGATAATCAATAAAATCGTTAAAGAAGCAATTATTCCCGAAAGTCGTGCTCTCGAACCGGCAGAAAGATTAACCAGTGTTTGTGCAATCATGGGGCACCCCCCCATTCCAAAAAAGAAACCATTCAAAATGTTAGAACTCCCCTGAGCAATACATTCTCTGTTGCTATTACCCCTTGTACCCGTTATTTCATCGACAAGATTCAATGTTAGTAAACCTTCTGTTAAGCCCACTGCCGCAACAATTACCGAATATGGAAATAGGATCTTAATGGTTTCAAAAGACAACGGGATATTTGGAATATGAAAGGGCGGAAATCCTCCCTGGACAGAGGCAATATCCTGAACGGTTTTTGTGTCAATATTAAACATCAATACGACAGCAAATACGACAATAATTGCCACCAAAGAGGCCGGAACTGCTTTTGTAATCTTTGAAAAAAGCAATACAATACCAATGGTAAGCACTACTAAAGCAAGCATAATATACAATTGAGATCCTTGTAACCAAGTGGTTTGCCCATTCACCACAATTTTAAATTGCTCCAGCTGCGACATAAAAATAACCACGGCAAGTCCGTTTACAAAGCCATACATAACGGGCTGCGGCACCAATCTGATAAATTTTCCGAGTTTAAAAAGTCCGATACAAATCTGGAAGATGCCTCCAAGCGCCACGGCCGCGAAAACATATTCGATACCGTGTGCTTTCATTAAAGCAATTAAAACAATAACAGTGGCTCCCGCTCCACCCGAAATCATCCCGGGTCTGCCTCCAAAAACCGAGGTAACCAAACCCGCAATAAAAGCAGCATATAAACCAACCAAAGGTGGAAAACCGGCCAAAATTGCAAACGATAACGATTCTGGAATCATTGTCATCGCAACTGTTAATCCCGCTAAAATTTCGTTTTTATAGTTGACCTTTTGAGTAAAATCAAAAAGAGGAGTCCTTTTTTTCATAAGCACACAAATTTAAAAAATAATGTGCACATACTTAAAGAAAGCTTTCCTATACTAAAACTTAATTTAAAAACTGTTTTACCAACAGTAAAAAACAAAAAACAATAAAATTTATCATATTCTAATTATTCTAATTTTACACAAGTATATCCTAAACAATTCACATAATCGATAATATTCTCAGGCTCTAAATCAATGCCTTCTATACGCAATATTTTATCACAATCTTCTAAGTCAAAGTTGATTTTATAATCAGGAAACTGGCTTTGAATAACGGCAATGACATAATTTTTATCTGCCTCTTTCTGCACATTTGTTTTAAAAACTTCAACAACCATATCTTTCTACTTTAATGATACATAAAATGATCAACGAATTACGGAATCAAGCTGAATTATAAACCTACTATAAAATGAATCATGAAAATCCCCAATCTAAAAAATTCGGGAGCTTTCTGCTAATTACAAATAACTTAGACGTTCGTTCTTAATTTCTGTTACACATACATCCAAACTTTATAAACTCTAGCACATAAAAAACGAATAGCTTAGACATAATGCTCTCTATTCAGGCGATTTCAGGTTTAAAATCCGATTGCCCTAACTTGTAGATTCTCTTGAGATTTGAGGTGCCTAAATGTAAGCAAAAACTTTCTAAATTAGATTCTGTACGTGAAGAAATTATCCTTTTTTCATAAAAAAAATAAAAAAACAAAGCAGCTAAACGAGATTCCAGTCAAATACCTGATACAGAAACGCACTTTATATCTATACGATAAAAACCAAATGCTTTCTCTCCATAAAATCCCCTCAAATTCTCAAAAAAACAATCTGCTTTAAAAATAATTTTCTTACATAAAAAAATTATCTTCGCAAGACCAAACAACTTTAACCTAAATTTTCGGAAAAATGCCTTTTTTTAGTTTTCTATTTAAAAAATCAAATTCAGGATGCCCAAGATGTCTTGGGAAAGGTTTTGTAGACTGGGAAGACATACGACGTTTAAACAAACAATTAAAATGGGCACCGGGTCCTTGTGCTTATTGTAATGCTTCAGGAAAAGCTACTCAAGAAATGCTTTCGAATGTGGCCGTAGATACAACTTACCTCACTATTGATTTACCGGAATCTGAAATAGAAAAAATAAAAAATGGTGACGAAGAAACTATAGAAAAAGGCAAACTGCAAGAACTTTTTGTAGAAAGCATTATTAGATATACCGAATACCATTACGTGAATAAAAATATGGATGCTCAAAGTATTGCAGATTTGTACCTGAATACGGAAGATGAAAAAGCACCATTTTCGGTAGAAAAAGAAAATCTGATACAATACATTCAAAAAATAATAGCATTAAAAAATTCTGAACCGGATTAATTCCCAACAAATGCTACTTTAAGCACACTAGAGAAAACAAGTCGTAAAAAATAATCTTAAAGCAATGAAATCAAAGAAAAATATTCTTTAAATCTCTGATCTTTTTGGACAAAAAAACGCAAAAACAGGTATAAATACGTGTTGCCAAAACTTTCTTAAGTGGTAGTTTTGCCACAAATAATTTTTATTTTAAACTGTAGTTTTCCTAAGAGAAAATTATTAAATATTGTCATTTTTTTTTGGAACAATTAAGTGAGGTTTTTAATCGATGCCAACGATTAAAAATCTCACTTTTTTACGCACCGTTTTCAATTGACAAGAAAACACTCCTTACTTTCTGCCGAAAACATCCGCAAAGATTTCTTTCCTGATGATCATCGAACAAATTTTAAAAGCTAGCTATGATCAAAACAAAATCACTTTGTATCTTTGAGCCTTAAAAAATTATAGCCCCTAAATATCTCTATGACACGAGAACACTATATTCCCTTTAACAAGGAATTTCTATTGGAACAACAACTAACTGTCTTTGCCAAAGATTCGAAGAAAACGGATGATTTCAGAAAACTGTTTGATATTATCGAACACTATTTCCATTACGAAGCTTTTAATCTTAATCGAAATCTGAAGCAAAACTACGCTTTGTTTGATCCTGATTTAAGTCTGAAAGAACGCGAAAATTTTATAGGTAAAAGTGATTTCAACGTTTTCAAGAAAACATTACTTACGGTATTAGAACAGGGGAATTATCGTCGGATAGATCAGGAAACACTGGACAAAGCTTTTGAAGATTCAGACTTAATCGGTTTGAAGCTTTCAATTGATTTCAACGCCTTTAAAGACTACGAATTATACGTTCGTGGACATCATAAGGCAAAAGAAAAGATTCGAAAATATTTTTTCTGGAAGAAAGAAATTGAAATTGAATATTACGATCGTGTCCTGATTTATCTTCATTACAGCGAAGCTGATTATATTAAAGAAAAGAAAGTAAAACTGGGAAAAATGCCTATCGAACCGGGTTCGGTTGCTTTAAAGATTTTTAAACGTGTTCCTAAAAACGATCTCGAAACTATATTCCCAAATGCTATTCCAAGAATGTCTACCAAAGATAAGTTGCTCTTTTGGGTTCCTGGAATTGGAGGCGGAATTTCACTTTTAAGTACAACTGTAATTCCTGCTTTGATTGGCATGTATGCCGCGTATCAATCGGGAGAAGCTATCGATTTATTAAACAGCAAAGCCTCTTTAAATCAGGGTTTAATTGCACTGGGTATTTTATCCCTTTATTTGTTTCGTCAGTACAGTAACTTTGTCAATAAAAGAATCAAATACTCTAAAATACTTTCAGACAGCCTTTACTTTAAAAATCTCGGAAACAATAGCGGTGCTTTCTATTCACTTCTAAATTCCTCTGAAGAAGAAGTATTGAAAGAAACGATACTGGCCTATACCTTTTTATACAAAACCGAATATCCCATTACTGCCGAAGAACTCGACAATCAAATTGAGTCCTGGTTTACAACAACACTAAATGCAAATCTGGACTTTGATGTACAGGATGCTTTGTTGAAATTAAAAACTATGAAACTAGCCGTTGAATCCAATGGTAAATGGAGTGTTATCCCTTTAGATGAGGCATTGGTAACCGTTGACTCATTATGGGATAATGTTTTTGACTACAATCAAAAAATAGAAGTTTCTGAATACATTTAACTGAAAAATTTAATAATGAGCAATGCTATAAATGAAAAGAAAAAAGCAAGGAGAATAAGTATATTAAAAATTAATTTTACAACTTCAACCCGATCTTCTGATAAATTATTTTGAGTCCCGGTATGATTATATAGTTGCAAACCGTCTGCCATTTTTTGAGCATCATTCTCTTTTTTATAATTGATTGTATAAACCTTTACGGTCTTCTCTTCTCTAATCTCTTCTTGATGCATGACTAATTGTTTAAGGAGTTATTTTATTTATTGTCAAATTTAGAAATGGAAAAAAAAATGGCACACCTAATTAAGCCATAAAAATATCACAATAAGACAAATACATTATTTTTTTTGAGTGTTTAATCTAAACTTTGCCACATTTATTTTAAAAAAAACAAATTCCTCTTTAGTACTAAAGTACAAGCAGATCTGCATTGTCTCTAATTCCATTTCATATCGGTATCCTCCTAAAAATTAAGATCGTATATTTTTAAGAATAATTGAAATTGATAAAACGAAAGTTTTTTTTAGTAGATTTACTATTCTAAACCCTAAACAATGAGAACATTAGAACAATGGTTTGATGAATACGCTGTGAGTCATCAGAACCCTAAGAATAAGGCGATACATTATATTTGTGTACCAGCGATCTACTTTTCGATAGTTGGACTGTTAATGAGTATTCCAAGTTATTTCATCTCCAATACCTTAAAACTGAACGCTCCTGTTCTGGAAAACTGGGCGGCTGTTGTTCTAATTTTTGTGCTTCTTTTTTATCTTCGTCTGTCGGTAACGATGGCTTTGAAAATTGCTGTTTTTTCGGCAATTTGTTTGGTTGTGAATTACTATGTCGGACAAGTTTTACCGTTATGGATCTTTTCTATTGGCGTATTTATAATTGCCTGGATTGGTCAATTCTACGGACATAACATTGAAGGAAAAAAACCTTCTTTTTTGAAAGATTTACAATTTCTAATGATTGGTCCGGCCTGGGTAGTGGAGAATTTATTTTCTAAGAAGTAATTTACACCCTATATGTTAGAAATGATAGCCTCAGGAATACTTGCATTTTAGCGGAAATACTAATTAACATACTTATAAAACATTAAAAAAATGGAAAACAAAAAAGTATCATCATTTGTTTTTGGAATTATTGCAATCATCTTAGGAGCAACATTGTACAAACAATTTGACTTTGAAAAACTAACTTTCGAAAAACCCGCTTTAGCAGCACTTTATAGCATCGTGTTTTTATTCTCTATTTTCATTTTAATCAAAAACGCAAAAAAAGGATCTGCAAAATAACGGAGATAAAATTTCGTGCCTCGGATATCAGATCGTTTTCGAATGAATTATTAAAATAAGGCCTGAGAATATCAATTCTCAGACCTTATTTCAAATACCCTCATATATACTTTTTAGAAATAATTTATTCTAAAATTAAATTGAAGACCATTAGCTGTAACAGAAAATGTGACTCTAAATGACAGTTTCATAAAATCGATTTTAGAAGTTATTAATCCTACAGTAATTTTATTGGTATATAGATATCGACAATATGAAGGTTTTCCGGATGCAATTTAGGATCATTTAAATGACTTAAAAAGAAATTTCTATTATCGGGCTGATAACCATTTTCTTCAAACCACACTTCGTATATGTAATTCCAGGTTTTAAAACATTCTGACATTGGTCCTTCTTTATGGAAAATGGCATATAATCCTCCACTTATTATTGTATTACCCACTATGCCCTCTCCAACTATTTTCTCAGGAACAGACAAACAAACGTCAGCCTGAAGCATTCCTGATAAATTAGCATTACTTCTGTAAACGGTTAATGCTTTGGTTTCAGGAAAATTCACTAAATTTCTTGGAGTAGCCCAGCTGAAAAGCTTTTTAAACATCTCTTCAAATGTTTCACTATCATGACTGTGGATATTGAGATTTCTGATGTAAATAACATTAAACGCCTCAAGATTTTTAACTTCAAAATCAAGTTTTTTCATTTCACTCATTTCAATATTTTTTAAATTATTTAATTTGAGTGCAAGGTAGTTTTCGATTTCAGACTGCATTTTTCCAATATTGCTATCTATTATACGAATATTGCTATTTTTATACTGCTCCCGCCATTCGCTTGGTGTCATCTGTCTGACTTCACGAAAACTCCTTGAAAAAGAGGAAACACTCAAAAAACCACAATCATTGGCTATTTCACTAATTGTCTTTGACGGATTATTCATCAGGAAAAACAGCGCCCTCTCTATCTTTGCATTTTTAATAAATTCATTGATTGTTCTTCCTGTAACAGACTTAAAAATTCTATGAAAATGAAACTTTGAAAAGCTGGAAAGCGCTGCCAGTTTTTCTAAAGAAAGCTCTTCATGAAGATTTTCCTTAATGTAATCTATACTCTTATTGATTCTAAAATAATACTCTTTAATAGACTCTTCCTTTGTCATGCTTTTAATCTATAGTATATACGTTAAATATCATTTACAGATGCAAACTAATATTAATACAAAGTTATGGATGTATCAGACATTTTTTTATTCTTTTAAAGTCCTTTTCTGAAGCAAAATTATTAATACATTTATCCAACAATAAAGATTAAAAAATGGGTGACAGAATATTAAAAGACATACGCTTTTACGAAAGTGAAAAGCAAAATATTGAAGGGCAAAGCATCCCCCGACAACTAGGTAAGCTTTTCGTACCAACAAAAGACACAAATTTTATAGGACAACGAATTGCCAGAAAATTAAACGAACTAAAATGCACTTATGGAGAATTTGATCATATATACATCAATTTAACAACCGTATTAAAAGAAAATGAAATTGTAGTTTCTAATAGAAACGTTGACAAAAGAATTAAATATTTAGATTTTGGAATTAACGCTGAAAAATTACAATCATTTTCCGATAGTGAAAAAAACAGCCTGATTAAATCAATAACATTCCAAGTGCTGCGAAAAATAAGTAATGACTTAAATTTAGCATTAGTAGATCAAACTGAGAAGCTTATTTCTGAGTTGGATACCAAAATAAAAATTCATTTTAAAACAAAAGAAACCAAGTCCTTTAAAATTGATATTTATTATCAGATTGAAGTCGAAGAAATTGGAACAATGGCTGTAATTGAATACAAAGACAAGAAGAATAATTTTTGCGGTTCATTAAACTACAAGCTTCAATTCTATGAGGATATTTATACCTTGATTGATACGATAAGTTTTACGAAAGGACTAATAACTTTAAAACCCAAAAAATCTTTTACCGCAGACCTGAATAATAAAAGATATGAAACTCCAATACAATTAGAATTGAGCGATTTTAAGGAATTTGTATGTGTGTAAATGGTTTTACAATCGCAGTATTACTAAAATAATGCAGCCTATAAATTTTACAAAGTCCAATAATCTGAGATGATTTTAAACCTGTCACGGGAGCTTCACAGGACTTACCAAGCAAAACGTGTAAAACAGTTAAAAAAAGACCTAAAAAAAACCTATTTCATTACGAAATAGGTTTTTGTGTTTAGGTGATCTTGGCGGTACAGAATTTGAAGCGTTTATTGGAAGATTTAAAAATTGGAGAACAGCTCTTTTTAATTCATATTAAACCTTATTCTTTTGATTAATCTTTTTGAGTCTATAGCTATTTCATCTCGTCCATGCAGTAGTAAATCATTTCTGAATAATACTAAATCTTGCTTTTTTAATTTAATTTTAAAAGAATTAGCTTCAAAAATTTTATCTAAATTATTTAGTTCTTCCATTTCCTTCTCATTGATTTCGGAAAATGATTCCATAGTTATTCTGTCATAACAAATGTAATAGTTGCCATTATTGAGACTTAAAACACTTCTATACTGATTTCGGAATTTCCATTTTTTATGTAATAGATTATGG
>NZ_CAGKLC010000066.1 GCF_903469665.1 Flavobacterium sp. UGB4466 | reverse complement strand
AAACCATAATGCACAAAATATTTATTATTAAACAAGTATAACAATAAATAAAAACCAAACAACACGTATAAACACCTGTTTATTCAACCATTCAAAAAAAATGCTGCACAATTCCAATACAAATTAGAATCACACAGCAAACAAAAAACCGCACAAAAACGCAATTTAACCTACACAACCCTCACCCCGGCCTCCACAAAGCCTTTAATTTTAGCACTCTTCGAGTTCAGTTCGGTAACGATGGCATCTACTTTATCGAGACCACAAACCTGATGTGGCATTTTGCCGTTAATTTTATCAGAAGTCGCGAGCACAATTACTTTATCGGAAGCTTTAATCATTTCTTTTTTGATGATCGAAACTTCGTAACCCATTTCGGTAAGTCCCTGATTGACATCTAAACTACTCACTCCCAAGAAACAAACATCGGCTTTGATTTTAGACAGTACCTGTACCACGTCGATACCCACGGTTACCATGGCTTTTTTCTGTAGTTTTCCACCAATAAAAATCAGTTCGATATTAGGATGCTGCGACAATTGCATGGCTATAGGAAGGCTATACGTATATATGGTAGCCGAAAAATCAATTGGAATGAGTTTGCAAAAAGACAAATTGGTAGTACCTCCGGTCATGATAATCACCTGACCTTCATTCAGAAACGATAAGGCTTTTTGTCCTACTATTCTCTTTTTGTCTTCATTGATTATATGGATATCAAAAACGTTATTGGATTTCTCTTTTACCGGAAAAGCAGCTCCATATACCTTATTGATCAGCCCTTTGTTGTTCAATTCGTTAAAATCTCTGCGTATGGTATCCTCAGAGATACTGAGCTCTGTGGCAAGATCGATCGTGTTTATCTTTTCGACACTCTTGAATTTATCCATGATAAACTGATGTCTCTCTTTCTTAAGCATTTTAACTTTTTTAAACAAATATAAAAATATATTGCATGATCATGCATGATTATTAGACAATTATTTCAAAAATACCTTTTACATGGCTTTCAGTACTTACAAAATCATAATTTAATGCATTTTTATGCGTTTTTTAATATTTAAATTAAATATGTTGCAAAAAATTGCATTTATAAAAATTAATTCTCTACATTTAAAATCTCTAACCAAACAAATATTTTAAAAATGAAAAAACTATTCTTTTTATTTGGAATTATTTTGTTTGCGCAGCCCATTTTTGCGCAGTCAAAAACCGTAACCGGTACGATTATTAGTACTACCGACGGACTTTCTCTTCCAGGAGTATCCGTTTTGATCGAAGGTACTTCTAAAAGCACTACAACTGATCTGGACGGAAAATTCAGCATCACTGCAAACGAAAACGAAACGCTCGTTTTTAGTTTTGTAGGATTTGCTTCGAAGAAAATCAAGGTCTCAGCAAACATGACTACAATCAACCTTAAAATGACCGAAGAAACGAACGCTCTTTCTGAAGTTGTTGTACTGGGTTCCACCGTACGCGCTACCCGTAAAGAACTCGGGAATGCCGTAACCAGTTTAAAAGGAGAAGATTTAGTTAAAGCACAGCCCGGAGGTCTTTCTACGGCGCTGCAAGGAAAAATTGCCGGTGCTCAGGTTTCTCAAAACTCGGGTGATCCAGCCGGAGGTTTCAGCATCAAGCTTAGAGGAACTTCTTCGATATTAGGTTCTTCAGATCCTTTATATGTTATTGACGGGGTGGTTTTAAATAACGCCACTACCAACGTAACCAACCTAAACGTGACTACCGGAAACTCTAACATGCAGATTGGTCAGAACCGATCTGCGGACATTAACCCTAACGATATACAAAGCGTTGAAGTCTTAAACGGAGGTGCTGCAGCCGCCATTTACGGATCAAGAGCAGCCAACGGTGTGGTTTTAATTACGACTAAAAAAGGTGTTGCAGGAGAAACCAGATATACCTTTTCAACCAGCGTGACTTCTAACCAAATTCGCAAAAAACTGGATATGAACATGTCCGACAAGCAGTTTGTAAGTACTTCACCAGCCCTGTTCCCAATTCAAGGGAATCCTGCAAGTCCAACTACAGTAACGGTTTTAGGCAGAAACCTTGAAACCAGAACAACTAACGTACAGCGACACGACTATCAGGATGATATTTTTACTACAGGTGTTGGAACTGATACGTATTTCTCACTACAGGGTGGAGACGAAAAAACGAAATATTTTGCTTCTCTTGGTTACCTGGTAAACGAAGGAATCATAAAAAATACCGATTTTAAAAGAGCGGGTGCTAAAGTGAGATTGAAACATGACTTCAACTCAAAACTATCCGCTACTGTGGGATTAAATTATGTAAACTCGAGTTCAAATGAAAAACCGGACGGGAACGTCTTCTGGAGTCCGATTAATGCCATCAACATCACCAATAATACCTACGACATCAATCAAAGAGATGTAAACGGTAATCTGCTGGCAGTTGATCCAAACAGGGTGAATCCGCTTTCGATCATTGAAACTTTCAAAATCAAACAAAATACAGACCGTATTATTTCGGATTTGCAATTGAACTACACACCGTTTAAAAACTTCAATGCCGATTTGATTTTTGGTATCGACAACTACAATCAGAGAGGAAATGTCTTCATCCCGAGATATCCGTATGTTGTGAATCCGGCTTACTACAATGACGGGTATGTTTCTGAGGCTACTAACAGAGTGGTACAATTCAACAACGATTTAAACTTAAGATACCTTTGGACTATTAACGACAAATGGAAAGCTACTACTTATGGAGGTTACAACGTACAGACGTATCGTGATAATTTTGCAGCAGTTGAAGGACGTAACTTAAAACCTTTTATCGAAACCATCAATGCTTTTAATACTTTGATTCCGGGTTCACCAAGTTCCAGCCAATCCAAATATAATTTATGGGGATATTATCTTCAGGAAACTGTTGGCTACAAAGACAAATTATACCTGACAGTTGCCGGAAGACAGGATGCTTCGACTATTTTTTCGAGTGCTAATCGTTCTCAGTTTTATCCAAAAGCGAGTGTGAGTTATGTATTTTCGGATGAACCCTTCATGCAAAACATTCACGATGCCGTAAGCTCCGTACGTTTTAGAGCTTCATGGGGAAAATCAGGAAGTTTAACCGCGATTAAACCTTATGCCCGTTTTACCAATTATTCTACGGGAACACTTTTAGGAAACAGTGCTTTTACGATCGAAGGATTCAAGCAAGGAAATCTGGATTTAAGACCGGAACAAAGTGTTACGTATGAAATTGGAGGTGATTTTGGTTTCATCAAAGATCGTCTGAATTTATCTTTCAGCTATTACAATGCCGATATTGATGACTTGTTATTACCGGTTCAGCTGGCGGCTTCTGAAGGCGCAACGAATACGATTAAAAACATCGGACAAATGAACAACAAAGGGTTCGAAATCAATTTGAAATACGATCTGATCAAAAAAGAAAACCTGCATCTTGATGTTTTTGTAAACTACAGCAGTAATAGAAACAAAGTGACAGGATTACCGCAAACCCGTTTCAAACTGGACAGCAACTTAGCAGGGGCTCCTGTTTTCGTGGAGATGGACAAACCTATCGGAATTTTCTACGGAACTTATTTTGCCCGAAATCCTGATGGTAGTTTGTTGTTAACTCCAAGCGGATATCCACAAACCGAAAAAGGAGATGTCAATACCGGAGCACCACAAAGAGATGCTTCAGGACAGCCAACCGGAACTATTTTGAACAAACAAATTGGGAATCCAAACCCGGATTATATCATCGCTTTCGGAGCCAATCTGAATTACAAAAAATTTGGTCTTTCGGTATTGTTTGACGGCGTTCAGGGCGTAGATGTTTTTGATGCCGATTACAGAACCAGACAAGGTGTGGGATCAGGAAAAATTGTGACTCAAGAGCTTAACGGCGAATTACCACGTGGGTACATCTGGTCGGTTTATAATGTGGAAGAATTTAGAGTGGTAGACGGAAGTTATCTGAAATTAAGAGAAGTTTCGCTTAATTATTCTTTCGGAAAATTAAACAATTTCTTTGACGATCTGACGGTTACAGCCAGTGGAAGAAACCTGATCTCCTGGGACAATTTTACCAGTTTCGATCCGGAAACCAACTCAGGCGGACAGTCTTCTGTAGCGAGATACAATTTTGGAACCGTGCCAATTCCAAGTTCTTATTCCTTGGCGGTAAAAGTTCAATTCTAACCAAATCAAAACATCATGAAAAAAATATTCATCCCTATAGTAGCCCTTACAATGCTTTTAACAAGCTGTAACGAAGATTATTTAGACCCTACCAAGCCCTCTCAGGAATTAGTTTTTGGAACCCGAGAGGGAGTTATTGGTGCTGCCAACGGACTACAGCTTCTTTGGAGCGTTGACCGAACAAGCCCTGTGTACAACACCATTACCGGAAACGGATTTACCACAAAAGAACTGCGATTGCTAAACGCCGGAAATGTCGACGAAGGTGAACTTTCTGTGGGTGGCGGCGTACTTTCGACCAAAAATCAGGTCGTAAACAATCTGTGGTCACAATGCTTGGTGATTAAATCTGAATCGCAAAAAGTAATTGATAATGTCAACGTATTAACTTCAGATACCGAAAAAGCCAGTATTCTGGTTCATGCCTCTATTTTTAAGGCAATGGCGCTTACCACTCTGGTACAGTATTTTCAAAGTGTACCATTAAAAACAGGTAAAAACGCCACTTTTGATTCGAGAGCGGATGTATTAACAGAAGCCATCAAAGTTTTAAAACAGGCAGAACCACTGTTGGACAAAGCGACCGGAGCAACAGGATTGGTTACTAGCATTAATTACAAAAATACCGTTTATGCCTTATTAGCCAGAACATATCTAATGACCGGAGATTACGACAACGCCATTACCTATGCCGGTATGGTTGACCTGTCTGTAAAATCGGTTTTTGCTTTTGATCCGATTAGCGCCAACCCTATTGCTTATATCTCGATCACCACCAATAATGTTTTTCAGCCTGTTGATCTGACTTTGGGATTGCCTGCTGCTTTAGCTCCTTCAAACTCTGACGGAAGGCTGAATTTTTACATCAAACCTGGTTCAAATCCAACTGTTGCCACAGGGTTCTTTGATTCGAATACCAAATCGATTCCACTGTATTTACCAGGCGAAATGATACTAATTAAAGCCGAAAGTTATGCCCGAAAAGACAATTTACCGCAGGCACTTATCGAACTCAATAAGGTTTTAACCAAAACAGCCGGAGCAGATACTTATGGCATTGGTGCTAATCTTCCTCCATATGCAGGAGCCGTAACCAAACCGGCTATCTTAACCGAAATTTACCGCAACCGCTGTATCGAAATGTACATGTCGAGCCTAAAACTGGAAGACAGCAGAAGATTTGATCGTCCGGGAGCAGGAACATCCGGTGCCGAAAGAAATCGTAACTGGTATCCTTATCCGGATTCTGAAAGAAACAACAATACGAATACCCCTGCTGATCCGGCTATTTAAAAATTGTCGGTCTTCGGCTCCGCTCAGACTGACAATTTTGGCTCCACTCAGACTGAGCGAAGTCGAGGCATTGTCAGTCTGAGCGAAGTCGAAGACTGACATTCTCTGATTATTATTTTTTGCTTTCCAAACAAAAAACAACAAACAACAAACCATAAACCATAAACAGCTTAACGGTTAAACAAATAAACGATTAAACAACACTACAGCTATGCATTATGAAAAATAAAAACCCCGAAACCGAACAAGAGTCCCTTTATAAAAATCTGGATCAGATGAGCACCAAAGAACTGCTGATCAACATGAATACAGAAGATCAAAAGGTACCTCATATTGTTGAAAAACAAATTCCGAAAATCGAAAAACTGGTCAAAGCCATCGTAAAAAAAATGCAGTTGGGTGGACGCTTATTTTATATTGGTGCCGGAACTTCAGGGCGTATTGGAATTTTAGATGCTTCTGAGTGCCCTCCTACTTTTGGAGTACCCCATGATATGATTATCGGAATTATTGCCGGAGGTGATACCGCCATTCGAAAAGCTGTAGAAAATGCCGAAGACGATACCGAGCAAGCCTGGAAAGATTTATCGAAACATCAGATTTCGAGTCTGGATTTTGTTATCGGAATAGCCGCTTCCGGAAACACTCCGTATGTATTGGGCGGACTCCAAAAAGCCAAAGAAAACAATATTAAAACCGGAAGCATTTCCTGTATCAGTAAAGGACTAATTGCCGAAGTTGCCGATTATCCGATCGAAGTCGTGGTTGGTCCCGAATTCCTGACCGGAAGTACCCGCATGAAAGCCGGAACAGCACAAAAACTGACTTTAAATATGATTTCAACTTCGGTGATGATCAAATTGGGAAGAATCAAAGGCAACAAAATGGTCGACATGCAATTGTCTAACGAAAAATTAGTCAAAAGAGCCATTAAAATGATCGTGGAAGAACTCCAAATTGAACACGATCAGGCTGCCGAACTGTTAGATAAACACAAAAGCGTTAGAGCCGTGTTACAGGCAAACACCGCTAAGAAATAAACTCTTTACTACTATGGTGAATAAATTTCCCGCAAAGTTTATGTCATTTCGACCAAAGGGAGAAATCGCACTAGTAATTCGACAAAGATTGGCGACTTTCTATACGGAGTTTCGCGTGTGATTTCTCCTACGTCGAAATGACAATATTGTGTTTAACAGACCTTTTATAGAGCTCATGAACAACTTAAAAAAATAATCTCATCACTAATCCAAAACCAAAATGTCTTCAAGCACCATCTTAATCTTCATCATCGTATATTTTGGCATACTATTACTGATTTCTCAAATCATCAGCAAAAAAGGACAGGACAACGATTCGTTTTTCAAAGCCAATAAAAACTCCAAATGGTATTTAGTCGCTTTTGGAATGATTGGCACTTCGCTGTCCGGACTAACGTTTATCTCCGTTCCGGGTGAGGTTGGATCTCCAAACGGAGAGCAGTTCAAATACTTTCAGTTTATATTGGGACAGGCCGTAGGGCTTATTGTTATTGCAAAAGTATTACTCCCTTTGTACTACAGAATGAACCTTACCTCGATATACAGCTATATCGAAAAAAGAATGGGAACAAACAGTTACAAAACGGCCGCCTCTATTTTTCTGGTAAGCCGTACCATAGGTTCTGCCTTACGCTTTTATTTGGTTGTGCTTGTACTGCAGCGTTATGTTTTTGACTACTATCACATTCCGTTTCCGCTCACCGTATTTTTAGGTCTGACCTTTGTTTTTTTATATACTTACAGAAGCGGCTTAAAAGCTATTATTATCACAGACACGCTTCAGACTTTCTTTCTGGTGTCCTCTGTTTTTATCACCATATATTTTGTTTTAAACAGTTTAGACCTTACCGTTTTCGAATCGGTTTCAGCAATTCGAAACAGTAATTACTCTAAAACTTTTTTCTTTGATGATTTCCTGACCAATAAATATCATTTTGCCAAGCAATTTTTAGGAGGGTTACTAATCATGATTGCAATGGTGGGACTGGATCAGGATTTAATGCAAAAAAACATCAGTTGCAAAAACATTAAAGAAGCGCAAAAAAACATGTACACTTTTACCGTTATTTTTGTCACGATCAGTCTTCTTTTTTTAAGTCTTGGAGCTTTACTGTATATGTATGCTGCAAAAAACAACATTTCCGTACCGCTGGATTTAGTAACCAACAAACCCAGAACGGATCTTCTATTTCCGGAGATTGCACTGAATCATTTGGCTACTGTTCCCGCTCTAGTATTTTTATTAGGAATCATTGCAGCCACTTTTGCTACAACCGACTCTGCTTTAACGGCTCTGACCACTTCTTTTTGTGTTGATTTTCTGGGAATGGACAAAAGCGAAAACATTTCAAATCCTAAAAATGTAAAACGAAGACATGTAGTGCATCTCGCCTTTTCGTTCCTGTTCTTTTTGGTTATCATTGTTCTGAATTCTTTTAATGACAGCTCGGTTGTTGCACTGGTTTTCAAGGCCGCTTCCTATACTTATGGACCGCTTTTAGGTTTGTATGCTTTTGGATTACTTCAGAAAAACAGAATTGTAACCGATAAATTGGTACCTTGGTTTTGTATCGTAGCTCCTATTTTAACTTATGTCCTAAGCGAAAATTCCAAAGCTCTTTTGGGTTATGTCTTTGACAATGAATTGATCCTTATAAATGCACTAATTACCTATACAGGCCTTTATTTCACCAGTAAAAAAACCGACAAAAAAATATACTTTTAAGCCGATTACTGCCAAAATACTCTAATTTTAATCCCTTGGATGTAATGAAAAAAAATATTTTTAGCACACTGGACCGCAACTGTAATTAAAATCTGCCAGATCTGCTAAATCTGCGAGCTATTTTTTTCTCGCAGATTTGGCAGATTAAGCGGATAAAATGAGAGTAAAAAAGATTTACGCAGATTTATTTTTATCAAAAAAATGAATCTAAGTTTTTTTCAGATAGCTTATGCGTATTGATGCAAGTGAAACGCCTTCTGTACAAAAAGTAATACTATGTGTCTATGTGTTAAAACAAATTACATTCAACGAGTTCATTTTATCACTTTTATAATTCAAATCGTCTTTATAAAATTCAATTTTCATGAATAAAAATATAAACGCACTGTACCAAATTGCTCAAAAAGAAACCCGTAGCATTATTGGGTTAATGTCCGGCACTTCCCTTGACGGGCTCGATATTGCCTTATGCGAAATTTCGGGTTCAGGGCAAAATAGCGCTGTCAAAATAACTGAATTTGAAACTATCGATTATTCAGAAGAAATTAAATTTGAAATCCGTAAAGTTTTTGCGAAGAAAGAAATTGATTTTCAACATTTGGTGATGCTCAACGAATGGATTGGAATTTTGCATGCCGAAATGATAAACGATTTTCTGAAAAAACGAAATATTCCCGCCAGCCAAATCGATTTGATTGCTTCACACGGGCAAACAGTTCTGCATGCTCCTAAGTTTTTACACCAACAGGAAAAATTTCCAAACGCCACATTGCAAATTGGCGATGGCGACCACATAGCTGTGAAAACAGGTATCATTACCCTTTCAGATTTCAGACAAAAACACATTGCAGCCGGTGGCGAAGGCGCTCCGTTAGCCGTTTATGGAGATTATTTTTTATTTGGAAAAAAGGGCGAAAATCGCATCATGCTCAATATGGGCGGTATTGCTAATTTTACCTTCTTACCTGCTTCATTAAATCCCGAAGAAACCTTCGTAACCGATACCGGAACCGGAAATACACTGATTGATCTTTTTACGAAACAGTATTACCCTGAAAAAAGTTACGACAAAGATGCCGAAATAGCCCGAAAAGGAACTGTAAATCAGTTATTGCTCGATCATTTAAAAGACGATTCTTTTTTCCGTCAGGAATTTCCAAAAACAATAGGTCCGGAGCTTTTTAGTGCCGAATACGTAAAAGCAGCTTTGGTCAGAAGTTCCTCTGAAACCATTTCTGCTCCCGATTTACTGGCTACATTAACCCGTTTTAGCGCTGAAACAATCGCCGAAGCCATTCATTATGCCGTAAACAACTCTGCTGATAGACTCGAAGATTTCAAAATTTACCTGTCCGGCGGAGGTACGCACAATCCTTTACTGGTGCAATGGCTTAAAGAATTGTTGCCTTGCGATTTTCACAAAACAGATGAACTGGGTATTTCTGGCGATGCCAAAGAAGCCGTTTTGTTTGCTGTTTTGGCTAATGAAACTATAGCTGGGGAAGATTTTAATTTTGGCTCACACAAAGGAATTCCATCTGTAACCATGGGGAAAATCTCGTTACCTGATTAAAGATATACTTCCTGAAAGTTTAACTAAACCAATAGACATAGACTATCTTACTTATAAAAAACGATGCCTCTATGTGATAAATATTTTTCACGCAGATTTTGCAGATCTTGCAGATTTCATAACCTTTTTAATCCTTTAATCTGTGGCTATTATTTTAACACATAGAGGCCTAGATTTATATAAAAAAGAATTCCTAAAAAGAAACTCGTTTCTTTCACGTAGTAAGCTATGTGTATTGAGAAAAAGTGAAATGCCTGATTTTCGGTTTACAAAATGCTATGTCTCTATGTGTTTAAAAAGACTCCGAAACGAATTAAATAAAATAAGAAAATGAAAGATCGTATCATTTCAGTTGATGTTTTAAGAGGGCTTACTGTCTTGTTAATGACCGTTGTAAACAATCCGGGAAGCTGGGATTATGTTTACCCCATTCTCGATCATGCAAAGTGGAACGGCTGCACCTTAGCCGATCTCGTTTTTCCGTTTTTCATACTTGTCGTTGGAATTGCGATTCCACTCGCCATGCCTATTAAACAGAACAAACCCGAAAACATCTTAAAAATAATCACCCGTTCTCTGCGCATCATTTGCCTGGGATTTTTTCTGTACTTTTTTAACAGCATTTATTTTCTGGGACTTGACGGATTTCCGCTTCTTCTCGTGCGTTTAATGCTCACCGCTTTAGTTGGATATGCTTTAATTGGAAACTTCAACCTTAAAATTAAAACCCTTTTAGCGGTTGGTCTTTTCATTATTTTTCTCGCTTTAGCTTATGGCGGACACGAAAATTTCAGCGATGTCAGACTTCCAGGTGTGCTGCAACGCATCGGAGTTGTTTATCTGCTGGTTTCACTCGTCTATTTAAAAACAAACGTAAAAACCCAAATCATTCTAAGTACTCTTATTTTATTGGGCTATTGGGCGATCATGACACTGGTTCCTGTTCCCGGAATTGGTCCTGCAAATCTGGAACCGGGTACCAATTTAGCGTCATGGCTCGATAGTATTTTACTAAAAGATCACATGTACATCGCTACCAAAACCTGGGATCCGGAAGGTATTCTAAGTACTGTACCCACTATAGCAAACGGATTGATCGGACTACTAATAGGTCAATTGCTTCTAAAACCCATACCCAAAACCGAAATTGCAAAAAAAATGGGAATCCTCAGTGTTGCCCTGATGATCTCAGGATTACTGTGGTCTCTATTTTTCCCTATAAATAAACCACTTTGGAGCAGCTCGTATGTTTTATTTACTGCCGGGATTGGCTTATTTCTCCTCACCCTGATCTATTATGTAGTAGATATACTCAATCACAAAAAATGGACAACTTTTTTACTCAGCTGGGGCGTAAATCCAATGATTGTATTTTTTGTTTCCGGCATACTGCCTCGTGCACTTGCCATGATTAAAATTCAGAATCCTCAAAATATTTCCGAGACTATAAACGTTAGAGACTATGCGTACCAGTACGGGATCAGTCCTCTTTTTGAAAATCAATTGTTATCGTCCCTTACCTATTCTGTACTGTATGTACTATTATGGAGTTGTGTTTTAGGATATTTTTACAAAAAAAGACTCATTTTTAAGGTATAAATCCTATTGATTTAAGATTTAGGATATTTGATTAACGATTATTGATTTACAAAACTAAAACTAATGTCTAGCTGAGTAGAATCAAAATTGTCGGTCTTCGGCTCCGCTCAGACTGACAATTTCGACTCCGCTCAGACAGACAGCTTCGACTCACAAACAACAAACAACAAACAACAAACAACAAACTATAAACCATAAACTATAAACCATAAACTATAAACCATAAACATTTAAAATTTCTGATTAACGATTATTGATTTACAAAACCAAAACTAATGTCCGGCTGAGCGAAGTCGAAGCCCCCCCCATTCTCGTTGACCTGTCTTCGACTTCGCTCAGACAGACAAGTTCGATTTACAAACTATAAACTATAAACCCTTTATATTTAACATTTCCGATTAACGATTATTGATTTACAAAACTAAAACTAATGTCCGGCTGAGCGGAGTCGAAGCCCCCCACGTTCTCGTTGACCTGTCTTCGACTTCGCTCAGACGGACAACCTCGACTCCGCTCAGACGGACAACCTCGACTTCGCTCAGACAGACAAGTTCGACTCCGCTCAGACAAACAACAAACAACAAACAACAAACAACAAACAACAAACAACAAACAACAAACAACAAACAACAAACCATAAACCATAAACAGCAAAGAATTTCACTCCGTTTATCAACCTATAATTAAACGAATAAACGATTAAACCATTAAACATTCCCCTTAATCACTATTCTAAAATTATAATTTCTTATACTCATCTAAAAAAACTATTTTTGGTTTCTGTTAAAAAAGATTGAAATGCATAAAAATCAGCAACTATTATTCTCTATTCTATTTTTATTTTTCTTCGGATGGAAATCCGATGCACAGGAAAAAACACTTTACCCTAAAAACGAATTTAGAGGGGTCTGGATTGCAACTGTGGTCAACATCGACTGGCCTAAAACCGCTAAAGACAGCGTAGAAAAAGAAAAAGCGGACTATCTTGAGATTTTAGATGCTTATAAAAAATTAAACTACAACGCCGTAATAGTTCAGATTCGAAGCGTTGGAGATGCTTTATATCCAACAGAACTCGCACCATGGTCCCGTTTCCTGACAGGGAAAGAAGGACAGGCACCCAATCCGTATTACGATACCTTGGCCTGGATGATCGAGGAAGCCCACAAAAGAGGCTTTGAATTTCACGCCTGGCTGAATCCGTATCGCGCTACTTTCGACCTGAACAAACAGCAGTTAAGTCCCGATCACGACATTTTTAAGCATCCGGAATGGATGATTGAATACGCCGGAAAAATATATTACGACCCTGCATTACCTGAGGTTCAGGAACATCTAACCAAGGTGGTAAAAGAAGTAGTCGACAAATACGATATCGATGCCATTCATTTTGACGACTACTTTTATCCGTATACTGTTCCGGGAAAAACCTTTAACGATACCACTTCCTACAAAAAATACGGAGCCGGGTTAAGTCTTGGTGATTGGCGTCGTGCCAATGTGAGCAACTTTGTACACACCATTTCGACCATGATCAAAACCAGTAAACCATGGGTACAATTCGGAATCAGTCCGTTTGGGGTGTGGCGTAATAAATCTCAGGATCCAAAAGGTTCAGAAACCCAGTCAACGTCCAATTACGACGATTTGTATGCCGATCCTGTTTTATGGATGGACCAAAAATGGATCGATTACATCCTTCCTCAATTGTACTGGAGTATGAACAACCCGAGAGCTTCTTATTCAAAATTGGTCAAATGGTGGTCAGAAAACTCTAACAATACTGCGCTTTATATCGGACACGCCTCTTATAAAATCAGAGGAGACAATGACAAAAGCTGGAATTTTGCCAGTGAAATTCCAAATCAGATTGATTATGCTAGAAGCTTCAAAAAAGTAAGCGGAAGCGCTTATTTCAGTTCTAAATGGTTCATGAACAAGAACTTTGATATAGTTCGTCTTTTAGAAGAAAATCAATATAAATATCCGGCACTTCCGGCTGCAGTACCCAATTTAAAGCACATTATAATCGATACACCGGTTTTCAATGAGTATTCAAAAGACAGCAGTAAATACACCTTCACAATCAAAAGTCCGTTGAATACAAAAGTGCGCTACATCGTAATTTATGGTGGAGATCATGTTTCGAAAGTAGATGTTAATGACGCTACAAAAATTATCGATAAAATTACCGTTTATGAAACAAACGGAGTAATTTCATTCAGCATTCCTGCCGAAAAAATAAATCAGTACAAAGCCTGCGCCGTAACCTTTATTGATTATTATGCCAATGAAAGCACGCCCGCAGCTATCGACCTAAAAAAACCATTTAAACCTTATACCCCTGCCCAGCCAAATGAAAACAGATAATAAACCATGGTTCTGGATTCCGTTTCTAAATTTCGCATCTGGATTGCCTTATGCCATAATTATCTCTGTTTCGGTAATTATGTACAAAAATCTGGGAATATCAAACGAAGATATTGGCGTCTACACCAGTTTATTATACCTGCCCTGGGTGATAAAACCACTTTGGAGCCCTTTTATTGAGTTGACAGGAACTAAGAGAAAATGGTTTTTATCAATGCAATTGCTCATCTCTATTGCTTTTTTGGTCGTTGGATTCACCATTCCTACAAGTGGTTTTTTCATGATGACTTTAGCCATATTCTGGGTTGCCGCTTTTGCATCAGCCTCCAATGATATTGCTAGTGATGGTTTCTATTTATTGGTTTTACCCAAAGAGCAGCAATCTTTTTTCTTAGGAATCAGAAGTACCTTTTACAGACTTTCGATGCTTGCCGGAAATGGATTAATTGTTTTGCTTGCCGGTTATTTAGAACATAAATATGGCGACAATACCAAAGCCTGGTCCTATACCATGATTATTGTTGGTTTATTGATGACATTTATTACCCTTTACAATTTCATTTTTACGCCAAAAGAAGAAATAAACACCTTAGAAAGTGCTGATAAAACACATCATCAAAACTTTGCCACTATATTTATCAGTTTCTTTCAAAAAAAACAAATTGGAATAATTCTCGCTTTTATCCTAGTTTTCAGACTTGGTGAATCTCAATTACTTAAAATGTTAAGTCCTTTTTTATTGGACGGAAAAGAATTAGGCGGAATGGGATTAGATACGGAAGCTGTTGGAATAATTTATGGAACTCTGGGGATTTTTGCTTTGACTGTTGGAGGAATTTTAGGCGGAATCGCGCTTTCTAAACATGGTCTTACCAAATGGATGTTTCCAATGTTTTTGACCATGCATCTCCCTATTCTTGGTTTTATCGGATTGGCTCATTTTCAGCCGCAAGATATTTTCCATCTTCATATCAATTTGTATTTTTTCGAAATTAACTCTCCTTTAAATCTGTATACCTGCATTACCGTTATTCTAGAACAATTTGGATACGGTTTTGGTTTCACAGGTTTTATGATGTATTTAATTCATGTTGCAGAAGGAGAATCAAAAACGGCACATTATGCGCTTGCAACCGGTTTTATGGCATTAGGAATGATGCTTCCGGGGATGTTAAGTGGCTTTATACAAAAATATTTAGGTTATGAAAACTTCTTTATCTGGGTAGTAATCGCCACAATCCCAGGTCTTATTTTATCACGTTTTTTAATTTTCCCGAAAGATTTTGGGAAAAAATCTGAAGAAGTTTAACCCCAAATCAAACATCTTACCTATGGAGATCAATGAAAATTTACAGGCCGAACGAAACCTGAAAGCAATTGAATTGGAAAAAGCAGGAGAAACGGAGAAAGCAATTGCGTTATACGAACAAAATATCAACGAAGGTTTTAAAGGAAATCATCCTTACGACCGATTAGCAACCTTCTATAAAAACCAGATGGATCTCGATAATGAGATCCGGGTTTTAGAAAAAGCCATTGTTGTTTTTGAAAAAATTACACTCGAAGACCGACTCGAAGGTTTGCCGAAACTCTTCCGTTTCAAAAACCGCTTAGAAAAAGCATTACACACCAAAACACAACTTGCCAAACAAAAGAAAAGCAAACTGAAATAAGAACAAATTATCATTTTCTAAGTTTTCGCAACCGTATGAAGACAAAACCAAACATATTAGCAATAGTAGTAATCATACTCTTATTATTTTCATGCGGACAATCAAACGAAAAGAAAAAGAAATCTGGAGTTAGAAAAGATTCGGTTTCGGCAACGTTTTTACAAAAGGAAAAAGAACGTTTAGAAAAAAGAAAAAAATTAGAACAGCAAAATAGAATTGATAGTGTAAGATTTGACCAGATCTTAACAAATGCAATAAAAATTGCAACACAAAATATTGACAAGAACAAATTTCACCAAGAATATAAAGTGAACACTGCAATTGAAGTGGATATAAATTTCGATAATCATTTCACCAAAAAGCATCCCCATTTAATTATTCACCGTTACGGAATAAACGATGTATACATTGACATCTATTCAAAAGTTAACAATAAATTTAAAAAGGTGGTCTCTCATAAAGAATGGAGTCTGACTTATAGAAATGACACTATTAGAGATATTAATGGAGATGGATTAAAAGACTTCGTTTTAAACTGGTATGGTGCTACCGGGTGCTGCTTAAAAGCTTTCAGTAATATTTACTTACTCAGAGAAGACCAAAAGACTTTTTCAAATAGTTTTGAATTTATCAATCCAACTTTCTCTCCTAAAGAAAAAATAATAAGAGGTGTACAATATGGTCATCCCGGAGAAACTGAGATGTACAAATACAGATGGAATGGCGAGACAATTGACACTCTGGAATATGTCTACTATGAAAAAGACAAAAACGACAAGAAAACCGGTAAATTAATTATCTCAAAAAACAAACCTTATAACAATAATAAAAAAGAGACCGTGATACTGAGTTCAATGCCTAATGAATATAAAACAATTGAGGGTTATGATTGGTTTACGGGGAAAGGTTATGAATAAAAAGCAGCTTTAAAAGAGCATTTTTATGAAAATGCAAACTTTTTAATCCTGAAAAATAAATTTCAGCTTAGCCAAAACACCATATTGTAAAGCGCCTTTTTTCAAAAACGAAAATAAATTTAACATCATGATTAGTTTAAAAAGAACCAACTCTGACGATACTGATTTTAAAAATCTGGTCGTTTTACTGGATCAGGATTTAAAAATCAGAGACGGAGAAGACCATGACTTTTACAATCAGTTTAACAAAACCGATCTCATCAAACATGTTGTCGTTTTCTATGAAAATGATATAGCAGTTGGTTGTGGTGCTTTCAGGGAAAAAGAAAAAGATACGGTCGAAATCAAACGCATGTTTGTCCACCCCGATTTCCGAAAAAGAGGAATTGCTTCTCAGGTTTTGGCAGAACTCGAGCGCTGGGCAAAAGAAATCAAATACAGCAATACGATTCTCGAAACCGGTAAAAATCAGCCGGAAGCCATCAGCTTATATCAAAAATTAGGTTACACTATCATTCCAAACTATCCGCCTTACGAGAAAATGGACAATAGTGTTTGTATGAAAATGACTTTAAAATAATCTTTTGGGTGTAATCATTTTTAACACATAGAAACATAGATTTTTTTACTTCAAAAAAGGCGTTTCACTTATTTAAAACACACAAAACTGGTTATGTGAAAGAAATTATATTTTTTTTTGTATCCTTTTTTACACATATCCCGATGCATCGGGACTATCTGTTTAATTAAACTTTTACGAATTACAACCCAACGGGTTTTATACTAATGAAAATGACAGCACAAGCATTAAGACAAAAAGTGGGACAATTCTTTTTTCCTGCAGTTTTTATAAACGATACCGAAGAAAACATCCAGGAAACTGAACGTTTAATAAAAGAACACCACATTGGCGGACTTACCTTTTTTCACAGCCGTGCGAGTGCTGCAACAAACTACGAGAGCAAGAAAAAAGTTGTTTTTAATGACGACAGCTATCAAAAAATAAAAGACCTGATTGTCCGTTATCAAAACGCAGCCACTACCCCTCTCCTAATCAGCATTGATGCCGAATGGGGCTTAGCCATGCGCATTGAAAAAACACCGCAGTACCCATACGCCATTACATTAGGCGCCTTACCGGAAAATAAATCGAATCTGGTTTATGAAGTGGGGAAACAAATTGGTTTAGATTTGAAAGCTGCAGGAATTCATTACAATCTATCTCCCTTGGCCGACATCAATAACAACCCGAACAACCCCGTAATAGGCTATCGCTCTTTTGGTGAAAACAAAGAAAAAGTAGCCCATTTTGCTGTAGAATACCTTAAAGGCATGTCGGAAGTGGGAATTTTAGGCTGTCTGAAACACTTCCCCGGACACGGAAATACCAATGTCGATTCACATTTAGGGTTACCGGTTTTAAGCGAGACTTTAAAAGAATTACTTGAAAACGAGCTGTACCCTTTTATTAAAGGAATTGAACACAATGTCGATTCGATTATGATTGGGCATTTAGCAGTTCCAAGTTTGAACGAAGGAAAAAATACTTCGGCAACTTTATCAAAACCTATTATTGAAACACTTTTACGAGAAAAACTGGGTTACGATGGTCTGGTCATTTCCGATGCACTGAACATGCATAGTGTTTCTAAATTATACGAAACCAAAGGAGAATTGGAATGGGAAGCCTTCAATGCGGGTAATGATGTTTTATGTTTCGCCGAAAATGTACCCGAAGGAATCGAAGCCATTCTTAAAAATGCTTCTCCTGAACGTATTGAAGAAAGTTTCAACAGAATTATCAAAGCCAAGCAAAAAGTTGGAATTCTAGCTGAAAATCAATTTACTTCAGGTGAACTAAATTTCGAAAGAGCATCAGCTTTAAACCTTGAAATTGCTCAAAATTCCATCACAAAAATCATTGATGATTTCACCATCGAACAGGTTTTTGAAGCACAAAAAAACAACCAGTTAGCCAAATTAAGTTTATACAAAAACACGAAAAATCCATTTTTTCAGACTTTAAATACCGTACTAAATTCAGCAGAATTTGATTTTGAGAATGCAGAAGATTCATCCATTTCAGAAATCAAAAAAGGTCTGGAGCCATTCGAAACCGTTATTATTTCTTTGTTTGTTCCGAAAGCAAAACCAATGAATAATTTCGAAATCAATGATGAAGTTTTAGAATTGCTTTCTAACCTTCTTCAAACCAAAAAGTGCCTCCTTTACGTTTTCGGAAATCCTTATGTTTTGCCAATAATTCCGAATCTTTCTAAAGCTTCCCGAATTATTCAGGTGTATCAGGATTTCGAAGAATTTCAAAAAAATGCAGGAATTCAATTTCTTGAAAATAATACTTGCAGAGGAAACCTACCCGTAAATATTGAAATCCAATAACTTACAAAAACCAAACAGTAACTTATAATCAAAAACTATCACCTAATAAATATTAATAATTACTTCTTATTGTAAGAATACGCACTTATGCCCTACTTTTGCACCAGAAATAAATTTTTAACTTTAAAACGAAAAATATGTCTTTAGTAGGAAAAAAATTCCCAAGTATTGCAGTTGATGCTATCTCTGAAATGGGTGATAATTTAAAAATCAACATTTTTGAAGAAGCAGTAAACAACAACAAAAAAGTATTATTGTTTTGGTACCCAAAAGATTTCACTTTTGTTTGCCCAACTGAATTACACGCCTTCCAAGCTGCTTTACCAGAATTTGAAAAAAGAAATACTATCGTAATCGGAGCTTCATGTGATACAAACGAAGTACACTTTGCATGGTTAAACACACCAAAAAATAACGGTGGAATCGAAGGTGTTACTTACCCAATCTTAGCAGATACAAACCGTAACTTAGCTAATATTTTAGGTATTCTTGACATCGAAGCTACAAGCTACAGCGAAGAAACTGATTCAGTTATCATCGAAGGTTCAAACGTACCTTACAGAGCTACTTACTTAATTGACGAAACTGGAAAAATCTTCCACGAAAGTGTTAACGATATGCCATTAGGACGTAACGTAAACGAATATTTAAGAATGGTTGATGCTTACACTCACATTCAAACTAAAGGTGAAGTTTGTCCTGCAAACTGGGAAGCCGGAAAAGAAGCAATGAGCGCAGACAGACTTAGTACTGCTGAGTATTTAAGCGCTAATTAAGCAGCAAAGATACTAAGGTTCTAAGATGCTAAGTTTTTTAACTTAACTTTTGAATCTTACCTATAGTTCTACAATAAAAGTCAAGAGATTCTAAGATTAAACTTAGATCTTAGAATCTCAACGACTTAAAAAACTATCAAATAAATCCACACAAAGTTATTCGGTTCGAGAGCAAAAATTTAGCATCTTAGAACCTTAACAACTTAGTGTCTTAAAAATAAAAACTATGTTAATCGACTTAAACGAAGATACGTTAGCAGATTTAGTTGCTAAAAATGAAAAAGTAGTAGTGCAATATTCAGCTTCATGGTGTGGAAATTGCCGTATTATGAAACCAAAATTCAAAAAACTAGCCACAGAAAACGAAGCTATCACTTTTGTTTTGGTTGATGCTGAAAATTCACCGGAATCAAGAAAGTTAGCCAATGTAAGCAACCTGCCTACGTTCGCAACCTTTGTAAACGGACAATTGGTTGGAGAAACTCAAACCAACAAACAAGAAGTTTTAATCGACTTGGTAAACGCGATCGCGTAATGAGATTGGTTAGACTTGCTTAGATCTTTAGACTCCTTAGATGATGTCTAAATTTTCAAGAAAGTCTAAGAAGTCTAAGAATGTCTAAAATCTAAGAAATCTAATTATGAAATTACCCGTAATAAAGCAGTTAACCCAATTCATCGAAGAAAACGATCAGGATTATATCATTGAAACTATCGAAGTTTTAGAAGCGATGACTGAAATTCCGTCTTTAAAAGATGAAGAATTAGATGTAATTGGCGAATTAATTTCGAATATGTATGGTGCGCTTGAAGTACACAAAATGGTAGTTCAGGGCACTGATAAAAAAGAAGCTCTAAATGCGTTCATGAAACGTGTTTTAGGTTCCATCGATAAATAATCGAGCATACAAATAAAAAAAACATGACAAGAGAAAGCGTTTCAATTTTGAGGCGCTTTTTTTTTTAGTTTTCAGTCTCAGTTTTCAGTCTCAGTTTGCAGTCTCAGTTTGCAGTCTCAGTTTGCAGTCTCAGTTTGCAGTCACACTCTCGGTTTAAACCACGAGTGTCCTCCTGAGCGAAGTCGAAGGACTTTCATACTACAAAAGGTCTTCTTCACCAATCAGATCAATAAACGAAAAACTCATATCATGTCACACTCGCACTCTGAACCAATGGTGTCTTCCTGAGCGAAGTCGAAGGAAACCCAAGCGATAGCGAATAGGCGAAGCAGATCACAGAAAAAACTCCAGAATCAAAAATACCTCTCTAGTGCGATTTCTCCTTCGCCGAAATGACATCCTTTGTGATAAATCTAAAATAATTTGTGAATACGTGACTATTAAAACAGCCCCCTTAATCTCTCCTTAAACCCATCAACAAATACTTTTAGATTCGAATATTAATCCTTACTTTTGAACCTCATTAATTTAAATAAAAATCATGGCTTCAATAACATTGGGAGGAAATCCTATTCATACTTCAGGCGAATTACCAACAGTTGGATCACAACTAGCTGATTTCAAATTAGTACAAAACGATTTATCAGTTGTTTCTTTAAGCAATTTTGCCGGAAAAAAACTGGTTTTAAACATTTTCCCAAGTATCGATACCGGAACTTGTGCTACATCTGTTAGAAAATTCAATGAAAGTGCCAGCAACTTAGAGAACACAACTGTATTGTGTATTTCAAGAGATTTACCATTTGCACAAAAACGTTTTTGTGGTGCTGAAGGATTAGAAAATGTAGTTAACTTATCCGATTTTCAGGCAGGAGATTTTGGAAAAACAAACGGTTTAGAAATTGTTGACGGACCTTTGGCTGGTTTACATTCAAGAGTAATCATTGTAGTTGATGCTAATGGAAAAGTAACTCACACTGAACAAGTAGCTGAAATTGCAAACGAACCAAATTACGAAGCAGCTTTAGCAGCATTATAATATCTTTAAATGGAATTTCAAAAAGACAATACCTTTGTTACCGGCCGTCTAAAAAGTATGACCTATGCTTTTAACGGAGCGGTAAAATTAATCAAAACAGAACACAGCATTATGGTTCAATTCTCTCTGGGAATTATCATGACCATAGCCGGGTTTTATTTTCATATTTCACAAACCGAATGGTTGTGCCAAACATTAGCCATAGGCCTCGTTTTAAGCGTTGAAGGTTTGAATACGGCAGTAGAAAAAATTGCCGATTTTATTCACCCTGATTACAGCAAACGAATCGGTTTTATTAAAGATATTGCAGCGGGAGCGGTATTTTTTGCCGCAATGACAGCAATCGCAATAGGCTTAATCATTTACATCCCAAAATTTATATAGGCAACAGGAAACGCAAGAATGGCAAAAACAACCAAAAAGGAAACTTTAGACAAAAAAAACGAATCAAAGACTGAAAAGATAAAGTACGGAAACCTATCCAAACAACAAAAATTTGTTTTAGGATGTCTTCTGATACTCTTTTCTGCGGCACTATTAGTTGCCTTTATTTCTTTTTATGTCAACGGACAATGGCAATCTGACCAAAGTGCGGTAAGCCAGCTTGGCGATCGTACCGAAATTGTAGAAAACTGGCTCGGAAAATTCGGGGCATTCCTCGCCGATCTTATTGTATACAAAGGCTTTGGTATTGCTTCATTTATATTCGTTCGTTTATTTTTCCTTACCGGAATGTTTCTCGCTTTGGAACTCTCTACCAAAAAATTAAAAAATACTTGGTTTTGGGATCTTTTTGCCCTTATTATTGTCTCTGTACTATTTGGATTTTTCGCCACTTCAGCACCTGAATTGGGCGGAACGATCGGATATGAACTCAATCTGTTTTTACAAGATTATATCGGAAAAACCGGAACTTTACTTACGCTACTTTTCGGATTAATCGTGTACCTGATTTTTAAAATCAAACTATCTCCTGAAAAAATTCAGTCGTATTTTGATTCTACTAAAAAAGAATTCAATTCAGAATTGGCTTCAATAAAAAAACCTCAGGAAGCCGAGAGTGCTTATAACTTAGAAGAATTTGCTATTGAGGAAGAAGATCCGGAATTAGACAACATTCATCTAAAATCTAATATCAGCCAATTCGAAATCAACAAAGAAGCTTTAAAACCAACCATTTCAAACGCCTCAGAAATTGATTTGAATCCGGTTTTAAAACCAGTTCAAATGGATATCAATCCGGTAACTGTAAAAACTCCTGTTCATACCGAAGAATTTGTAATTGAAAAAGCAGAAGAGGAAGATATTATTGAAGAGAATCTGGCTTCCCGTCTAGTAGCCGATTTTGGTTTATTCGACCCTACTTTAGACCTATCCAATTACAAATTCCCTACACTTGACATATTGAAAGAATACTCAACCGGAGGAATTACGATCAATCAGGAGGAATTAGAAGAAAACAAAAACAGAATTGTTGATACACTTCGCAATTATAAAATTGAAATTGCACAGATCAAAGCAACTGTTGGACCATCGGTAACCTTATACGAAATTGTACCGGAAGCCGGGATCAGAATTTCTAAAATTAAAAGTTTAGAGGATGATATCGCATTATCACTTTCAGCATTAGGAATCCGTATTATAGCTCCTATTCCAGGAAAAGGAACTATTGGTATCGAGGTTCCGAACAAAAACCCTACAATGGTTTCGATGAAAAGCGTTATTGGATCTGCTAAATTTCAGGAAGCTGAAATGGAACTGCCAATTGCTTTAGGAAAAACAATCTCCAACGAAACTTTCGTGGTCGATCTGGCCAAAATGCCTCACTTACTGATGGCCGGAGCAACCGGACAAGGAAAATCGGTAGGTTTAAATGCTGTTTTAACCTCTCTTTTATACAAGAAACATCCGGCCGAAGTTAAATTTGTACTGGTAGATCCGAAAAAAGTAGAGCTTACGCTTTTCAATAAAATCGAAAGACATTATTTAGCCAAACTACCTGATACAGAAGACGCTATCATCACCGACAACGCAAAAGTAGTAAATACACTGAACTCACTTTGTGTTGAAATGGACAATCGCTACTCTTTACTAAAAGACGCGATGGTACGTAACATCAAGGAATATAACGAAAAATTCCGAGCAAGAAAACTAAATCCCGAGGCAGGGCACCGATTTTTACCTTACATTGTTCTGGTAGTCGACGAGTTTGCCGATTTAATTATGACCGCCGGTAAAGAAGTTGAAGTCCCTATTGCCCGTTTGGCTCAATTGGCCCGTGCTATTGGTATTCACCTGATTATCGCTACACAAAGACCATCGGTGAATGTTATTACAGGTTTAATTAAAGCCAATTTCCCCGCAAGAATTGCTTTCAGGGTAACTTCTAAAATTGATTCCCGAACCATTCTGGACACACAGGGAGCCGATCAGTTAATTGGACGAGGAGATTTATTATACACCAACGGAAATGATGTGATACGTGTACAATGCGCCTTCATAGACACTCCTGAGGTGGAAAAAATTACGGATTTTATCGGTTCGCAAAAAGCTTATGCCACAGCTTATTTGCTTCCGGAGTTTGTTGGAGAAGAAAATGGCATCAATCTTGATGTGGATATTTCCGAAAGAGATACTTTATTCAGAGAAGCTGCAGAGATTATTGTCAATGCACAACAAGGTTCGGCTTCATTACTGCAAAGAAAATTAAAATTAGGATACAACAGAGCCGGTCGCCTGATCGATCAGCTGGAAGCAGCAGGCATTGTTGGTCCGTTTGAAGGCAGTAAAGCAAGAACCGTAAACATCACTGACTTAAGTGCTCTTGACCAATTTTTTAATAATGAACAAAATTAATCCCATCATGAAAACAAAAATTCAGGAAATCCAAAACAATTCTATTACTAAGATGACTAAAAAGTGCATTCAAATGGCGGTTTTATTGCTTTTGAGCTTCACTTCTATTCAGGCTCAGGATAAAAAAGCCAAAGATTTATTGAATGAAGTAACTTCAAAAATAAAAAGCTACAACAATATTGTTATTGACTTTAAATACACACTGAATAACGCTAAAGAGAACATCAACCAGGACAGTAAAGGAAATGTAACCATGAAAGGCAATCAATATGTATTGAATTTTATGGGAGTAACAAAAATATTTGACGGTCAGAAAACCTACACCATCGTTCCGGAAGACGAAGAAGTAACCATTTCTAAAGTAAACGAAAAGGACGATACTGCTATTACACCTTCAAAGATGCTGACTTTCTTCAATTCCGGCTACAAATACAACATGGATATTGTTCAAAATGTAAAAGGTAGAAAAATACAATATATCAAATTAGCTCCTACAAGTTCTAAAGACCAAAGAAAAGAGATTCTTTTAGGTATTGATGTTCAGACCAAACACATTTATAACCTGATCGAAACCGGAAAAAATGGAACAAAAACCACTTTAACCGTTAATTCTTTTAAAACCAATCAGCCTTTATCAAAAAATCAATTTACATTTGTAGCGAGCAAATATCCAAAATACTACATCAATAAATTAGATTAATTACAAGGTTGAAAATTTTAGACAAATACTTACTCAAAACATTCCTGATTACATTTACTACGGTATTTGTAATCCTTTTTTTTATCTTCATACTCCAAACCGTATGGCTCTTTATCTCCGAACTTGCAGGTAAAGATCTTGATTTGATTTTGGTTGTGAAATTCCTTTTATTCTCGATGCCGAGAATCATTCCGCTGGTTTTACCGCTATCGGTTTTACTGGCCTCTATTATGACTTTCGGAAATCTGGCTGAGAATTATGAATTCGCAGCGATGAAATCATCAGGAATATCACTTCAGAGAGCGATGCGAGGTTTAATCGTGTTTATCTTTGTTTTAAGCATTGTCGCTTTCTGGTTCGCCAATAATGTGATTCCGTATGCGGAATATAAATTTATTAATTTCCGAAAAAACATAGCACAAGCTAAGCCTGCCATGGCAATTGCCGAAGGGCAGTTTAATGACGTTGGGTTTTACAACATTAAAGTCAACAAAAAATCTGGTGAAAATGGAAACATTTTAACCGGTGTTACGATTCACGAAAAACCAACCAATACCGGCGAAAACAAAACCGTTATCAAAGCCAAAGATGGTGAATTGATGAGTAACGAAAAATCCAGTATTTTAAAATTAGTTTTAAATGACGGATATTACTACCAGGACGTTACTCCGAAAAAATACGAAGATCGCGCGAAACTGCCTTTCATAAAAAGTGCTTTCAAAAAACAGATCATTAATATTGATTTATCCGAATTAAACAAAACCGCCGACGATAAAGAAAACATAAGCAACACAAACGGAATGTTGAATATTAACGAACTTCGTTATACACTGGATTCCCTGAACAAAAATCTGGATAATGAAATCATCTCTTTTTCAGAAAATATCAATCAGCGTGTGGGTATTACCAAATCATCCGTTCCTGTAAAAACAAATAAAAAGAAAAAGAATCTGCCTAACAACCTTTTATCACTTTACACGAATAAAGAGAAGGCTGATGTAATAAGAATGGCAAGCAGCAATGTTACAAGCAATATCTATTCTATCGAATCAACACAAAACGATTTAAAAGAAAAACAAAGAGATATCAATCAACATTTAACAGCCTTATACGAAAAATTTGTAATCGCTTTTGCCTGTTTCTTAATGTTTTTTATTGGTGCACCATTAGGAGCTATCATTCGCAAAGGAGGACTTGGTCTGCCTATTGTATTTGCCGTTTTAATTTTTATTACATTCCATTTCATTAATACTTTCGGAAAAAGACTTTCACAGGAAGGTGCAATGAATCCGTTTTTAGGATCATGGATGTCCTCTTTTATACTATCACCATTAGCTGTATTATTAACGTATCGTGCTACTAACGACAACGGATTAATCAACTTTGATGCAATTACTACTCCAATCTCACAACTATTTCAAAAAATTTCCGAGCGGTTTTTTCCTGCTCAAAATCAAAAATAACTATGTCAACAACAAAAATACAACTAAACACCATTGAGGAAGCTATTGAAGACATTCGTCAGGGTAAAGTAATCATTGTAGTGGATGATGAAGATCGCGAAAATGAAGGCGATTTTCTGGCTGCAGCCGAAAAAGTAACTCCGGAAATGATCAATTTCATGGCTACTCACGGACGCGGATTAATTTGTGCTCCATTGACAGAAAGCCGTTGTAAGGAATTGGACCTAAGACCAATGGTAACCAACAATACCGATCATATGAAAACTGCTTTTACGGTTTCTGTAGATTTAAAAGGACATGGGGTAACAACAGGAATTTCGGCAGCTGACCGCTCTAAAACGGTAATAGCACTGACCGATTCAAATGTTAAACCACATGAATTGGCACGTCCGGGACATATTTTCCCTTTAGTAGCCAAACAAGGCGGAGTTTTAAGAAGAACCGGACACACAGAAGCCGCTATAGATTTTGCCAGATTAGCAGGATTTAAACCAGCTGGTGTTATTTGCGAAATTTTGAATGAAGACGGTACCATGTCTCGTTTACCTGAATTGGCAAAAGTGGCTAAAAAATTCAATCTAAAATTAGTTTCGATTGAAGATCTGGTAGCTTACAGAATGCAACATGACAGTCTGATTGTTAAAAAAGAGGATTTTGATATTGAAACCCGTTTTGGAACTTTTAGATTAAGAGCATACGAGCAAACTACCAACAAGCAAATTCATATTGCCTTAACAAAAGGAACCTGGAATCTGGGAGAGGCTATTTTAACAAGAATCAATTCTTCGCAGGTAAACAATGATTTACTTGGCACTTTGACCAATAATGCTGAACAGCAATTAGACGATATGTTCAAGGTGATTAATGAAAATGGCAAAGGAGCCGTGTTATTCGTTAATCAGGATATGACGGCTGTAAATCTATTGAACAGAATTGCCGAACTTAAAACCTTACAGGCAGGAGGAACAATGAAAGCTCCAAAAGTAATCATTGACAGCAAAGATTATGGAATTGGTGCGCAAATTTTACACGATATCGACATTTCAAAAATCAGATTGGTTTCTAACACGGAACAAACAAAACGTGTGGGAATGATTGGATATGGACTTGAAATTACCGAATACGTAAGTTATTAATATATGGGAACAGTAGAAGAAAGAATTATAAAATCGGAAACACGAATTTTCAAAGCGGTTTTCCCGAGTACCACAAACCATTACGACACTTTATTTGGAGGAACAGCGCTTCATGTTATGGACGAAGTTGCTTTTATTTGTGCTACAAGATTCAGCAGAAAAAAAGTAGTAACGATTTCAACCGGTCAAATCGATTTTAAAAAAGCCATTCCGGCGGGAACTTTAATCGAATTAGTAGCCAAAGTGATCAGTGTTGGAAGAACGAGTTGTAAAATTCACGTCGATATTTTTATGGAGCAAATGTATTCCGAGCTTCGCGAAACCGTAGTTTCTGGAACATTTTCGTTTGTTGCGGTGGATGAAAACAAAAAACCGGTGCCTATTTTGGACGACCTGAACTAATTTTTTCAAAAATCTATTTTTCGTAAATACTGATAATTAGATACTTGAAAATTATTTCAAAAAAGCTTAAAAAAAAGCGCTGAAAAAGTTTTGAGAACCGAAAAAGCATCTTATATTTGCACTCGCAATCAGCAAATGATCGCAACATACTGGAGAAATGGCAGAGCGGTCGAATGCGGCAGTCTTGAAAACTGTTGACTGTAACAGGTCCGGGGGTTCGAATCCCTCTTTCTCCACAGAAGACAAAACTCTCAACATTGTTGAGGGTTTTGTTGTTTTACAACTATAGTGTTTTCTCTATACTTTAAAAAGTACCTAATCCCCTGAATGTGTTTATGGGATCAGGTTCAAAAGTTGGGGATTAAGCAAAAAGATTAGATAATCTGAACAAGAAAAAGGATCAGGTTCAAAAGTTGCAACCTAATATTGGTAAGTAACTTTATCCTTTAAGGGATCAGGTTCAAAAGTTGGGGATTAAGCAAAAAGATTAGATAATCTGAACAAGAAAAAATCTATATTGCTCACTCC
>NZ_CAGKLC010000065.1 GCF_903469665.1 Flavobacterium sp. UGB4466 | reverse complement strand
CCCCGACCCCCTCGGTGTAAACGAGGTGCTCTGAACCAGCTGAGCTAATCGCCCTATTTTATTAGGTCGCTATCCTTCGTGATTGCGAGTGCAAATATACGCTAGTTTTTGAGTTCTGCAAAGAAAATCGAATAAAAAATAAAACTTTTTTGAAAAGGTTTTGTATCTCGCTGTTTATGAATTTGTTATTAAATTGGTTTTTTGCAGTTTTTTTAGTCTAAGAACTTTTGTTTAGGCAAGAGGCAATTCAGCGACTACAAAAGTGCTTCCTCCAACGTAAATGAAATCATTTTTTGAAGCATTTTTTCTGGCTGCGACATAAGCATGTTCTACTGAGTCATAATTTTCCCCTATTAAATGGTGCTTTTTAGCGGCTTCATTTAAAATTTCAGTCTTTAGACCCCTGGACGAATTTGGACTGCAAAAATAGTATTGTGCATTTTTAGGAAAAAGAGGTAAAATAGAATCGAGATCTTTGTCGTTTACAACTCCCAGCACAATATGTAAATTTTCGAAACTTTCTTTTTGGATTTGTTTGATTACAACAGCCAGTCCGTGCTGGTTGTGGGCAGTATCACAGATGATCTTTGGGTTTTCTCCCAATTGCTGCCATCTGCCTTGTAAACCGGTATTTTTTACAACCTGTAATAAACCGTTTTTTAGATTTTCGTCTGAGATTTTAAACTCATTTTGAGAATCTAATATTTGGATGGTTTGCTGTACCGTTTTTTTATTGTGAAACTGATAATCGCCAATTAGATCGGAAGGAAAAACTTCTGTGATTAAATCGGAAGCAAAATAAATAGGAGCTTCATTTTCTTTTGCTTTGGCTAAGAATACGGGTTGAGTTTCAAAGGTGTATTCTCCAATGACAACAGGAACATTTGGTTTTATGATTCCGGCTTTTTCACCCGCAATTGCTGCCGGGGTATTTCCTAAAAACTGAGTATGGTCTAAATCGATGTTGGTAATAACGGATGCTAATGGTGTGATTATGTTGGTCGCATCGAGTCTTCCGCCAAGACCAACTTCGATAATAGCAATGTCAGTTTTCTCTGAAGCGAAGTAATCGAAGGCTAGTCCAACAGACATTTCGAAAAAACTCATATCATTGGCTTCAAAAAAGTTTTTGTGTTTGGCTACGAATTGACAAACAAAATCTTCGGAGATTTCCTGTCCATTAATTTTAATTCGTTCTCTAAAATCTTTAAGGTGCGGAGAGGTATACAATCCTACTTTATATCCGGCTTCCTGTAAAACTGAAGCCAGCATGTGCGAGGTCGATCCTTTACCATTGGTTCCGGCAACGTGGATGCATTTTAACTGATCTTGAGGGTTGCCAAGATGTGCGGCCAGCAACTTAATATTAGTCAAATCTTCTTTGTATGCCGAAGCTCCCTGAAGTTGGTACATTGGAAGCTGATTAAACATCCAGTTTGTGGTTTCCTGATAGTTCATTGAATTGAGTTAAAATAGTTTCGAATTGAAATAATTTTCATTTTTTTTAGTTTTATAAGGGAGTGAAAATTATCTTTATTGCAAATTTCAAATATTTTTTAGAATTAATTATTAAAAACAAGAATTAATATATGTTTAGCTACATTCAATTACAAGCTGATACCATCGCAAATGCCTCAAACGTAGTTATCGAAAAGATTGCACCTGAAAATGAAATTTCAATGTTTGGGTTTATTATGAAAGGGGGAGTTTTCTTAATTCCGATTGCACTGTTATTATTTTATACTATTTATATCATTTTTGAACGTTACTTATATATCAAAAAAGCATCAAGAATCGATTCGCGATTGATACAGGATGTGGGAGATAAATTAAATGCCGGAAATATTGAATTAGCCAGGACTATTGTAGAAAGAAGCGATACGGCAGCAGGAAATATTCTGAAAGAAGGTGTGCTGGTTATTGGAAGGCCAATTGCTGAGATTGAATCAAACATGGACCGTGCCGCTGATATTGAAATTGGTGAAATGGAAAGAAATTTGGGGCATCTGGGACTTATTGCCGGAATTGCACCTACGCTTGGTTTTATTGGAACTATTTCGGGTGTAATTAAGATTTTCTACAGTATTTCGGTTACTGAAAATATCAGTATCGGAAATATTTCGGGAGGATTGTATGAGAAAATGATCAGCTCGGGTTCCGGATTAATTGTGGGGATTATTGCCTATAGTGCTTATCATTTACTGAATGGAAAAATTGATGATTTTGCGTTGAAGATTCAGAAACAAATATTAGAATTTGTCAATATAATTCAAAGAGCATAAGGTATGTCTATCAAGAGAAAAAGAAGGTTTCATGCTGAAGTGGCGACATCGTCATTAAGTGATATTATGTTTTTCCTGTTGTTGTTTTTCCTTATTATATCAACACTTGCGAATCCTAATGTGATTAAAATGACATTACCGAAAGCCAAAGCCAATGAAAAAACAAATAAACAATTAATTAGTTTGTCTGTTACCGAAGATAAAAAGTTCTATATCGACAAAGTGCCTGTTGAATTTGATGCATTGGAAACCACTCTAATGTCGAAAATTGGAGCCGACAAGCAGCAAACTGTAGTGGTTCGAATTCCGTTTAATCTTCAGGTTCAGGATTTAGTTGATGTGTTGCAAATCGGAGTGAAGAATAATTTAAAGTTTGTAATTGCCACCAGTCCGAAGTAAGACAAACACACAGTTTTGTTCTCTTGGGGCGACGGAAAAAAGAATAAACTACTTGATGAAAATAAAAAAGGCTTTCAGAATTTCCTGAAAGCCTTTTTTATGGAAACAGATTTATGTAAATCTGTATAATTTGTGTTTAATCCAGACTGAAATTGTAAATTATTTTTCCAACCTGTTTTGCAGCTGCTTTGTCGTCTGCTGACCATTTTGTGTTCAATGCCGCTATTTTTGCCTGTTCCAGTAAACAGCTTGCGGTATTAGTTGTTCCTTTTATTCCTGCAGTTGCGCTAATGGTTTTGCCATTTTGGTCTACGGTAACTTCTACCACTACTTTTCCTTCTTCATTGCAGGTATATTTTGGTGCCGGTTTAGACAGTGCTTTGCGTCCGTTTAACGAATATCCAGATCCTCCACCGGAACCGCCGCCACTTCCTGGGCCATAACCGCTTCCGTTACCAATTCCATTGCCGGTTCCGTTGCCACCGCCAGTTCCTCCTCCGGAACCTCCCGTTCCATAATATCCGTTCGAACTTAGACTGCCGTTCGCTTTTCCTTTGTTTCCAGCTGCTTTATCATCACCATCCCCGCCTTTATTGGATCCTTTTAAGATACTTGATAAGGCATCGTTTGTAGAATTGGAAACTTTTGGTTTCTCAGGAATCGGTTTCGCTTCCGGTTTTACAACGGGTGTTGCTTTTTTTGGTTTTTCTTTTGTTGGAATTGCAACACTTTCGTCGGTTGTGGTATTTTCCTGAGTTAAAATTGCTTCGTCTGGTGTTGCTTTTGCCGGAGTTTGTCGGGCTTCGTTTTTTACATTTATAACTTCGCTTTTATAATTTGCTCCCGAGCCTAAATCGCTGTCTCCAAAATTTACCGTAACACCTCCGCCACCTCCGCCGGAAGCCAAAGCCACATTGTTCTCCGGATTGTAAGGAGGCCAAAAGCGTATGAAAAATAACAACGCAATGAGTACTGCATAAATAACAGTAGTGAGTAGTAAGGATTTCTTTTGATCTGAAGAAATGGAACTCATTTTTATTCTGAATTTTGAAATTGTATTAATTAAAAAACGCTTAAAAGTAGTAAAAATTGTTTAGAATAGAAGAGGAGGGGATTTTGTGACTGAATGTTTTTTGCAGGCAGATTTTGCCGATTTGCACAGATTTTGTAATTAATGGGGAAGCGGAATCAAAAAGGATCAGCTGAATTAGCATGAAACATAAAAAAAGGCCAGATGTTCATCCGGCCCGTTTTGATAAAGTATAAAAAAATTATACTAGTTGTTTCAATGCAATTTCAAAAGCAGTTGCACTGATATTTGTTTTGGATGGATTTAAAGTGTGAGCTTTAACAATCGCATTTTTTATAATTTCTGAAGTATCATTGAAAATATCTTCGTCCGTCATCTGAACTTTTTTCTCCATGAAATAAGCAAAAACTCTTGCCATTCCACAGTTTGAAATAAAATCAGGAATCAAACTTACTTTGCGATCCACTTCTTCCATGATCGAACCGAAGAAAATTTCTTTATCAGCAAAAGGAACATTTGCTCCACATGAAATAACTTCTAATCCATTTGCGATTAAGTTGTCGATTTGCTCCTGAGTTACCAATCTTGAAGCCGCGCAAGGGGTGAAGATTTCGGCACCAATCGTCCAGATTTTAGTGTTGATTTCGTCAAATGGGATCATGTTATCGGCAACTAATTTGTTTCCGTCTTTATTTAAAAACAAAGTTCTGATTTCTTCAAATGAAAAACCGTCTTCTTTTATTAATCCTCCATCGCGGTCAATAATTCCGATTACTTTAGCACCCATTTCGGCCAAATAGAAAGCGGCAGCTGAACCGACATTTCCAAATCCCTGTACAATTGCTTTTTTACCTTTGATGTCTCCACCGTAAGTGGCATAGAAATGACGAGCTGCTTCGGCAACACCATAACCGGTAATCATGTCGGCAACCGTATATTTTCGGGTTACATCAGGAGAGAACTTTGGGTTTTCGATTACTTTGATAACACCCTGACGCAATTGTCCGATTCTATTAATTTTATCTGCTTCGGTAGGTTTGAAGTGTCCGTTGAAAACACCTTCCTGCGGATGCCATACACCACATTCTTCGGTCATTGGAATTACTTCGTGAATTTCATCTACATTTAAATCTCCCCCAGTTCCGTAGTAACTTTTTAATAAAGGTGAAACGGCTTTGTACCAACGTTGTAATACTCCTTTTTTACGTGGATCATTTGGGTCAAAATTTATTCCTGATTTGGCACCTCCAATGGCTGGTCCTGAAACAGAAAATTTAACTTCCATGGTTTTGGCCAACGATAAAACTTCATTCATATCTAAGCCTTTTCTCATTCTTGTTCCTCCACCCGCAGCTCCACCGCGCAGTGAGTTGATAACAGTCCATCCTTCGGCTTCTGTTTCGGAATCTTTCCAGTTAAAAACAATTTCAGGTGCTTTATTTTCAAATTGCTGTAATAAATCTTTCATTTTGTTGAGATATGTTTAGTTTGCGTAAAAGTATAAAATAGAATAATGCGAATAATGTATCTCGTGTCAAATTTTTATCGAAGAGAAAAAAGAAAGCCGAAAACAATACGTTTTCGGCTTTTGAATTTTATAAATCTAACAAATTAGATTCCTAATAAGTGTTTTTTTAATGTCTCATCAACGGGTTTGTCTGAAAGCCAGATTCCGAATAATGCTTTTTTGAAATCAAATCCAGGAATTTTTCCTTTCAAAACTTCATTTTTGTAAACATTGACTGTTTGATCAAGCGGATTATAAGCAAGAACAAATACATCTTTTTCAGTAATCATGTCACTTAAAAAAGTTTTAAATTCTTCGATTCGGGGACGTAATTGCGTAAGATTGCTTCCCGTAGATTTTTCGAAACCGGCATTCATCGCTTTGGTCAGTTTACTTGAAGAAACCATTGAAGAAGTAATTTCAATTCGGATTGCCATTTCGGTATCGCTGTCAATAATAAATTGTGGATCCTGACTTAGCTGCGATAAATATAAGGCCTGAACATAAACTTCCAACCACATTTTTGATCGGCCTCCAGCACCATTAAGCTGTAAAGTTTTGCCTTGAAATTCAATTTTTCTTGGAACTGTTACGCCATTCACATCAAGCTGAGTCTGGGCTGAAACGGTTGAGAATTGTATACTAAAAAGGAATGTAAGTAGAAGTAAACTTTTTTTCATGTTTTATGGAAATTATAATTATTGAGCAAAAATAATGTTAATTTATCAATTTTATAGCGTTCTTAAATATGTTTTTTTTGACTCAATTTTGCTTTTTTTGTTTGTATAAGATTAGTAATCAAATTAGTAAGAGTTGTTTTACGGGAAACCGTATATTTTAAGAATTGTTTAATCTTTTGAAAAAACTAAACTTTACTAAAACTTTAGAATCGGACTTTTTTGATCGTGTATTTTATTCTTGTTTTTTAGAGTAATGATTGCAAATTTGATGCGTGTTACGCTAAATTTTTAAGATTATAACGAAAACGTTATCGTAATTATTGCCGATCTAGTAAATTTATATGCGCGCATTGTTAAACTCACTTTTAAAATTTATCTTTGGAAGCCTTTTTACAGAAAAGAGCAATTCAAAAAAACAAAACAAAAATAACCGTCATCTTAATTTCGATATTTTAAATCGGGTTAAGCTGAGAAAAATAAAACAGGATAACTATGGATTTTAATCTTACCGAAGAACATTTAATGATTCAACAAGCTGCAAGAGATTTTGCTCAAAACGAATTGCTGCCGGGAGTTATTGAACGTGACGAAAAACAAATTTTTCCGACAGAACAAATAAAAAAAATGGGGCAATTAGGATTCCTGGGAATGATGGTTGATCCTAAATATGGAGGAAGCGGACTGGATGCCATTTCTTATGTAATTGCGATGGAAGAAATTTCAAAAGTAGATGCATCAGCTTCTGTAGTGATGTCTGTAAACAACTCATTAGTTTGTTGGGGACTGCAGGAATTTGGAACTGAAGAACAAAAACAAAAGTATTTACCAGGTTTAGCATCAGGAGAGATTCACGGAGCATTTTGTTTGAGTGAGCCTGAGGCGGGTAGTGATGCTACTTCACAAAAAACAACTGCGGTTGATATGGGAGATCACTATTTGGTAAACGGAACGAAAAACTGGATTACCAACGGAAATACAGCATCTGTTTATTTAGTGATTGCACAAACGGATCCGGAGAAAAGACACAAAGGAATCAACGCTTTGATCATGACGAAAGACATGCCGGGCTTTTCTATTGGGCCAAAAGAACAAAAAATGGGAATCCGTGGTTCTGATACACACTCTTTAATGTTTAGTGATGTAAAAGTTCCTAAAGAAAACAGAATCGGAGAAGACGGTTTCGGATTTAAATTTGCCATGAAAACGCTTGCCGGAGGGCGTATCGGAATTGCTTCTCAGGCTTTAGGAATTGCTTCAGGAGCTTATGAACTGGCTTTAAAATATTCTAAAGAGCGTAAAGCTTTTGGAACTGAAATTTGCAACCACCAGGCCATTGCTTTTAAATTGGCAGATATGGCGGTTAATATTGAAGCAGCACGTCATTTGTGTATGAAAGCAGCTTGGGATAAAGACCAACATAAAAATTATGATGTAAGTGGTGCGATGGCGAAATTGTTTGCATCGCAAGTAGCAATGGATACCGCTGTTGAAGCGGTTCAGATTCATGGAGGTAACGGTTACGTAAAAGAGTACCATGTAGAGCGTTTAATGCGTGATGCAAAAATTACTCAGATTTACGAAGGAACTTCAGAAATTCAGAAAATTGTAATTTCAAGAGCTGTTATTGCAGGATAAATCTCTTCGAAACTTTGATAATCCAAACCCTTTCAGACTCTTCGATGTCTGAAAGGGTTTTTGTTTGGATTTTAATTTCGTTATATTTACAGAAATAAACTTTTTTATGTACGAAGATTTAAAATACTGGTATTTGCGGGACCACAAATTGTTTCGAACTTTGAGTTACTCGCAGATCAAGCAATTGTGTATTATCACAGGTTTTAAAAAAGCGTCAAAAGGAGAGATTATTTACTTTTCTACTTCAGATTTACCCCGCATTTTTTTACTCAAAAAAGGAAATATTAAAATCGTATCGATCGATGAAGAAGGTAATGAAACCATAAAAGACATCATTCAGAAAGGAGATTTATTTGGAGAACTGACTTTGGAAACGGATGCCAAAAATGAAGAATATGCAAAAGTACTTTCGGAGGATGTTGCGATTTGTAGTTTCCTGATGTCAGATTTTGAAGATTTATTGTTGAGAAATCCAACGCTCGCACTTTCGTATACCAAATTTGTCGGTTTGAAAATGAAACGGATTAAAAACAGTTATGCCAATTTAGTTTCTAAAGATGCCAAAACCAGATTGTATCAGTTTCTTAAAGACTGGGCCGATAAGGAAGGAGTAGCGGAAGGGAATTCGGTAACGATGGAAAACTATTTGACACAGAATGATATTGCACAAATTATTTGTACTTCAAGACAAACGGCAACCCAATTGTTGAACGAGATGGAAACGAATGAACTGATACATTACAATAGAAAAGAGATTGTTATTGTTGATATTACCAAAATCTAAATTATTTTAGGCTAAGTGTAAATTAGCCGACATTTGCCTTTTTCATACCACCGTAATTTTACATTATCAAATTAAGATGTAAAAGTAAAAATTATGAAAAAAGTATTTTTTATTGCTTTAGTAGCCTTATGTACTGTTGCTACTGCACAAAGTTCGCTTCCTAAAATGGCGACCGATATTGCTCCTTTATTAATAGGAGAGAAAATTCCAAATACCACATTAAAATCAGTTGAAAATGCAGCAGTAAAAATCTCTGATTTGCTTGAAAAGAAAAAAACGATTTTAGTTTTCTATCGCGGTGGCTGGTGCCCTTATTGTAATATGCACCTGCAGGCGTTAGCTGAAGCAGAGAAACAAATTCTGGATCTTGGATATCAGATTATTGCAATAAGTCCTGATGCTCCGGAGAATTTAAAAATTACAGAAGAAAAAGATAAAGTAAAATATACTTTGCTTTCTGATTCTGAAGGAGAATTTACCAAAGCGATTGGAATTGCTTATGAAGCTCCTGAAAACTATAAATCAGTAATTAACGTACATTCTAAAGGAGTCAATAAAAGTTTCTTACCCGTTCCGTCAGTTTTTGTTGTGAATCCAAATGGTGAGATTGCATTCGAGTACATTGCTCCTGATTTTAAGCATCGCATTTCGACTGAATTACTCGTTTCAGTATTAAAAAACCTAAAATAAAACAAGATGAAAAAGCTGTTATTTTTTGTATTGATTTTGGTTTCGGGTATTTCATTTGCTCAGAATGATGCGAAAAGATTAAGTCAGTACAATCTGGAAAATAAAGTAGCGATTCAGGGCTACGATCCTGTGGCCTATTTTAGTCCGGGAAAAGCGATTAAAGGGAAGAATGAATTATCAGCTTCTTATCAGGGGGGGATTTATAAATTTTCTTCAAACGAAAATAAACAGGAATTTTTTAAAAATCCCTCAAAATATGAACCGCAATACGGAGGCTGGTGTGCCTATGCTCTGGGAAGTTCCGGAGATAAAGTGGAAATAAATCCGGAAACGTTTAAAATTATCGACGGTAAACTCTATTTGTTTTACAATGCCTATTTTAATAATACTTTGAAAAGCTGGAATAAAAATCAGACCAATCTGAAAACGCAGGCCGACGAGAACTGGAAAAAAATAAACAGGTAACAAGATGGAAAAATCAGAAAAAATAATCTGGGCTTTAAGGATTATAGCGGCTGGAATTTTGTTGCAAACCTTGTTTTTTAAATTCAGCGGAGCAGAAGAAAGTATTTATATTTTTTCGACTTTAGGAATTGAACCATACGGAAGAATTGGATCAGGAATAGCCGAATTGGTTGTTGCGATTTTAATTTTAATTCCAAAAACAACATGGATTGGAGCTTTGGGCGGATGTGGAGTGATGGCGGGTGCTATACTATCTCATTTATTTGTTTTGGGAATTTCAGTTCAGAATGATGGAGGCTTACTTTTTTTACTGGCCCTTATCACCTTATTATGTTGTTTAGGATTACTTTATTTCAATAAAAGTAAATTGTTTAATCTTCTAAATTTAAAATAGCCATGTTACTAAAATCAATACGCCACAGTTTAGATGAACTCGATGATCTGTTAGGTCAATTGACAGATGCAGATTATGCAAGACCATGCCCTGCTCTCCATAATGCAACAATTGGCGAGCATTTGCGACACATTCTGGAAATGTTTATAGGTCTGGAAAAGGGTTACAATTCAGGAGTTGTAAATTACGATAACCGCGAGAGAAATATTCGAATGCAAACGGAAACTGCTTATGCAAAAGAACTTATAGCGGGAATAAAAGCAGATTTGAAAAGTGAGAACAAAACCATTTATTTAGAACAGGTAATAGATGGGCTTGCCCTTCGAATTCAAAGCAATTATTACAGAGAATTGTTATACAATCTGGAGCATTGTATCCACCATCAGGCTTTGATCAAAGTGGCCGTTATGCCGTTTAAAGATGTTTTGATTCATGAGAATTTTGGTGTGGCCCGTTCCACTATAGAATACAGAAAACAATGTGTACAGTAAGTTTCGTCAACCATAACGGAGTGGTAATGATTACTTCAAATCGGGATGAAAAAGTAATTCGTCCGGAAGCCATTGCACCCAGAAACTATTGTCAGAGCGGTAAAACTATTATGTACCCAAAAGATTCAAAAGCGGGAGGGACGTGGTTTGCCGTAGATAAAAACGGAACTGTGCTGGTACTTTTGAATGGAGGTACAGAGAAGCATAGGATTTCATTTTTGTATAGAAAAAGCAGGGGACTGATTGCTCTCGATATGATTTCGAGTTTGTCGCCCAAGGATTTTTGGGATGAAATTAATCTGGAAGATATCGAACCGTTTACATTGGTTTTGTATCAGAATGAAGAATTGTACGAACTGATTTGGGATGGTCTGGTAAAAATTAAGACATTGTTGGAGAGTTCAAAGAATCACATCTGGTCATCGGTTACTTTGTATCCTCCGGAGATTAGAAAGAAACGCTCCAATTGGTTTTTTGAATTTTTAGAAGGTAAGGATGAAATCTTCTCTACCGATATGTTAGATTTTCATAAAAACACTCAGAATGATGATTCTGAAAACGGATTGGTCATTAATAGAGAAAATGTTTTGAAAACACTTAGCATCACTCAGGTTGTAATCAAGCAGAATAAAGGTACTATGAAGTATTACGATTTAATTAAAACAAAGGAGTTCTCGACTTCTTTTATAAGTATTTAATGTAGTAAAGATGAAACTATTTTTTCATAAAGTAACCAATTGGGAGTACTGGCCTTTTAAAGTGCTGTACGTTCCTATTTATTTCCTTTGGGCCTATTATGCCATCAAAGCAAGATCAGTATTCTTCTTTAATGCGTCTAATCCGAAGATAAAAAACGGCGGGTTTATAATGGAAAGTAAAAAACAAATTTATGATTTGCTTCCCAGAGAATGTTATCCCAATACTATTTTGATCAAAGAGAATACGGGGCTAAATAATATTGTAGAAAAAATAGTCGAAAACAGAATTTATTTTCCTTTAATTGCTAAACCTGATATCGGTTTAAGGGGGGCCGGTGTGAAAAAAATAAGAAATGTTTTTGAGTTGAGTGAATATGCCGGTAAAGCAAATTTTGATTTCTTATTGCAGGATTTGATTCCATTTAAAAATGAAGTTGGTATTTTTTACGTGCGTCATCCACACCAAAAAGAAGGCAAAATTACCGGAATTGTTTCGAAAGAATTTTTAATTGTTACCGGTGATGGAATCTCAACGATTGAAGGGTTAATCTGTAAAACGCCAAGATTTCAATTACAGCTTGATGTTTTAAGAGAGGAATACGGAGATCAGTTGCAACAGGTTTTGAAATATGGTGAAAGAGTAAATTTGGTTCCTTTCGGGAATCATGCTCGTGGCGCAAAATTTTTGGATGGGAGCGATTGGATCACGCCAAAGTTAACCGCAATGATTGATAAAATTGCTAAAGAGGTTCCGGAATTTTACTTTGGGCGTTTTGATATTATGTACAACACTTTCGAAGAATTAGAACGCGGAGAAAAGTTTCAGGTTGTAGAACTTAACGGGGCAGCCAGTGAACCCACGCATATTTACGATCCGAAACATTCTGTTTGGTTTGCCTGGAAAGAACTGGCAAGACACATCACTTATATGTATGAGATCAGTGCTGCGAATCATAAAAAGGGAGTCCCATATCTGAATTACAAAGTTGGAATCCGGGAATACAAACTGCATTTGACTCAGAACAGTAAGATTGTAAATTTTTAAAAAATGAAAAGGTTAAAGAATATTTCAATCGGATTTTTGGTGAGCTTCATCGGATCGATCCCATTAGGATATTTAAATGTAGTGGGTTTGGAGATTTATTCAAAATCAGGACTTTTTAATTTGGTTTTCTTTCTGTTCGGAGTCATTTTTGTAGAAAGTTTTGTCATTTATTTTACTTTGCTTTTTGCCAGAGAATTAATCGGTAATAAAAAATTAATGAAGCTAATTGATTTTTTTGCTATCGGATTTATGTTTGTTCTGGCTTTTGTCTTTTATTATGGGTTTCATCAAACCGACAAGTCAAACGATAAATTAAGGGAGTATTTAGGGTATTCGCCATTTGTTATCGGAATGATTTTAAATTGTTTCAATTTTTTACAACTGCCTTTTTGGACGAGCTGGAATCTGTATTTGCTTAACGGAAAGCATATTGTCGTAGAAAAAAAGTTAAAATATTATTATATTGCAGGAACTTTGATTGGTATTTTTTTTGGGATGTTAAGCCTGATTGTGGTTTTACAGACTATTTTTGAAAAAAGTAATCCATTATCAAGGTACGTGATGCCTGTTTTTATTCCCGTATTTTTTATGGTTTTAGGGACTATTCAGGTATTTAAAGTGTATAAAAAATATTTTAAATCGACTGCTTTAGAGGTTTAGCTCCTGAAGCACAATTAAATCATTCTTTATGAAAAAACTTTATTTTCTACTTCCTTTTGTTTTTCTGGCCTGTAAATCAAATCCCGTTACAGTAAACACTACATCTTCAACAGCTGTTTCAAAACCTATTGAAGTTGTCTATAAAGTAAAAGAATCTGAAGTTTCAGATTTTCTGAAAGAACTGTCTTCCGATGAGATGGAAGGTCGTGAAACAGGTACAAAAGGTATCGAAAAGGCAGCCGCTTTTTTAGAAAATTTTTTAAAAAAGAACCATGTGGGACCTTATTTTACTGCTTATAAAGACACATTGACCAACTTTAAAACACCAGCCTATAATATTGTGGGAGTGATAGAAGGAACCGATCCTGTGCTGAAAAAAGAATTCGTGGTCCTGAGTGCGCATTACGATCACATCGGATTAGAGAAAAAACAACAGGCAGACGTTGTTTTTAACGGAGCGAATGATGATGCGTCCGGAGTTACAGCAGTTGCAGAGATGGCAAAGTATTTTAGTGAAACAAAATCGAACAAACGCAGTATTCTTGTTGTGTTTTTTGCCGGAGAAGAAAAAGGACTGTTAGGTTCTAAAAGCCTCGTGCAAAAACTTAAAAAGCAAAATTTTAATTTATACGCACAATTGAATATCGAAATGATTGGTGTACCTATGAAACGGGATTATTTAGCCTATATTACCGGTTTTGATAAAACCAATATGGCTGTGAAAATAAATGAATACACGGGTAAAAAGACTATTGGTTTTTTACCAAAAGAAGCAGAATACAAGCTGTTTTATAGATCTGATAATTATTCTTTTTATGAGGCCTTCAAAAAGCCATGTCAGTCTATAAGTACTTTCGACTTCGAAAACTTCGACTTTTACCACCATGTTTCAGACGAATTTAAAGTAATGGATATTCCACATATGACTTCTTTTATTCAGGAGTTTCTGCCGGCAGTGACCAAAATTGCAATCACACCTGCAGAAGAAATTACGATGAATAAATAATTCTGTCCTTTTATTCGATTTGCTTATTTTTGCTTTATGAAAAATATTATTGTTACCGGAACCAGTCGTGGAATTGGTTACGAATTGGCATTGCAGTTTGCCAATGCAGGCCATCAGGTTTTGGCAATTTCGAGAAAAACACCTCAGACACTTTTGGAGCACCAAAACATTAGTTGTTTGTCAGTAGATCTGTCTGATGAAGCAGCTTTACAAGAAGTAGATCAATTTCTTTCGTCTTCCTGGAAGAGAGTGGACGCAGTGGTTCACAACGCAGGTGCATTGTTGTTAAAGCCTTTTGCTGAAACCACTCAGTCCGATTTTGAAAGTATTTATAAAGTGAATGTTTTTGCGGTTGCCAACTTAACCCGTATTTGTCTTCCTTATCTTCAAAGTGGAAGTCATGTGATCACAATCAGTTCTATGGGCGGTGTAAGAGGAAGTCTGAAATTTGCAGGTTTAGCAGCTTATAGTTCCAGTAAAGGAGCTGTAATTACTTTGACCGAATTACTGGCGGAAGAATATAAAGAAAAAGGAATTTCATTTAATGTTTTGGCACTGGGCTCCGTTCAGACCGAAATGCTAAATGAAGCTTTCCCGGGTTATCAGGCGCCAATATCCGCCGAAGGAATGGCAACCTACATTTATGATTTTACGCTCAACGGAAATAAATATTTTAACGGAAAGGTTTTAGAAGTTTCGTCCACGAATCCGTAGTTAATTATGAGTTTTGAGTTATGAGTTATGAGTTATAGTATTATTAAAATTAAAAGTTTTGAACTAGCAGTTAGGGGAGTTAATTTTTATAAATACTTAATTTCTGAAAAGAAAGAATTTATAATGAGTAAACAATTTTTACGTTCTATTACTTCAGTAGGAGCAAATGTTCGTGAAGCTATTAATGCACAAAGCAAAGCTGATTTTATACATAAATTATCAATTTCTCAAAAAGAGTGCGACGAGTCACTGTATTGGTTAGAGCTATTACGGGCAACTGATTATGTTTCGATTTTAGAGTTTGAATCCATGCACAATCAATGTGAGGAAGTGTTGAAAATTATCAAAAGCATCCTAATTACATCAAAAAAGAATCTGAACTAGAATTAATAACTCATACTTTATAATTCATAATTATTTTGAGCGAAACTTTAGCTAAATATATACCGGAGCATGCTGTAAGGCCTGTTTTTGATTTGATTGTTGCCAATCAGGTTCATCTGAAAATCGTGAATGAGCGTCAGACGCGTCATGGGGATTACAGAAGAGGGCCTAGTGGTAAACATGAAATTACGGTGAATGCAAGTTTGAATAAATATCGTTTTCTGATCACGCTGATTCATGAAATTTCGCATTTAGTGGCGTTCGAAAAGTTTGGCAGAAATATTAAACCTCATGGAAATGAATGGAAGTTTACCTTTCAAAGAATGATGGTTCCTTTTATTCGTCCTGAGATTTTCCCAAGTACTTTATTGCCGTTATTGGCCCGGCATTTTAAGAATCCGTCAGCAAGTAGTGATACGGATACCACCTTGTCTTTGGCGTTAAAACAATACGATTCGGACAACGATAAGAACTATGTTTTTGAAATTCCCTATGGAAGTGTATTCAAGATTAAAAATGGTAAAGTATTCAAGAAATTGGCCGTTAGAACCAAACGTTTTGAATGTATCGAAATTAGCTCAGGAAAAACATACCTGTTCAATCCAAATGCCGAAGTGGAGTTAATGCAATAAAATGCCAATTTTTTTAATTCCAAATCCCAAATTTCTTGGGAAACTCAATAAAAAATTCCAAATTCCGATACTTATAAAGTTGGAATTTGGAATTTATTTTTTTTTGTAGAATTTTAAAATCTTATCCTTTCAAATAGGCTTCGCGTACTTTTTTAAACAGATTGGAAGAATAGACGAATTTCACAATGGCTTCGTTATCTGTTCTGAAGATTTCTTCTTTAGTTCCCTGCCATGCTTTAACTCCTTTTTTTAAGAATACAATATTCTCACCAATTTCCATTACCGAGTTCATATCGTGAGTATTAATAACTGTAGTAATGTTGTACTCTTCTGTAATTTCTTTGATCAGATTATCAATCAGAGTAGAAGTATTGGGGTCCAGACCGGAGTTGGGTTCATCGCAAAATAAGTACTTCGGATTGTTTACAATAGCACGTGCAATTGCAACACGCTTCTGCATTCCTCCCGAAATTTCAGACGGTAATTTTTTATGGGCATCAATTAAGTTTACTCTTTCCAAAACAAAATCAACACGTTCTTTGATTTTAGCTCTGTTGTCGTTAGTAAACATTTTTAACGGGAATGCTACATTTTCTTCAACGGTCATCGAATCAAATAAAGCACTTCCCTGAAAAACCATTCCGATTTCAGTTCTTAATTCTCTTTTTTCATCCGGATCCAGTTCTGAATAAACGCGGCCATCAAATTCAATAGTTCCATTATCAGGAGTATGAATTCCTAACAGGCTTTTTAATAAAACAGTCTTTCCGGATCCACTTTGTCCAATAATTAAGTTCGTTTTTCCAGTTTCAAAAACGGTCGAAACACCTTTCAGAACTTTGCTGTCGCCAAATGATTTTTCTAAATTTTTTACTTCTATCATGATCCTAGTAACAATTGTGTTAGTATATAATTAAAAAGAATGATTGAAACCGAAGTCCAAACAAACGATACCGTACTGGCCTTACCTACTTCTAGTGCTCCGCCTTTCATATAATAACCGTGAAAAGAAGGAATGGTAGCCAACAGCATAGCAAATATTAGAGTTTTAATAAAAGCATAAACGATGTGAAAAGGAATGAATTCTATTTGGGCTCCAATTATAAAGTCATTGCTGCTCGTAAAACCTCCGTAAACACCTGCCAGCCATCCACCAAAAATCCCCAGGAACATACTGATTCCAATCACAAAAGGATATAATAGTAAAGCAATAATTTTAGGGAAAACAAGATAGTTAAGAGAGTTTACACCCATAACTTCCAAAGCATCGATTTGCTCTGTAACACGCATAGTTCCGATGCTTGAAGTAATAAAGGATCCCATTTTTCCGGCCATAATTACCGAAATAAAAGTAGGAGCAAACTCCAAAATCACAGATTGACGTGTAGCAAAACCAATTAAATATTTTGGGATTAAAGGATTAGTTAAGTTTAAAGCCGTTTGAATCGCAACAACACCTCCAACAAAGAAAGAGATAAAGCAAACGATACCCAGAGAGTCAATAATTAAATCATCAATTTCTTTAAAAATTAATTGTCGCATAACAGGCCATTTGGTCTGTTTATTGAAAATCTCTTTCAGCATTAAAAAATATTTCCCAACTTGGGATAAGTAACGAATTAGCATCATAGTTTTACAAATATTGGCTAAGGTAAAAAGAAGTTATGAGTTTTGGGTTATGAGTTAAGTCTTTTCGGTTGGTTTCCGAATCAAATTAACTTTTCTTTCATTTTTTGAAAGCGGTAATTTCTAATAAATTTAGCTTGTTCCGGAGTAACGAGTAAAGGTGTTTTTGCTTTTTTTGCTTTCCAGAATCCACGGATATAATCCAAAAAGAGAAATGGTTTTTTCTTCATCATGGCCAGTTTAGCCGATGCGATTGCGGTAATCCAGAAACCATATCCTAAAGTATAAAATGCTTCGCCTTGTTTGTATCGGGCGGTTTTGTTATAGTTAGCACCCGTTGGTTTCAGATGTTTTACGTGTAAAGTAGTGTCAGTGACAATTTTCCATCCGTAATATTTACAAAGCAGTTCGTCTACAGTGTCCCAGCCCATAGCAGGTTTTAAACCGCCAATTTGCTGAAATGTTTCCTTGCGATAGGCTTTGAGTGCTCCACGAATATGATCTTTATCGGTAAGGTTTTCTAAAACCCAGTCTCCATTTTTTTCAATGTAACAAAAACCTCCCGCCATTCCTACTTTTGAATCAGACTTAAAATGCGAAATTATAGTTTCGAAATAATTGGAAGGAAAAATAAGATCACCGTCTATTTTTACAATAATATCATAGTCGGAATCCAAAGTTTCAAAGCCTTTCTGAAACGCCTGAATCACTTTACTTCCCGGCATATGAATCGCATCGGATGTTTTGTTTACAACAGAAATAAAAGAATTTTCTTTTGCAAAATCCAGTACGATTTCTTCGGTTCGATCTGTTGAATTGTCATTTACCACAACAACTTTTGAGGGTAAAACAGTTTGTGAAACCAAAGACTGTAAGGTCAAGCCAATTAAATCCTGTTCGTTGTGAGCCGGAATGACGATGTAATACTTCATTTTAATAATTTTAGATTTTAGATTTTAGATTTTTAGATTCTGTGAAAGTCATCTAAAAATCTAAAATCAAAAATCGTTAATCAGCAATCTTAGTTCTTAACTTTTTCAGCTACAACTATATAGTATCTAGGTGTGAAATATCTCAATAAAGGTCTGAAACCAAACTTTTTTACCGGATGTGTAAATTTTTGACGATCGGTAATTTTCCAGCCTGTTTTTTCTAAAAGCCAATCCAATTGCCAGTCTTCAAATTCATGATAATGTCTGTCCCACATATCAGTTTTAGAACGATATGCAGATGAAAACCATAAACGCAACGGAATTGATATTAACAATTTATCACATTTTACATTTTGCAGAATGGTATAAGGATTAAGCAAATGCTCGAAAATTTCAAAAGCGGTAAAAACACTATATTCTTCCGTTTGTAAAGCCGTTTGATCGTTGTCCAGATCTTCACCTTTTGTGTTTTTTACAGTATAACCATTTTCTTCCATTATCTTAGAGAATGGATTTGGTACACCAAAATCAAAAATAGTCTCTGATGTTTTAACGTGTTTTTGTAAAAATTCTAAAGTAAGTTTGAATCTTTTATTGGGAAACGTTTTTTCGTACATAGTCATTGCGAGGAACGAAACAATTTCTCGTTCTTGATTTTATAATTAGGTCGCAAATATACTAAAAAAAGTCCGCACCATAGGATACGGACTTTTTTAGTTTACAGTATGCAGTCACAGTATTCAGTCGCAGTTTACAGTCACAGTATTCAGTGACAGTATTCAGTATACTGCAAACTGCGACTGCATACTGTAAACTGCGACTTAAAAACTAATATCTGTACACAAAAGCATTGACATTCATTCCTGCTCCAACAGAGGCAAAAATAACAACATCACCTTTATTTATTTCGTGATTTTCCAGTTTACCCTGAATCAATAAATCATAAAGAGTTGGTACTGTAGCAACACTGGAATTTCCTAAATCATGTATGCACATTGGCATAATGTTTTCGGGAGGTGTTTTTCCGTATAGTTTATAAAAACGGGCAATAATGGCTTCGTCCATTTTTTCATTGGCCTGATGAATCAGAATTTTTTTCACTTCATCAATGGATATTCCACTTTTATCAAGACAGCTTTTCATCGCACATGGTACCTGACTTAAGGCAAATTCGTAAATTTTACGCCCGTACATTTTGATGTATTTAATGTCTGGATCTAAATCAGGGTTGTATGATTTTCCAAAGAATAGGTAGTTGGCTTCATCAGTTGCAAAAGTGGCACTTTCATAAGATAGTAATCCTGCTTCATCATCAGAAGCTTCTAAAATAGAAACACCTGCACCATCTGAATAAATCATTGAATCACGATCGTGATCGTCAACCACTCTTGATAGTGTTTCAGAACCAATTACCATCACTCTTTTTGCCATGCCTGATTTTATAAAGGCATTCGCCTGCAGGACACCTTCAATCCAGCCCGGACAGCCAAAAATAATATCATAAGCGACACATTTAGGATTTTTAATTCCTAGTTTGTTTTTTACACGTGTGGCTAAACTTGGAAGAATATCAGTTTGATGGGTTCCCGCTTTTACGTCACCAAAATTATGTGCGTAAATGATGTAGTCTAAGGTTTCGCGATCTATTTTAGCATTTTCAAGAGCTTTTTCGGAAGCAAAAAAGGCCAAATCAGATGAGGTATGTTGGTCTTCGGCATAACGACGATTTTCGATACCGGTGATGCCTTTGAATTTTTTTATTACAACTTCGTTAGGGTAACCAAAAGGAGTTCCGTCCTCATTTAAAAAAACATGATCACCAAAGTCAGTATTGCTTACTTCTTGAGTAGGAATGTAACTTCCTATACCTATTATTTTTATTTTCATTATTCCTTTATTGTCCGGTAAATTTAGGGCTAAAGTATAAATAAAATCATGATAACTATCATAAAAAATACTATGCACGCATATAATTGAGGAATAATAATTTTTTGGGAGATATATTGGTTATTTTATAATGAATTATAGATTTTAGCGAGATTTCAAACGTTTGCGATCGGCGGTTTACGAGTGTGATTTTTCTCTTAGAGTAAAAAGTGTTTTTTGATTTGTTATAAATGAAACATAAGTAGGAAAATGTGTTGAAATACAAAACCCGACAGGTTTTAAAAACCTGTCGGGTTTGGATATTATATTAAAAGAAAACCTTAGTTTTTAGTTTTCCATATAAGCTTCAATAGGAGCACAGCTGCAAACTAAATTTCTGTCTCCGTACGCGTCATCTACACGACGAACTGAAGGCCAGAATTTATTGTCGGCAATGTATTCTAATGGGTAAGCTGCTGTTTCTCTCGAATAAGGGAAATCCCAAGTGTCAGCAGTTAACATCGCTAATGTATGAGGTGCATTTTTTAATACATTGTTTTTATCATCAGCTGTTGCAGCTTCAATTTCTTTTCTAATTGAGATAAGCGCATCACAAAAACGATCTAACTCTGCTAAATCTTCAGATTCTGTAGGTTCAATCATTAAAGTTCCGGCAACCGGGAAAGAAACGGTAGGAGCATGGAAACCATAGTCCATTAAACGCTTCGCGATATCACCAACTTCAATTCCGTTTTCTTTAAACGAACGGCAATCTAAGATCATTTCGTGAGCTGCTCTTCCGCATTCTCCTGTATAAAGGATTGGGTAGTGCCCTTCGAAACGTGTTTTCATGTAGTTAGCGTTCAAAATAGCATGTTCTGTAGCACTTTTTAATCCTTCACCACCCATCATTGTGATGTAGCCGTAAGAAATTAAACATACTAAAGCTGACCCGTAAGGTGCAGAGGAGATAGCTGTTATCGCTTGTTCACCACCTACTTTAAGGATTGGGTTTGTCGGTAAGAAAGGAACCAGTTTTTCGTTCACACAGATTGGTCCAACTCCAGGTCCACCGCCACCGTGAGGAATAGCGAATGTTTTGTGTAAGTTTAAGTGACAAACGTCAGCACCAATTGTAGCCGGGTTAGTTAAACCAACCTGAGCATTCATATTAGCACCATCCATATATACTAATCCGCCATTGTCGTGGATTAATTTAGTAATTTCAATGATTGAAGATTCGAAAACTCCGTGAGTAGAAGGATACGTTACCATTAAACAAGATAAATCATCTTTATGTTCGATCGCTTTTTCTCTTAAATCCTCTACGTCAATGTTTCCTTCAGGAGTAGTTTTGGTTACAATGATTTTCATTCCGGCCATAGCTGCAGAAGCAGGATTGGTTCCGTGAGCTGATGAAGGAATCAAACATACATTACGGTGACCATCGTTTCTTGACATGTGGTAAGCACGAATAGCCATTAAACCGGCATATTCTCCTTGTGCTCCTGAGTTAGGCTGTAATGTTGTTCCCGCAAATCCGGTAATTACATTTAACTGCTGCTCTAATTTTTTAAGCATGGTGATGTAACCTTCTGCCTGTTCAACTGGTGCAAAAGGGTGAATGCTGTTCCAGTTAGGCATTGATAAAGGAAGCATTTCTGAAGCTGCGTTTAATTTCATTGTACAAGAACCTAATGAAATCATCGAATGATTCAATGATAAATCTTTACGTTCTAATTTTTTGATGTAACGCATCAACTGACTTTCTGAATGATGATTGTTGAATACATCATGTGTTAAGAAAGAAGATGTTCTTTCTAATGAAGCCGGTAACTGACTTGCCTCAGATAATTCAGAAACGGTAAAAGTTTCTTTTCCTAAAGCTTCAGCAAAAATGGCAATAATTTGGTTGATGTCTGCAATTGAAGTCGTTTCGTTGAATGAAATCGAAATGGATTCGGCATCAGGATAGAAGAAGTTTACTTCGTTTTTCTCCGCAACAGCTTTTACTTTTTGAGCGTCAGCTTTTACTAAAATAGTATCAAAGTAAGCAGTGTTGGTTTGGTAAACGCCTAATTTATTTAAAGCTTCAGCAGCAGTAACCGCCGATGCATGAACTTTGTTTGCAATGTATTGTAACCCTTTTGGTCCGTGGTAAACCGCGTACATTCCGGCCATAACCGCTAATAATACCTGAGCAGTACAAATATTTGAAGTCGCTTTTTCACGTTTAATGTGTTGCTCACGAGTTCCTAACGCCATACGTAACGCACGGTTTCCGTTTACATCGATCGAAACACCAATGATACGGCCCGGCATAGATCGTTTGTATTCTTCTTTAGTGGCAAAGAATGCAGCATGAGGTCCGCCATAGCCCATTGGTACACCAAAACGCTGTGAAGTTCCAACCACTACAGCAGCTCCCATTTCTCCAGGAGAAGTTAAAGCAGCTAATGATAAAATATCAGCAGCGAAGGCAACTTTAATTTCATTTTCTTTTGCTTTAGCAACAAAAGCGCTGTAATCGCTTACCTGACCATATTTTCCCGGGTACTGTAAAATAGCTCCGAAAAATTCATTTGAAAAATCAAATGTTTCATGGTTTCCAACCACTAATTCAATTCCAACCGGAGTTGAACGTGTTTGAAGAATAGATAAAGTTTGTGGTAAAATTTCTTCAGAAACAAAGAATTTGTTTGTATTGTTTTTCTTTTGGTCACGTGTACGAACGTCAAATAATAACGCCATAGCTTCTGCGGCAGCAGTTCCTTCATCTAATAAAGAGGCATTGGCAATTTCCATTCCGGTTAATTCAATAACCGTAGTCTGGAAATTTAAAATAGCTTCAAGACGACCTTGAGCAATTTCAGCCTGATAAGGAGTATAAGCTGTATACCATCCCGGGTTTTCAAAAATGTTTCTTTGAATTGGAGCCGGAACGATTGTTGGATGGTAACCCAAACCAATATATGATTTGAATACTTTATTTTTCTTTCCTAATTCCTGAATATGGTTGGCAAACTCATACTCCGTCATAGCCGGATCTAAGTTTAATGGTGCTTTTAAACGAATATCATCCGGAAGGGTTTCATAAACAAGTTGTTCGATCGATTCAACTCCGATAGTCTGTAACATGTGTTGAAGATCTGTTTCTCTTGGACCAATGTGTCTTAAAGCAAAAGCATCTGTTTTCATATAGTAGTAAAAGTGTTGTTTTTTAGTCGCGCAAAATTAAGTATTAATAATAATTTAATGCACATTTTTAACTTCATTTTTTGTGAAATTTTCAATTAAAGATATGGTTTCTTAATAATTGATTAGATTTGAATAATGAAAGTGTTAAAGTACATATTAGATTTTTACCTGAATGGCAGTATTCATGTGGCTTTATCATGTTACGCACTCATTCGGATTACTTTTCATGTGTTTCATATTCAGTACGATGAGTCGATGGCATTGTTTGGTTTTTTTGGAACAATTGTGGGGTATAATTTTGTTAAATACGATGTTTTGGTTCGTGTTCAAAAGAGAAAAATTGGAAATCAGTTGAAAATTATTGCTGTTTTGAGTTTTATTTCACTGTTTTTGGTGGGCTATTATTTTTTTCAGTTGAAGCGGATTACTCAAATTGTTTCAATTGTGATTTTTTTGATAACGGCACTTTATACCCTTCCGTTTTTTCCGAATCGGAGAAATGCACGAAACTGGGAAGGTGTAAAAATTTATATCGTGGCAGTTTGCTGGGTGGGCGCTACCTTGGTTTTACCTTTAATAAATGCCGAAATTCCTTTTACTAGTGATTTTTTTATAAAATGCATTCAGCGTTTTGTTTTGGTTTTTGTTCTGGTTTTGGTTTTTGAAATTATCGATTTGGCCAATGACGATCCGCATTTACAAACGGTTCCCCAAACCATAGGGGTAAAACGAACCAAAATTTTAGGACTCTTCTTGCTGATTCCTTTTTGGGGTTTAGAAGTTTTTGTTTCTACGTTTAATTATCATGATGCTTTTATCAATCTGATCATGATTTTTATATTGATGTTATTTATTGTATTTGCGAACCCCAATCGCTCCAAATATTATACTTCTTTTTGGGTGGAAAGTGTGCCGATATTTTGGTGGCTGATGATTACGTTCCTTTAATTTTGTTTTCGGTAGTTTCTTTCAAAACTTTATTTCTTTCCAGAAGAAAACGAGTGAGATGTTTTTCTAAAAATAAAATATCAAAAAGTTCACCTAAAATCCCAAAAGGAGTTTCATATTGCAGTTTATCTTTCATGATCGTAAATCCGTCTTTTTCTTCAAAAAAATGTTCGTGTTTGAAAGATTTGAACATGCCCTGTTCCATTTCGTCGGCAAAGTAGGTGTAAGGTTTCATTGCTGTAATCCGGCTTTTGTGAGTGAGATAAAAACCGAAATGTTTGCCGCGCCAGGTTACTGTTTCATTTAAATGGATTAAGCCAGTTGTCACACCGGCAATAGCTTTTTCTTTTGATGGACTTGCCGATTGCTGGTGAATATCAATATTTCTTGAAGCATCAAATACCGATTTTTGAGAGGCTTTTATTCGGGTTGTAAGGTTTAGGACTGTCATTTTTAGTATCATTTTTTAAGTTTGGGGATACGGGTTACCAATATGTAATCTTTCCGAGATTAATTGATTGGTAAGCCTTTACGGGATATTTTTTCGAGATAAGATATATTAGCATTGTATTGCTTCGAAAGGAGTAGTTTCACGGATTGAAGTGTGACGATTAATTAAAATTAAATACAAGGGCCAATTAATCTCGGAGTGATTACATATTGGTAAACTTCGCCCCGCATAACTGTCCCGCAGGGACTATACGAGACTTAGCACAAAGTGATTTTCATAGTTTTTTGGGTTTCAGTAGAGTACTTCGATTCTTTTAGGATAAGAGATTCTGAAAAGCCGGATCAATATTTTCAAACTTAAACGCAAAACCTTTTTCTAAAAGTCTTTTCGGAATCACATTTCGACTTTTTAAAACCAGTTCCGTTTCTGTCCGAATGATAAAAGATCCGATTTCTAAAAAGAATTTAGGAAGTGGAATTCCAAAAGAGACACCAACTGTTTTTCGAAGTTTTTGCATAAAGTCAGTATTCGAAATAGGGTTTGGCGAAACGATATTTACTTTTCCGGTCATCTCTTTTTTAATTATAAACTCGATTGCACGTGCAAAATCATCTTCGTGAATCCAACTGATCCATTGATTTCCTTTTCCTTGTTTTCCTCCAAAACCTATTTTAGCCAAAGTTTTTAGCGGAAGCAGAGCACCGCCGTTTTTTCCCAAAACGATTGATGTCCGTAATGCCGTTTTCAGGGTATTTGGAGTTTCTGTTTTAAAAAAAGCTTTTTCCCACGAGAGAGCCACATTTATAGAGAAGTCATTTCCGATCTCGCCCTCGACTTCGTCCATTTGTTTGTCTAAAGAAAAACGGTAAATGGTAGAAGTTGACGAATTGAGCCAATGTTTTGGCGGGTTTTTACAATTTAAAACGGCTTTGTTTAAAATTTTTGTGCTTTCAATTCGGGATAATAATATCTCTTGTTTATTTTTTTTAGTATAGCGGCAATCCACCGATTTTCCTGCCAGATTAATTAGTACCGTAGCATTTTCCAGTTCGTTTTCCCAGCCTGAAAAAGTTTTGGCATTCCAGTTCACATATTTTATTCCATCAATGATTTGTGACTTCCCCCGGGTCAGAATAACAATTTCTTCAAATTTGTCTTTGAAATGATGTAGTAAAACCTGTCCCAGAAATCCTGTTCCGGCCGCGATGATGAGTTTGTTCATTGTTGTATTTTTTTGGTACGAATTGCCCGAATGGTAATCCGTACAATCTGTGACGATTTTTTAAATCAGTTTAAAATGAAGAATAAAGCAATAATTCGATAGAGAATCCAGGTGTAAGATAAGTAAACAGGAAGTTTCAAAATTTTGATTCTTCTGCGATGTTCCAAAAACATAATCAAAACGGTGACTCCGAACCAGCCTAAAATAATAAATTCTGAAAGCGGTGTAAATTTACTCAGAAGCAGGACAGGACTTAAAATTAAGGAACCCATTAAAGAAACGGTCATTAGATTTCCGGCATAATTCATAATGGTTTGTCTGTCAAATTGGAATAAAAACAAACTTTGGAAAACAATTTGACCCAATGCAATCATGATTTCTCTTGAAACACTGGTTTTCGGTAAATCCGGAATAAGATTAGCATAACCAAAAAGAATAGCGCTTGTTACTGTTAACGCAAATCCGATAAACAGAAAGCGATATTTATAATTAAAATCGGGAGTACATTGTAATTTGTTCTCTTCGACGACATTTCCGGGGATAATGACTTTTCGATTGTAGGAAACAAAAGAATACATTTTTTTGAGGATAAAGTGAATCGGTTTTAGAGTTGCAATTTTTTCAATAAGCGGAAAAGAAAAACCGACAACTTTAATTAAGCTGTCAATTCCATAAGTTACTGTTTTTGTTTGGTTATTAATCAAAGCGATTTCGTTTGGAGCGCGTTTTAAATCAACAAAATTTTGTTCTTCTTCAGATAATTGACAGTATGATTTTCTTCCGTTTTGATCTAACATGCCGCTTTTTACAAAGCCAGTAGTATACAAACTGCATAAGGGACAATCTTCATCGTAAAGTAGGGTTTGGTTTTCGAGCGTTTTCATAGTTTTTTGGTTTTAAAATGAAACATTTTAGGTATAAGATTCTTCGACAGAGATCAACTCAATTTCTCTTTTGTTCTTGACGGTAATTTTTGAGCCTTTAGCCAGAAAAACCGAAGTTGGGTTTTGAGTTTGAAGAAATTCAAAGTCTTGTCCGTAAGTTTCTCCAAAATCGATGTCAATTTTATAATTGGAAACTTTGTATTGTTTCCATCTCGGATGTGTGACTTCATATTCAAAAGTCTTATGTTCATCAATCTTGGTATAGCCGAAATAATGTTCAGTGATAAATTCAGCTTCAGAATTGAGTTCTATTTCTGTTGTCTTCTTTTTAGTGTCGACTTTAATTGTATTCCATTTTTGGTTATTTTTCCATTGATAGATAAAAGTGTTATTGTTATCATCTTCCAGAATTTTATGTCTCATTTTCTTAGTTTCATAATGTTCCTGATACAAAGTGTTTGCAACCCAAGTGATGGATTTTTTTGGAACAATTTCTTTTAAGAAAACAACACCTCGCCTCCATTCGCCATTTTCAAATCTTTTGACATAAAATCTTAAATTAATTTCTTCAAAGTCAGTATGAAAAGGAATCTTTAATCCGAGAACTTTGGTGTCTTTAAATAAGAATCCTACCAAACTCACATAACATTTGTTGTCCCAAATATCTATTTCGGTACCGCTGGGAGTATATTTTTCTAAAAGTTTAGCATCAATTTCATAATTAAAAAGTGCTAAGTTTTTCCATTCTGCTTTTAAGAAATTCATTGGTGTGCTTTTTTAAAGATTATTACAGAGAGATAAATTGCGATAAAAGGAGGTATGCCAAATAGGGTAAAACTGAAAAAATCATGTAATTCCAGTTTGTAAAAGAGGAAGAGTGAGAAAAAAAACAGCACAACGCTTCCTATATAAATTTTAAGATTCTTATCCTGAGGTTCATCCCGTATCATTTGTATTCCGATAGTAACCTGAAATATTCCGGTTAGAATTGTTGAAAGCATTCCTAAAAATATAAACTCCTCGATTATTAGCGATAGCGAATAGAAGATTAATGGTAATCCAACAAAAAAGTAATTTAAATAGTTTAGGTTTTTCATAGTTATTATTTGTTTTAAACTTTCAGAAAAATATGAAATATAAAGCTTTGTTTTTTAAATTCCTGAGAATTATAATTATCGTTTTATATAAACTAAAAAAGAGAGATAAAATGAAAGCAGAAAAGGAGCAGGGACTAAGATAACAGTTAAAAAGTTATCATAACCAACAATGTGATTGCGTAACCATAGTAGGAAGAAGATCAGCACACCCGCCATGTATATATGTATACTTGTATCCCTTGGATTTTCTATAAACATTACTACCGCTAAGCAAAATTGAATAAAGCCGGTAGCAGCAATAGCTAATATAGCGTATAAGAGAACACCTATATCAAAAAACGGATAGGTTAATGCAATTAGTAAAGGAAGGGCAATGGCAAATGTATTGATGTATTTTAAATATGCGGTTTTCATAGTTGCTTGAGTTGTTTTAAACTTTCAGAAAAAAATGAAAGTTATGATTAAATTTTTTTATTTCATGATTTTAAGGACAAGACGTCCCAGCCAATTTTCATTAAATTCGGTCATTTTATCCATCATATTATCTGCCTTTAAAACAAAATCATACAATTTAGAAGTCTGATCGACAAAGTGTTTTTCTTCAGCAGTATCATTTGCTCCAATTGTAGAAACTTCTTTTAATATTTTAAGAGCAGGTTTAATTTCTCTTTTGCTTCTTTCTCTGGCAATTTTTACGGCCAGTTCGTCAAGATCTTTTTCAGCAGTAAAGAATTCCCTTCTTTCTCCGGCTTTGAACTCTTTGTACACAATTCCCCAATCCATTAAAGCTCTCAGGTTCATGCTGGCGTTTCCGCGTGAAATTTGTAATTCCTCCATGATGTCTTCCATAGAAACAGCTTCGTGCGAAACCATTAACAGCGCATGAATCTGCGCCATGGTTTTATTAATACCCCACTGAGAACCTAATGCTCCCCAGGTTTGTACGAACTTATTTTTTGCTTCTTTGAATTCCATGAAACAAATGTAAGTAAAAGTTTTTAAACTTTCAAAAATAAATGAAAGTTTGTTTGATGAGGTTTTTCTAAGAATTATCTTATGTCTTGTTTTTTGTCTCTTGTGACA
>NZ_CAGKLC010000064.1 GCF_903469665.1 Flavobacterium sp. UGB4466 | reverse complement strand
AAAGAAATGCAAATTATGTTTTTCATAGAATTTGTAATAGAATTATATTACTAATTAACAAAATTTTTAATTTACAATCTTAATTTTTGAAGAATAATTTAAGTTTTAATTTACAAAATACCAACATCCCCTTTTCCTTCTCTAACGATTACCGGCTCGTGTTCTGATAAATCAATAATTGTAGACCCTACATTATCGCCATATCCGCCATCAATAACCAAATCAACCAGATTTTGCCATTTTTCAAAGATCAGTTCAGGATCTGTGGTATACTCAATTACATCATCTTCATCACGAATAGAAGTTGAGACCACCGGATTTCCAAGCTGACGAACAATTTCAAGAATAATATTATTGTCTGGTACACGAATTCCTACCGTTGTTTTCTTTTTAAACTCTTTAGGAAGATTATTGTTTCCAGGCAGAATAAAAGTATAAGGTCCTGGTAATGCTCTTTTAAGAATTTTAAACGTTGATGTATCAATTTGGCGTACATAGTCCGATAAATTACTTAAATCGTGACAAATGAACGAGAAATTTGCTTTCTCTAATTTGACGCCTTTTATTTTTGCAATTTTTTCTAAAGCACGCGAATTGGTAATATCACAACCTAAACCATAAACGGTGTCAGTTGGATAAATCACCAAACCACCGCTCTGAAGTACTTTTACCACTTTGGCTATTGCAGCTTCACTGGGTTTGTCCGAATATATTTTTATGAACTCAGCCATTTTTTTAGAATAAAGAAGTTAGATTATAGAACAAAGACTGATCTTTAGTTCTTTTTAAATTTTTAAAATAAACCACAACATTACAATTACAATAGATTTATAGAATCTTTATCCTTTTAAAAAGTAATGAAAATTTAAGAGGGTTGAAAATCAAATCCAGTTATAAAAAATTAAATTTCTTTAAAAATCTATTTTCTATCATCTTTTCTCTATACTCTTTTTACCCTACAACATCTAATTTAGCAAATCTTAACAACAATTTCTTGATTCCGCCCACTTCAAATTTTATTTCAGCTTTTTTATCAGCACCAACACCTTCCATGTTGACGATTTCACCTTTCCCAAAACGTTCGTGCATCACTATGTTTCCAATGGTGAGCTTATTATCAAACAAATTGGCGGCTCCATTGTTTGGACTGGTTCCAGTAACGGGTTTTAATTTTCGAATATTCAAATCCGATTTTGGCTCATTAGCTGTAACATGTTTAGGCGGTGTACTTCCTACAGGTTTTATCAATCGTAGTTTTGACTTATCAATATCTCCAAAAATATCTCCGTCGATTGGAGATTTATAGCGATAATTGGTTTCGGCCGGTGTTAAATATTCCAGGTACTGCCCATCAATTTCTTCAATAAAACGCGATGGCTCACTGTCGGTCAGTTTTCCCCAACGGTAACGTGATTGTGCATAGGTCAAATAAGCCTGATGTTCGGCACGGGTAAGCGCTACATAAAACAAACGGCGTTCTTCTTCCAATTCACTGCGTGTACTCATACTCATTGCACTTGGGAATAAATCTTCCTCCATTCCTACTACAAAAACGTGGGGGAATTCAAGTCCTTTAGCAAGGTGAATCGTCATTAATGCCACACGATCTTCATCAGAAGTATCTTTATCTAAATCTGTAGCCAATGCCACATCTTCCATAAACTCAGACAAAGCTCCTCTTGCACCATCAATCTCTTTTTGTCCTTCAGTAAAATCTTTTAAACCGTTTAAGAGCTCTTCAATATTTTGAATTTTAGCCATTCCTTCCGGCGTGGCATCTTTTTTTAATTCCTGGACAAGTCCTGTTTTCTTAGCGACATGATCTGTAACATAAAAAGCATCCTGATTCTGATCGATGACCTGAAAACTCTGGATCATCGTAACAAAATCTCTGATTTTATTCTTTGTTCCGGCATTTAATTTTAAATCGATTTTGTCAATATTAACCATTACTTCCCAAATCGAACGTTTGTAATGATTTGCCGCAATCGTAAGTTTTTCGACGGTTGTATCTCCAATTCCACGTGCCGGATAATTGATTACACGAATCAAGGCTTCTTCGTCTTTCGGATTGATTACCAAACGAAGGTAGCACAAAACATCTTTAATTTCTTTGCGCTGATAAAAGGATAAACCACCGTAAATTCGATAGGGAATATCTCGTTTACGAAGTGCATCCTCCATCGCACGTGACTGTGCATTGGTACGGTACAAGATGGCAAACGAACCATTATGCAGTTGGTTTTGCATCTTTTGTTCAAAAATCGTACTGGCTACAAAGCGTCCCTCTTCAGCATCTGTTAAACTTCGGTGGACTTTAATTTTTGCGCCAAAATCATTTGCCGTCCAAACAACTTTATCAAGTTTGGTTTTATTATGTTCCATCACCGTATTTGCTGCTTCCACGATATTACGGGTGGAACGGTAATTTTGCTCTAAACGAAACATGATTACGCCTTCGTAATCTTTCTGGAAGTTCAGAATATTGTTGATATTCGCTCCACGGAAAGCATAAATACTCTGAGCGTCGTCTCCAACCACACAAATATTCTGAAATTTATCAGATAACGCTCTTACGATCAGGTATTGAGAGTGGTTCGTATCCTGGTACTCATCCACCAAAATATAACGAAAACGGTTTTGATATTTTGCTAGAACTTCTGGAAATCTGGTCAATAACTCATTTGTTTTCAATAACAAATCATCAAAATCCATAGCGCCGGCCTTAAAACAGCGCTCAACGTATTGCTGATAAATCTCTCCTAAACGCGGTCTTTTTGCCATGGCATCCGCTTCAACCAATTCAGGATTATTGAAATAGGCTTTAACTGTAATCAAACTGTTTTTGTAATTTGATATACGACCTAAAATCTGTTTTGGTTTATAAATGTCCCTATCCAGCTGCATTTCTTTTATGATAGAAGAAATCAGTCTGGCAGAATCCTGAGAGTCATAAATCGTAAAATTAGAAGGGTAACCCAAATGGTCTGATTCTGCACGAAGAATACGCGCGAAAATCGAGTGAAAAGTTCCCATCCAAAGGTTTTTTGCTTCAGAAGCTCCCACAATATCTGAGATCCTGTGCTTCATTTCGCGGGCAGCTTTATTCGTAAAAGTAAGCGACAAGATATTGAAAGCATCAATACCCTGAGCCATTAAATAGGCGATTCTAATTGTTAAAACACGGGTTTTTCCCGAACCTGCTCCAGCAATAATAATCATTGGCCCGTCTTTTTTCAAAACAGGTTGTCGTTGCGCTTCATTGAGCTGGTCAATGTACTTTTGCATGAAATTTTTCTCCATAGTGATGCAAAATTAAGAATTATAGCTTTAATAAGTTACTAAGATTCTAAGGTTCTGAGGTGCTAAGATTTTTGTTTTTCTAATAATATAGATTATCAGGCACTAACCTATTTAGTGGACATGTTTATCTAAACTTTCAAGAGAATTATTTATTACAATGTATGAAATTTATTAATAGTTATTTATTAGAAACGAAAACCAATGGAAAACTTAGACCCTTAGAATCTTAGCAACTCAGCACCTATTTATAAAACACATCGTAAGAAAATCGGATTAACGTACCAATTACGACCACTAAAAAGAAAACACGAATAAAACCGTTTCCTTTATTAATGGCGAGTTTTGCGCCAAGCCAACCACCAAGTCCGTTGCTTATCGCCATTGGAATTGCGATTGTCCAGATTATTTTCCCTTTTATCATAAACAAACAAATCGAGCCGAAGTTGGTAGCGAGATTTACCATTTTGGCATTTGCGGACGCGTGAAGAAAATCAAATCCTAAAAGTGCTATGAAAGCCACCACGAAAAAACTGCCGGTTCCAGGACCGATAAAACCATCATAAAAACCAACAATTACACTGATAACAACGGCATACAGTATTTGTATTCCGGCCGAATGATCTTTGGCTTCATGTTGTCCGAAATTCTTCTTGGTATACGTATAAATCAGCAAAAGTGATAATACTACCAATAAAAGAGGTTTCATAAAATCGTTGCTAACGTAGGTTAGCAGCGTGGACCCCAGAAATGCAGAGGGAACAGCTAAACACATCATGATGATTAAAAGTTTCCATTGAATTACAACTTTTTTGAGGTATTGAAAGGCTGCGAAAGAAGTTCCGGTAAAAGCAGGTAACTTCAGAGTACCTATAACGGTAGAAACCGGTAAATTTGGCAATAGAATCAAACCCATTGGTGTTTGAATTAATCCGCCGCCGCCTACTATAGCATCAATAAATCCTGCCGCAAAAGCAGCTAAACAAAGTAAAATTATAATGTAGGTGTCCATTCAGGCTGTATTTGAAGTAGTTTTAAAATCTCATCACAAAAGTATACTTCCAGTTTGTTATTACAATAATTTTAAAGTGGATTTCTCCCCGAAAAGTATATTTTTGCTAAAAATTTAAACCCAATGGATTTTACAAGAATTATAGAATTAGCCAGTTACACTTTACCTGCTGTCGTTACCGGATTTGTTGCCTACAGTTTTTTTGAACTGCACATTAAGAATTTCGATAAAAAGCGTAATTTTTTATTAAACAAAGAAGCACATAAAGAATCTTTACCTATACGCTTACAAGCTTACGAGCGTATGACTTTATATTTAGAGCGTATCAATCTGACCAAATTATTGATCCGTATCGCTCCAGTCTCAAATGAAAAACACGATTACGAGAATTTCGTGATTGATCAGATCGAACAAGAGTTTGAGCACAATTTAACCCAACAAATTTATATGTCGGATGAATGCTGGACGATTATTACCACAGCAAAAAATTCGACCATACAAATCATCCGCAAAACTGCCATGAGCGATCGTGTAGACAGTGCTGATAAATTGCGTGAAGTAATTTTAAATGATTTATTGGAGAAGCAATCTCCAAGCAATGCCGCTTTGGCGTATATCAAGAATGAAGTAGCGGAGCTTTTCTAGTCTGGATTTTTGGATTGTTGGATCTTTAGATTATTAGACTGGCTTGGACTACTTCTGTTTTGAAAGTAAACCTTATAAGGAGTGTTTTTCGATTGATCCAACAATCTAAAGATCTAAGTAACGGAGCTTTTCTAGTCTGGATTTTTGGATTGTTGGATCTTTAGATTATTAGACTGGCTTGGACTACTTTTATTTTGAAACTAAACCTTATAAGGAGTGTTTTTCAATTGATCCAATAATCTAAAGATCCAAAAATCTAACAATCTAAGCAAATCTAAGAAAGACTATCTGTTATCACTCATAACTTCAGATTTATTTTGGGCATATTCATAGCCTTGTTCCCACCACTCTTTCATGACTTCCTGATTGAAAATAAGGGCATTATCGGTTAGTTTTGTTGGGGTGTAGTACAGATTAAGTTTTACATTTTTATTGTTTGCGAGAAGCTTCCCAATGGTAATATCATGTTTTTCGACCTGGTCTAAAGCAATTCGAAACAAATCGATCATTAAAGAAAACGGGTTCTTACCGATAACCGTTTTGTCCATATTTACCTCGGTTTCGAGAATGATGACGTCAATTTCTGTTGCCCCGCGATTAATGGCTTCGCGGATTGGAACTAAACTCGCAAAGCCTCCATCCCCGTATTCGTAATTGTTTTTCTCAACAAGGCTCATAAAAGGAACATAATTACTGGAGATCCAGGACCATTCACAGAATTCTTCATAAGTGCAATCTTTCACCGATTTGTATTCTGCTTCATTCTTGGTAAAATTAGTTACCGTTATAACAATGTCACTGTCAAGTTTTTTTAGTTTATTGAAATCTGATATAGAAAAATTGTTCTTTATATATCTCTTTAAACCTTTACTTTCACCGAAAGTACGTTTTCCCTTGAAAAACTGTCGTAATACGTTAAAATGATTTATGGTTACAATGTCTACTCCGTCTTTATTTTTCACAACAAATGGGCAAATATTAAAAATACTGGCCATGGTAACATTGGTATAAACAGAGTGAATTTTCTTAATGTGTCCCAAGGCTAAATGAGGTATAAGTAAACTACCGGTCGAAGTACCTATAAACAAATCATACTCGTGATTCTTCTCTTCGATCAGATATTGTGCGACACCGCCGGCAAATGCCCCTTTACTTCCTCCACCAGAAATAACCAATGCTCTCATATTTTTTTAAGTTGTGGGTTTTGAGTTAGGAGTTAAAAGTATTCAATGGTATTTTTTTAAAAATTACTCCAATCTGTTTTTATTACTACTAAAAATTGCTATTTCTTCACCTCCTCTGCCAATAAACGTTTTAGTTGAAATTGTTCATCGGGGTTTAAATTAGTCAAAATTCTTTCAAACGAAGCACGCAAATCTGTATTTTTTAGCAAAAGTCGAATTGTATCTCTTCCAAACTTTGAAAATTGCCACATGTGATGAGTTGTCGCGGAAACTAAGTTCGTTAAAACAGCATCATTGATAATCTTAAAAGCAATCAGTTTTTCTAAAGCATTTTGCCTGGTTGTAGCTTCATATTTTGCAGAAGAGAAAGCAATTAACTCTGAGATTAAGACTTCTGAATCATTTGTATAATTAGGTGTTGAAAGTGCTAATGAAAGCCATAGTGTTCTTAAATTGTAGTCGTTGAAACCAACCCAATTTTTTGATTTGTCCAAATATCGGGTACGGTGCTCGGGAAAGTTTCTCCATAGCCAATACAAAGCAACTTCCTGTGTTTGATATGATTTATCGTCAAGCAAGCTTTCATATTCCACCCTGAAGTCTTCTGGAATTTTAGTCAAAGAAGCCGCAACTGCCTGCCGAACCTGAAGTTCATTAGTTTTCAGAGCTTGCAATAATAAGGCTCTCTTTGATTCGTATTTTTCATTTTCTAATTGATTAACAATAGCTTCTTTTACAGAATAATAAATATCTGAATCTAAAGTTTTACTTAGAAATACTTCTTTCTCTGCTAAAGCTGTCTTTTTTAATTTATCAACTTCTAATCGAACCTGAATCGATTTGTTTTTACTCAATAAAGTATTGGCTGTTGCTGTATCAAAAACGATTGATTCCAACCAGGTTTTCTGAAATTTATCCAAATCAAAGTCAGAGACCTTTTTTATTTCATCGAAGAAGTTTTGTGTATTTACCGTTTGATAAGCATACTTTTTAAGATAACTCTTTATTGCTTTTTTGAATGCTTTATCGCCAATAGATTCATGTAATACAAATAATGCCCAGGCTCCTTTTTCATAAAAAGTCAAAGAGCTTGCTTTTGCATTTAAAACCGGAATAGAATCGGTCCTGGAGGCAAATTTTATCTGTTGTGCGGTGTCGTACAATTTGGAGTAGAAAAAATCATCACCGTAAATTTCTCTTTCGGCCAAAGCAGCAAAATAGGTTGCAAAACCTTCTTGGAGCCAGTGATGCGTACTGCTTTCGGCTGTAATAAGGTCACCAAACCAATGATGTGCTAATTCATGTGCATCTACATTGGTATAGTTTCGATCTTCAAAACCGATGGAATCCACTACATAACGGGTAGCGAAAAGTGTTGAAGTGGTGTTTTCCATACCGGCATATAAAAAATCACGAACCGGAATTTCGCGATAGATTTCCCATGGATATTTAACTCCTATTTCTTTCTCTAAAAAATCAAAAATACGTTTAGAGTAACGGTAAGTTGGTTCAAAACGATCTGCATCTTTGTTTTCCAGATAATACTCTAATGGGATTCTGGATTTTGCCTTTAGCTCTTTTTTATCATACTTTCCTATGGCAAGCATCAGAAGATAAGAACTCATTGGTTTCTCCATTTTATACTGCCACTGTGTTTGATTGGCGTTTATTTTTTTATTCTCTAAAATACCATTCGAAATTACCTGATAAGCACTATCGTATGTTACTCCTAAACGAAATACTACCTTTTCGTTTACATCATCAAAACTTGGAAGCCAATTGCTGGTATACCTTCCCTGTCCTTGTGTCCATATTTGTACTTCCGAGTTGTCCATATTCACAAAATACAGGGCTTGTTTTGGTTTGGCGCTGTATTGAAAAGTAAGATGATTTTCTCCCTTTTGGAAATTACCGACAATCTTCAATTCTTTATCTGTACTTATAAAAACAGCTTCTCTGTTATCTATCTGAACATTAGAAAATGCCATATTTTTTGCATCAATCCTGATCGTATCAATCGGTTTCAGAATCTCAAATTGATAATCGACTGTGCCTGAAATTGTTTTTTCGACAGCATTTACAGTCAATTGTCCGGAAACGGTTTTAAAATCAACAAATTGTGTTTGCTGCGCAAAAGTAAAAGCGGTAAAAAATAATAGCGTATATTTCATTGAACCAAATTTGTGGGCGAAATTCCAAAGTTACAAAGGTTTGACAAACAAATCGAATGAAAGTTGTAAGTTTACCAGACAAAATTACAACAGCATGCCAATACCTAAAAAAGCTTTATTTAACTGGAGCAGCGGAAAAGATTCTGCTCTTGCCCTCTATAAAATTTTGCAAAATCCTGATTTCAAAATTGAATGTTTACTGACAAGTGTTAATCAGCAATACCAGCGAATTTCTATGCATGGTGTTCGTGTAGAACTGTTGGAAGCGCAAGCAAAAAGTCTCGGTTTACCTTTGAAAATCATGCAAATCCCGGAGATGCCCACGATGGAGACCTATGAAGGTGTTATGAATGAAACCTTAGCTGAATTAAAAAGTCTTGGAATCACACATTCCATTTTTGGCGATATTTTTCTGGAAGATTTGCGCAAGTATCGCGAGACTCAATTGGCTAAAATAGGTTTTGAAGGTGTATTCCCTCTTTGGAAAATTCCGACTCAGGATTTGATACAAGAATTCATTTCACTTGGATTTAAAACGATTGTGGTATGTGTAAACGAGCGGTTTTTAGATAAAAGTTTTGTGGGAAGAATTATCGATCAGGATTTCATTAACGACTTACCTGAAAACGTAGATGTTTGTGGTGAAAATGGTGAATTTCATACTTTTACTTTTGATGGGCCAATTTTCTCCGAACCTGTTCCTTTTGAAATTGGAGAAATTGTTTACCGCAAGTATGAAAAGCCTAAAACTCAGGAAACGTCAAACTCTGCTTGTGACACCAATTCCAGTGATGCTTTTGATTATGGATTTTGGTATTGCGATTTGATTTAAAACGAGAATATGTTCACGAAAGAAAATTCAGAAATAAAGAAAATTATATCTTTTCTTACTGAAATTGGAATAGATGTAATTGAAAAGGAATTGAATGACACTTTTCTGCCGGGTTTAGATTTAGGTCCGAATTGTGTTATTATTGATTATGATAAATTATTATATCCGGGTGATATTTTGCACGAAGCGGGGCATCTTGCCGTTACCAGTTCTTCCGACAGAAAACTCGTTGGAACCGAAAAAATAGCCTCTAACTGGCCCACTGAAGCCGAAGAAATGGCCGCTATTTTATGGTCATTTGCCGCATGTTCTCATTTAGAATTACCAATCGAGCTGGTTTTTCATCCTAATGGTTATAAAAATGATTCTGAATGGCTGATCTCTAATTTTACTTCAGGAAATTTTATTGGTCTGCCTTTTCTTGAGTGGATCGGTCTCGCTTTAGGAGTTGATAATGCTGCTAAGGAGGGAAAACCGGCTTTTCCGACGATGTTAAAATGGATGAGAGAGTAGATAGATTATTAGATCTTTAGATTGTTAGACTAGCTTAGACTACTTAGATCTTACGACGAATTAATTTCTAAAAACTAGTTCCGGGACTCTGTCTTTCGCGTTTCTTCAATCAAGATCCAACAATCTAAAGATCCAACAATCCAAAAATCTAAAGATCTAAAAACCTAAACATACATCTCCAGCAAATTGGTAACGGTATTCAGGTTACGCATTGTTCCTATTACATTTAGTTTTTTCTCAATGTATTTAAGTTCTAATCTTGTCTTTCCGGCACCTATATCATACTTAATATAGATTCTGTTTTCATCAATACTGGCTTCATCGGGCTTAAACTGACTGATTTTTAAATCGTGTATGCTTTCTTTTTTCAAAGCAATCGAAACAAAAACAATGTAGAGTTTCTTGATGTCAATATCTTTTTCTTTTAAAAATGGATTGTTAGAAAAGCACAATTCCAGGTCTTCTTTAGCAATTACAATCACAGGAACTTCATGTCCAAAAACTTTAAAAATCTCCTGTTTGATCATAAAACCTACTTTTGAAGCACTTTCTTCTTCTGTATCCACAAATACATTTCCGGACTGCAAGTAAGTGCGTACGTTTTGAAAGCCCATGTTTTCTAACATTGTCTTCAAAGCTTCCATTTTTATCATGTTGTGACCGGAAACGTTGATTCCGCGTAAAAGTGCTAAATGTGTAGTCATTTTTATAAATTTTATTCAAAGATAGAAATTTCGATTTTGTAGAGCTCTTGAACTCTCTGAGAATTACTCGTCGTTTTCGCCTATTTCAATATCAAAACTGATTAAGAAATCATTCAGTCGTTTTTTGTATTTCTTTTGAGCCTCGCTTACAATTTCTTCTGTTTCTTCATTGGTTTCTAACGCATCAAGACTGAACTCACTTTTAACCCATTGCTGAAACTCTTCCTTATATTCGTTCTCTTCATAATACTCTTCGTCTTTGTAAAAATAAGCCGAATCGAAATCAACTGAAATTTCGGTATCTAAAGTCAGAAGATGAATTAATTTACTGGTGTTTTCGGCTACTATATGAATACCTCCTTCATCGCCAAACACGACTATCGGGCAATCGTTTAAATCCTCATTTATCAGCCAGTAAGCATACGAACTTCCGGAACCGTTGGCTCCTGCAAACTCGATAAAACTATTGTAAAAGGCTTCTTTTTCCGACCATGTTTTTATACCGGTCTTGTCTTCTGTAATAGTCAAACCAAAACATTCCGAATAAGTTTCTGGGCCATATTCCTGCTCAAACTCGTACAGCTTTACTAAATCTGCCGGTAAAGCATACTTGCCAAACTGCACAGCAAATTCTTCCAGTGAAAAGCTGTTGTCGTATTCTTCATCTTCCTCCATTTCTTCACTTTCCTCTTCCTCTTCAGTCTCTGAAGTCAGAGAATAAAAAGCTTCTATTACAGCACGTTTTATGCAATAAAACTCTATTCCGTTTGTCGTTTCATCATTCATCCATTGGTATTTCGGATTCCCCTCTTCATCCAGATATTCGAGAATGAGTGTAATTTCTTCCGTATCATGACACCATAAACCACGCATCCTAATATTAAATCCGTTTCCAATTTCTTCTGAAAGCTGACTGTATTTCTTTCCTTCATAATCAAAAGAAACAAACAAATGTGTGGTATTTCCAATATTGCTGTAAAGCCTTTCCTCAGTTTTGAATTTTTCCATCTCAACTACCGTTTCTACGGCTTCTCTAAACTGAGCGCGAAAATCAGTATACAAATATTGATCTGATTTGCTCTGATCAACAATTGAAAGTCCTTTTTTAAAGCAATCATCATAGTAATTATTACCCAGGATCTCCGTACCATCATCGGAATATTCAATAAAAGAATCATTTACGATATCACTCAATCGGTGTGTCGAAGGAAGGTAATTTTCAATGATTACGATTGATCCGTCTGTATCCGTCAGATTACTGCAAATCAAAACATCAGGTCTGCCCACATTAACAATTGCCTGAACATTGGTAAAACGTTCAAAATGCATCCACATATCATCACTGTAGATCAACCAGGCGGTAACATCACCCTTTACAAAAAGTTCTCCATGATTGTATTCTCCTAAAAGTGAATCGCATTTTAAGCCGCCACCTAAATAATGTACACTTCCAAACAAGGTAATGTTTGCAGTAATTGTTTCTCCTAAAACGATCAGAGCAGGTGAATTATCTGTGTCAAAAGAACTAATAAGTTTTTTAACCGTTAGATTGCCTTTGAAAATAAATCCGAGTATAAAAACATCCTGATTTTCATCTGTACTGTAATCCATTTCAAACGTATCCATTTCGACATCATCTTCCGCTAAGAGAAATATAGGATTGTCTTCGTAATCCGGAAAACGCCAGGTATCTTCAAAAACATTGTATATTTTTTGATTGTTAAAATCAGTAAGATCGCCAATAATAGTATGTGCTTCAGGTCGGTTAATCACCTTGAAAGTCACACCGGCAAAATTCATGGTTTCAAAAGGAACTTTTTCTTCGTTAGTCATTATAAAGGGGTTTGGTCTAAAAACATCTGAACAAATCTACTCAATATCTTTATTTATTAAAATAGCCAATGAATTATTTCAGACTTTCAAATTTCCCAATTAAAATTTATCTTCGCAGTTATGAAAGCGATTTGAAAATAGAAAATAGAGCAAAGAGGCGAGATTATAGATTTTGCTCTAAAATCTTGTCTCTTTGTTCTATACTCATTGTTCTTTGCTCTATACTCTAAAAATCTAAAATCTACAATTACCGAAATGTCCAACAATCTCCTTGAAACCCCCATTGAATACCTAAAAGGCGTTGGTCCCAGTCGTGGTCAGCTGCTTCGAAAGGAACTTGGGATTCATAAATACGGAGATTTGGTTAATTTTTTCCCGAACAGATATATAGACCGAACGCGTTATTATAAAATTAATGAACTTCAGAATACAGGATCTGAGGTGCAGATTATTGGAAAAATAATCAATATTAAAACCGTCGAATTTGCAAAGAATAAAAAACGACTTGTAGCTACTTTTGTTGATGACACGGGGCAAATAGATCTAAATTGGTTTCAAGGGCATAAATGGATTCGTGAAAGTCTGAAACTGAATGAGGTTTGTGTGATTTTTGGAAAATGTTCGCTATACGGAAGTCAATTTAGTATGGCACATCCGGAAATTGAATTGTGGAGCGAACATGAAAGAAGTCTTCGTTCGGCCATGCAGCCTGTATATCCTTCCACCGAAACACTGGCTAATAAAGGGATTTCGAACCGTACCATTAACAAACTAATGGAACAGCTGTTTCTGGAAACTCAGGCTCTATTTACCGAAACTTTTCCAGCTTATCTAATCGAGGAACTACGGCTTATTTCTAAAAGAGCCGCTTTATTCAACATTCATTTTCCGAAAAGCACTGATGCTTTAGCGAAAGCGCAATACCGACTAAAATTCGAGGAATTGTTTTTTATACAACTTCAATTAATCACTAAAAACCTTATTCGAAAGCATAAAATAAAAGGACATCCTTTTACTACGGTAGGAACGTTTTTTAATGAATTTTATCAGAATCATTTACCTTTTAGCCTCACAAATGCTCAAAAGAGAGTAATCAAAGAGATTCGTTCTGATATGGGAAGCAATGCCCAGATGAACCGATTGCTGCAGGGAGATGTGGGGTCCGGAAAAACAATTGTGGCTTTTATGAGTATGCTTTTGGCGATAGACAATGGTTTTCAGGCGTGCTTAATGGCTCCTACAGAAATCCTTGCCAATCAGCATTTTATCGGTTTATCTGAATTAGCTAAAACGCTAAATATCAACATAAAACTCTTAACAGGTTCAAGTAAAACTGCAGCCCGAAAAATAATTCACGAAGAACTGGAAAACGGAAGTTTGCAAATTTTAATTGGTACACATGCACTACTGGAAGACAAGGTAAAATTTCAGAATCTGGGACTCGCTGTAATTGACGAACAGCATCGTTTTGGCGTAGAACAGCGTTCGAAATTGTGGAAGAAAAACGAAATTCCTCCGCACGTTTTGGTTATGACCGCTACTCCTATTCCGAGAACTTTGGCAATGAGTTTATATGGGGACTTAGATATTTCTGTAATTGACGAATTACCTCCCGGACGAAAACCAATTCAAACGGTTCACCGATACGACAGTAATCGTTTGAAAGTCTGGAAATTCCTGCGTGATGAAATTGCATTAGGGAGACAGATTTATATTGTTTATCCGTTGATTCAGGAATCAGAAAAAATGGATTTTAAAGATCTGATGGACGGTTATGAGAGTATTTCTCGTGATTTTCCATTACCTCAATACGCTATTTCTATCCTGCATGGCAAAATGAAACCTGCTGATAAAGATGCTGAGATGAAACGTTTTTCTGAAGGTAAAACCAATATCATGGTAGCCACCACTGTAATTGAGGTTGGTGTTAACGTTCCTAATGCCAGTGTAATGATCATTGAAAGCGCAGAACGTTTTGGTCTGTCGCAATTGCATCAGCTGCGTGGACGTGTAGGACGTGGAGCCGAACAGAGTTATTGTATTCTGATGACGAGTTTCAAATTAAGTTCCGACAGTAAAACACGAATGGAAACCATGGTTCAGACCAATGATGGTTTTGAAATCGCCGAAGTAGATCTTAAACTACGCGGCCCGGGTGATTTGATGGGAACACAACAAAGCGGCGTTCTAAATCTTCAAATTGCCGATATTGTCCGCGACAGGGATATTCTAGGTATGGCACGTAATTATGCCATGAAAATCCTAAAAGAGGACGCACCGTTACAAAAACCAGAACACGCCATATTAAAGGCTGTTTTTATCGAACTGACCAAGAAGAAAAACATTTGGAATTATATTAGTTAAGGTTCTAAGGTTCTAAGGTACTAAGGTTCTAAGGTTCTAAGGTGCTGAGATGTTAAGATACTGATATTGTGTTTTACTACGGATATTCTAAACAAGAACGCTATGGTCATCCTGAGCGAAGTCGAAGGCTTATGGAAACTAAATCAAATACAGCTATTGCGGTCACCCTGAGCGGAGTCGAAGGCTTATGAAAACTAAACTAAATACCGCTATACTACGGTCAACCTGAGCGGAGTCGAAGGCTTTTGAAAACTAAAATAAACACAGCTATACTACGGTCAACCTGAGCGGAGTCGAAGGCTTTTGAGAACTAAACCAAATACAGTTATACTACGGTCATCCTGAGCGGAGTCGAAGGCTTATGAAAACTAAAATAAATACAGCTATACTACGGTCACCCTGAGCGAAGTCGAAGGCTTATGAAAACTAAATCAAATACAGCTATTGCGGTCGCCCTGAGCGGAGTCGAAGGCTTATGAAAACTAAACCAAATATCGCTATACTTTGTTCACCCTGAGCGGAGTCGAAGGCTTTTGAAAACTAAACTAAATACAGCTATACTTTGGTCACCCTGAGCGAAGTCGAAGGCTTATGAAAACTAAACCAAATATCGCTATACTTTGGTCACCCTGAGCGAAGTCGAAGGCTTATGGAAATTTATAAAAAAAAATATACTTCATTGTGGTAAAGGCCAAGCTTTTAACAACTGATGTTTTTGGTGATTTGAATTCGTTGGGGGACAAATTCTTCTAAGTTGAATGCTTATCTTTTACAATGAAGTATATGTAACCTAGTTAAAGTTCTATTTTTTAGGAGCTGCTTTTTTTTCAAACAGACCACTAAAAAGTCCTTTGCTTATTTTGTTCTTATCGTCTTTTCCTGTCGCAATCAAATGATCGATGTACTCCATATACGTTTTTTTGCGTTCTTCTAAAAAGCCAATCAAATAATCTTCGGCAGCACCCATTCCGCTTACCTCCTCAATATGCAGCAGTTTTTTATACAGAGGATCAATAAACTTGGTAATGATTTCTTCCGGCACAGCTTTTCTTGTTCCGAAGTAACCAACAATTTCACCATCACCATCTGCAATGATTTTAAAATCGGTTACCACCCAATAAAATCGTCCCGTTTTAGACATGTTTTTGATAATGACATGGATATTCTGACTTGATTTAATACTATCCCATAGAAATTTAAAAATAACTCTCGGCATATCCGGATGACGGACAATATTATGAGCGTGACCGATTAATTCGTGCTCATCATATCCCGAAACATCAATAAATGCCTCATTTGCATATAAAATGGTTCCTTTTGTATCTGTTTTACTTAATAATACTTTTGTTTTGTTCCAGTCGACTTCTCTGTCGGATGGAGTCGGGCGAGTAATTCTGTTGTCCATAAATCCTGTATTTAAAATTAATAAGCAATACCATTTTTTATCTTAGGCCTGTATTTTAAAATGTATAAATCACTGATTTAAAACACACTGCAAGTTGTTGTTTTAATTCCTGCTATCAGTAGATTTCACATGAATATCGTTTACCAGGTCGTCAATTCTCTTGGCGCTTTCACGCATCATCTCCAGATAATTCAATAATTTATCATTGTCTGTGTGTCCTTTGGAAACGTCAATAAGTTTAAGCACAGAGCTTACTGGTAATTTCAAATCCAGTGTAGTTCTGTGAATGAAATCATTATAATCTTTAGTAGCGGTTAGTGAACTGTACTTTGCAGAAGCCAGCTTCATGTTTTCTAATTCGTATTCGTCTGAAATTTTAGAAATGTGGTTTTGACTGTGTTCTTTAAAATAATACGCCCAATACCCATTCATAAAAAATACCACTGCCGCCAAGACGACGTGAATTACAAAGGTTTCCACATCAAAATTAACCTGTGAAAAATACAATTGTAATCCTTTTGGGTCGTTGAAAACCTGATTTTGCAAATACGCCAAAGCCCCATGATGCAAGACCACCAAAAGTGTCAAAGGAATCTGGAGCTTCCAGTTTTGATAGATAATTAAAATTGTACTGGCAATAAAAACGGTAAAATGCATCTCAAACAAACCATGCATTTGATAGATGTACTGTGCCATAAATATGGCCAAAACAATAGCCAGCACATACTGGTAAAAGTTAGATTTTTTAAAGAAAAACTTTGCCGAATAATACAACAGCAAATTTAAAACACCTACTCCTACTCCGATTTCAAACGTATCATATTTAAAAGCTAAAGCAATTCCAAACAGAAAATAAATCGCTAAAACATAATTGACAATGGTGTCCGATCGTTGGGTCATCGTAGACATGAAATTGTGCAAATAATCTTGTTCATTCAAACTGGCTCTTGTTTTCATAAATTAAAATGATTTTGGTTAAGAATTTGGTTTATTTATTGCATTTTGGTAACGAGCATCCATAAGCTCTCAGAGCTAAAACATCAAACGAAGGAGAATGATGCTGTTTCAATAAGGAATCAATTGCTATTTGCGCATAATTACTGTCGGCATTGGTACAATACCTGGTTTTATTGTAGTTCCCACGATAATACAAATTCTGAGAAGCATCCAGAAGAACAGCCTGCGGGGTTGAGAATACACCACAACTTTTCGCTATAGCCTGATCGAAATAAACCGGAATTTCAGCATCAAATTTTTTCTGAATTTCGGCTATAGTGAAAGACCTCTCTTTGTTGAGCACCACAATTTTAAAATTAATCCGGTCACCATACTTTTTAATGAGTTCCGAAACATGAGGAATGTTAAACCGAGAACAAGGACAGTCGGGATTGAAGAAATGGATAAAAATGGGTTTTCGATCTGCCAAACAACATTTTAAATCAATCTTGCTTCCTAGAGCTATCGCTTTGAAATTTTGAGGAACCGGCGTAGGTAAACTGTATTTAAATTCATTCTGCCAGAAGAGAAATGAGATAGCAACAACCAACAATGCCATCCATAAACCAACAAGTAATTTTTTCAGCATAAACAAGTAAATTTGGTGTTGAAACTTAAAAAATGTCTAAACAGTTGTTAACTACACTGCTTATTTATTTAACTATTTTAACTTTAAATCAAATAAAAAACCTACACATTTTAACGCTTAACTCTCAAAAACATTATTAGTCCTTAAAAAACAGATCATTTTGTTTAAGCCTATCAATGTTACGAATAAAATCGATAAAGTGCAAATAAAATCGGACAAAATGCTTCGAAAATCATCTTTAACGGATTTTTTTGATTTGCAGAAACCGTAATTCTACCCTTTTTGTGGGTAAAACCATAGAAAAGAAGTTTTAAAAGGATGTAAACTTTAACTTATTTAACCCGTTGGATATAATCATTCTTTAACAGGTACATACATAGAATTAATATTTTTAAATCAGGCGTTTGACTTATTTTGAACACAGCTGCAACTATGGTTTCTTTTTATATACTTTTATATATCCCGATGCATCGGGATTATGCATTAAGTAATTTTTATATTATTTAAAACCAACGAGTTGATTATTTATTTTGTTTTTTTTAGTTCCTGTATTAAACCTTGGTGCAGAAAAAGAGTCTAAGTTTAGTTTTATGTAATGTTTGTACGTACAAATGTTAAATAAAAGCTAAGCTCTCCAGATTTCACAACAAAAAGTTAAATTTGTGTGCTTACTCAAAACATACACCAAAAAAATACCTTTACCTCAAGTTTATGAAAGTAAAAAACTTAGTTTACGCCCTACTGATCATCGTATTAGGAGGTTTTATTGCCTACAGAGTCGTGTCGAATAAAAAGAAAAACGACGAATCGAAAAAGTTTGGAGACAAAGATACTCCTACTACTGTAACCGGAATAGTTGTTAAAACTGCAACCTTCGACAACAACCTGTCACTATCAGGTTCTATTGAAGCCAATGAACAAATTGAAATTCGAAGTGAAGTTTCCGGAATTGTGGAAGGGATTTACTTCAATGAAGGCAGTTTTGTAAACAAAGGACAGGTACTTTTTAAAGTAAATGACATCGAATTAAAAGCACAACTTAGACAAGCCGTAACCCGTGAAGGTCTGGCTGCTGAAAATGAGAGAAGAGCAAAATTATTGCTTCAGAAGGAAGCTATCAGTCAGGAAGAGTTTGACGTTGCGAAAGCCGATCATGCTTCTGCACAGGCACAAAGTCAGTTAATCAGAGCTCAAATTGCCAAAACTTCCGTTAAAGCTCCGTTTTCAGGAAAAGTTGGTTTGCGTTCAATTTCTCCGGGCACCTACATCACTCCTACCGTTCTGGTTGCCAAACTGGTAAATACCGGTAAACTAAAAATTACATTTTCGATACCTGAAAAATATGCTTCACAAGTAAAATCCGGATCAACTATCGATTTTTCCGTTTCAGGTTCCGATAAAGTCTATACAGCAAAAATATACGCCATCGAGCCGGAAGTCGAAGTTGCTACACGTACACTGCAAATTCGTGCTATTGCTGATAACGTTGACGGAAAGCTTTTCCCAGGAACTTTTGCCGATGTAAAACTGCCTCTAAACATTGTAAAAGATGCCATTGTGGTGCCTTCAGAAGCTATAATTCCGGTACAAAGCGGTAAGAAAGTATACATTGCCAATATGGGTAAAGCCAAAGAAGTGATGGTTGACGCTACGACAAGAACAGACTCTTCTATTTTAATTCTGTCAGGACTAAAAGCCGGAGATACTCTAATTACCAGTGGCGTAATGTCACTTAAAAATGAGGCGCCAATAAAAGTGAATGTAAAAAAATAGAAAATGTAAAATGTGAGTTGTGAAATGTATGACGTCTAACGGGATACTTAATACGCTCCAATCTATTTTCTATATTCCATACTCTTTTGTCCGCTATTCAAAAAAAAAATCTAAAATCTAAAATCTAAAATCAGAAATAACAGTATGAGTTTATCAACAACCAGTATAAAAAGACCTGTTTTAACCATCGTACTGAATCTTTTAATTATTCTATTCGGTTTCATTGGTTATACCTTTTTAGGTGTTAGGGAATTTCCTTCGATCGACCCTGCGCAGGTTTCTATCCGAACCAACTATACCGGAGCCAATTCCGACATTATAGAATCTCAGATCACAGAGCCTCTTGAAAAAGCGGTTAACGCAATTGATGGGATTCGAAACATAACTTCTTCCAGTAATCAGGGAAGCAGCAACATCACCATTGAATTTAATCTGGATAAAAATCTGGAAGAAGCAGCAAACGACGTTCGTGATAAAGTTTCTCAAGCCATCAGAAGTTTGCCGCAGGATATTGACGCCCCACCGGTAGTCTCCAAAGCAGATGCCGATAGTGATGCCATTATTTCGATGACCGTGCAAAGTGACACCAGAAGTTCTCTGGAACTGAGTGATTATGCCGAAAATGTGATTTCACAACGTTTGGAAACCATTCCCGGAGTCAGCGGTGTTCAAATCTGGGGGCAAAAACGCTACGCTATGCGTTTGTGGATTGACCCTGTAAAACTTACCGCTTATAAATGTACCGTATCTGATGTTCGCAATGCTTTAAACTCCCAAAACGTTGAATTGCCTTCAGGAAAACTAACAGGAAACAATACCGAATTAACCGTAAAAACGGTTGGTAATCTTTCAAAACCGGAAGAATTCAACAACATTATCATTCGTACTAACGGAGATAAGATTGTTCGTTTAAGCGACATTGGAGGAGCTGAATTAGGTCCTGAAAACATCGAAACAAAATTGAGTCAATCCGGTTTACCTATGATTGGTCTTGCTATAGTACCAATGCCGGGAGCCAACTATCTGGACATTTCATCTGAATTTTACAAAAAGTATGAAGCCTTAAAGAAGGATCTTCCAAAAGATATCAAACTGAATATTGCACTGGACAATACAATCTTTGTAAAAAAATCAGTATTAGAAGTTGCCGAAACTTTAGGGATATCCATTATTCTGGTAATCATTATTATTTACTTGTTTTTCAGAGACTGGGCTATTGCATTCAGACCATTAATTGATATTCCTGTTTCCTTGATTGCGACGTTTTTTATCATGTGGCTTTTCGGATTTTCGATCAACGTATTGACTCTGCTTGCGATTGTTTTAGCCACCGGTCTGGTGGTCGACGACGGTATTGTTGTGACCGAGAATATCTTCAAGAAAGTTGAAGAAGGCATGTCGCCAATTGAAGCCGCGATTAAAGGATCTAATGAAATATTCTATGCCGTAATCTCGATTTCGGTAACCCTTGCAGCCGTATTTTTACCGGTCATATTTTTAGAAGGATTTGTAGGCCGACTCTTTAGGGAATTTGGGGTCGTCATTGGAGCTGCCGTTTTAATCTCGGCTTTTGTATCGCTGACTTTAACACCAATGCTTAATGCCTATTTGATGAAAGGCGGAGAGCAGAAAAAATCTAAATTCTACGTCAAAACCGAGCCTTTCTTTGAGAAACTAAACAGCGGTTATGCCGACTCTTTGAATCGTTTTATCGCAAAAAAATGGCTTAGTTTCCCTATTCTGATTGCTTGTTTTGGATTGATCTATTTGTTTTTTACCATACTGCCAAAAGAAACTGCGCCTTATGACGATCGTAGTTCTGTGACCATGCGTATGACTACACCTGAAGGATCCTCTTACGAATACACCGATCGTTTTATGCAGGAAATCTCGAGATTGGTAGACGATTCTATTCCGGAGAAAAAAGTGAGTCTGGTTATTACTGCACCGGGTTTTGGAGCTTCGGCCACGAACTCAGGTTTTATCCGACTTTCATTAGTTGAACCGGATCAGAGAAAAAGATCTCAGAAGGATATTGCGGATCAATTGACCAAAATGACCAAACGATATCCGGATGCTAAAACATCCGTTATTCAACAGCCAACCATTGCTGTAAACCGTCGTGGAGGATTACCGATTCAGTATATCATTCAGGCTCCGAATTTTGAGAAACTGAGAGAAAAAATCCCGGTTTTTATGGAAGAAGTGGGTAAAAGTGACGTTTTCTCGGTTACCGATGTGAATTTAAAATTCAACAAACCCGAAATCAACGTAAGTATTGATCGTGAAAAAGCAGAGAGTTTAGGAATTTCGATTCTTGACATTGCACAAACGTTACAGCTTTCTTTAAGTGGACAGCGTTTTGGGTATTTCATTAAGAACGGAAAACAGTATCAGGTAATTGGTCAGTTTGATCAAAAAGACCGTTCGAAACCGCTGGATCTGACTTCTATGTTTGTAAAAAATAAAAGCGGAGAATTGATCCAGATGGACAACGTGGTTAAAATTGAAGAACAAAGTAATCCGCCTCAATTGTACCACAACAACCGTTATATGTCGGCAACCGTTTCTGCAGGTTTAGCACCGGGAAAAAGTATCAGCGACGGTATTCAGGAAATGGACAGAATCAAAGCAAAAGTACTTAACGATACTTTCACCACTGATTTAAGTGGAGAGTCGAGAGACTTTGTTGAGAGTAGTTCAAACACTTCTTTCGCCTTCGGATTAGCCTTATTGCTGATCTTTTTAATTCTTGCTGCACAGTTTGAGAGTTTTATCGATCCGCTTATCATCATCTTAACCGTACCAATGGCGGTTGCCGGAGCGTTATTCTCATTATGGCTCTTCAATCAAACCTGGAATATCTTTAGCCAGATTGGAACGGTAATGCTTATCGGATTGGTGACGAAGAATGGTATTTTGATTGTAGAATTTGCTAATCAGCTTCGCGAACAAGGAAAACCAAAACTGGAAGCTATTTTAGAAGCCTCAGAAGCACGTTTGCGTCCAATTTTAATGACAAGTTTGGCGATTGCTTTAGGAGCTTTGCCAATTGCAATGTCACTTGGTGCTGCCTCTACGAGTAGAATTGGTATGGGAGTTGTAATTGTTGGAGGTACCATCTTTTCGTTGGCTCTAACCCTATTTGTGATTCCTGCTATTTATTTAATGTGGTCCAAAGCGAGAAAACATTATCCTGAATTTGATCATATTGATGAATATGAAAGAAACACGAAATAATTGATATAAAATCTGAAACCATATAGAAGCTGCGAATCTCTTCTGAAAAAGTCGAATCGCAGCTAATCCTTCATCACATGAAAGCTAAAATAATAGTAACAAGTCTCGTTTTATTGTTGTTCTGTACAACAAAAAGCAGTGCGCAGGAAGTCTTAACCATTGAAGACGCCATGAAGATCGCCTTAGAGAATAATTTCGAAATTAAGATTGCCAAAAACAGCCTTAAAATAAACGAAACCAATGTAACAGTTGGAAACGCCGGAATGCTGCCAAGGGCCACGGCTTCGGTAACCGATAATAACAGTGTTACCAATTCCTCGCAAACACGTCAGGACGGAACTACAACCTCTTTACGAAATGCCAAAAATAACAGTTTAGCCTACGGTGTTAGTTTGGGATGGACCGTTTTTGACGGAATGAAAATGTTTGCCAAACTGGATCAGCTTAAAGAATTGCAAAAACTGGGTGATTCTGAAATGAAAAGAGTGATATTGGTCAAAATCGGACAGGTCAACAGCGCTTACTTTGATTTGGTACAACAACAGCAGCAACTGTCTGCATTAGACACCACAATTGTAATTTCGAACCAAAGATTAACGCTGGCTCAAAACCGTTTCAGCATTGGAAAAGCATCAAAACTGGAAGTTTTAAATGCGCAGGTTGATTTAAATTCAGATCAGGTTGCTTTATTGAGACAAAAAGAATCCTATGCCAATGCTAAAATCTTACTCAACCAATATTTGGCACGTGATCCTAAAATAAATTTCACCGTAACCAATGTAGTTGCTGTGGATAATAAACTCGTTTTAGTTGATTTAATAGAATTGGCTCACAAGCAAAATCCGGCTTTAGAATCTCAGATTATCAACAAACGTATTGCGGAACTTCAGCTTAAACAAGTAAAAGCAGACCGTTATCCGGTGGTAAATCTGACTTCAGGATACAACTTTAACGAAAGTCAGTCCAGTCTTGGATTTACAAGTCAGAACTCTTCTAAAGGTTTTAACTATGGTTTTAATGCCACTTTAAACCTTTTTGACGGGTTCAATCAACACCGAAATGAAAAGGTAGCAAAACTACAGATCGAAAACTCACAAATTGCGATTGAACAGCAAAACATGATCCTCGATACTCAGTTAAGTACCGCTTTTCAAACGTATTTAACCAATTTAGAATTGATTGGATTGGAAGAAGACAACGTAACGATTGCCAAACAAAATTTAGATATTACTTTAGATAAATTCAGAATTGGAACTATTACAACGCTTGATTTCAGAACGGCTCAATTAAACTATGTAAATGCTAAAGTACGCTACAGCAATGCACAATTTCAGGCAAAATTATCTGAGATTGCGTTGAAAGAATTGGCCGGGAATATCAATTTTTAAAGTAAATTTGTTTCAAAACAAGTCCAAATGATCTCATACAACACCAAAGATTGGTTCACTTTTATTTTTCATTTTCATAAATCGGATACCGTTAGAAAACTACTTCCGGTTATGATTGCGATCGGAATTTATTCTTCGATTGTAGGGTATTTGGAAGTCTCGTATTTTAAAATTGGCAAAAACGACTATATCCACAACATCCCGATCATGCATGGGATGTTGGGTTTTGTAATCTCATTGTTATTGGTTTTTAGAACCAATACGGCCTACGATCGTTGGTGGGAAGGTCGAAAACTTTGGGGAGGTCTTGTTAACAATAGCCGAAATCTGGCCATTAAACTTTCAGTCATGCTGAAAGAAGAAAATGATAAAAAATTCTTTAGAAAGTTTATTCCTGCCTACGCTTCCGTATTGCACAAACACCTGCATGATTCCGATACCGGAAAGCAGCTTTTTGAAGATGTAGATTTAGAAATTGATCACCACAAACACAAACCAAATCAGGTTAAAAGAATAATTTTTCAAAAAATAAACGATCTGTATGAAGATAAAAAAATCAGCGGAGAACAGCTTATTACTTTAAACGAAGAGTTGCAATCATTTACAGACATTTGTGGTGCCTGCGAGCGAATCAAAAACACCCCTATCCCCTACTCTTACAGCGCTTTTATCAAGAAGTTTATCTTCTTCTACACCATGACACTTCCTTTTGGTTATTCGGTAAGTTTAGGCTATTATGTAGCTCCGGTTGTGGTTTTCATCTTTTATGTACTGGCAAGTTTAGAACTTATTGCCGAAGAAATCGAAGACCCGTTTGGCGATGATGAAAACGATCTGCCAACAAAAAAGATCTCCGAAAACATTAAAAAACACATTGAAGAGTTAATTTAATCAAACAATATAAATACCTGACAATCAATGTAGTAAGTCTTTTTAAAAGAAATTAATACATAAAAAAAATAGTTTCTATTTACTGAAAGAACATATAAAAGAAATACAATTCTCTCCCATATGCTATGCGATTTGCTCCAAGTGAAACGCCTTATTTGAAGATGTAAAATTATGTTTCTCGGTGTTAAAAAGAGACTTAGATATTCTAAAATTTCTCTCTGAAAGAATAGTCCGAAAAAAGCAAATAAATTGTTTCTTACTACAATGTGCAATTCTTATATTTGTAACCTCATACAAGAATAAAAAAGCAAAATGAAAATATCTTACAATTGGTTAAAACAATTTATTAAAACGGACTGGCCGTCTGATCAAACTTCAGAGCTACTAACGGATTTAGGGCTTGAAGTAGAAGTTGTCGAAAAATACCAGTCGATCAAAGGCGGTTTACAAGGTGTTGTTGTGGGGCATGTATTGACCTGCGAAAAACATCCTGATGCCGACAGATTAAAAGTTACCACTGTAAATATTGGTTTAGAAGCTCCTATTCAAATTGTTTGCGGAGCTGCTAATGTGGCTGCGGGACAAAAAGTACCTGTTGCTACAATTGGAACCGTTCTATACGATAAAGAAGGTGCTGAATTCACCATTAAAAAAGGAAAGATTCGTGGAGTAGAAAGTCACGGAATGATTTGTGCCGAAGATGAATTAGGTCTGGGAACAAGTCATGACGGAATTATGGTTTTAGCTGAAGGATTAGTTCCGGGAACTCCTGCTGCGGAAGTTTTTAAAGTTGTCAACGATGAAGTTTTCGAAATTGGATTGACTCCAAATCGTGCAGATGCTATGAGTCACCTGGGTACTGCCCGTGATTTAAGAGCCGGAATGCTGCAGCGTGGTGTAAATATCGAATTAATTACACCATCAGTGAGCAATTTCAGAGTAGACATGCGTACTTTAAAAATTGACGTTACGGTTGAAGAGCCTCTTTTGGCACCGAGATATTGCGGAGTAACTATCTCCGGAATTACGGTTAAAGAATCTCCAGCCTGGTTACAAGATCGTCTTAAAGCAATCGGACTGACTCCTAAAAATAATATTGTCGATGTTACTAATTATGTTTTACACGAATTAGGACAGCCATTACACGCTTTTGATGCGGCGAAAATCAATGGAAAAGTAATTGTAAAAACACTTCCTGAGGGCACTAAATTTGTGACTTTAGATGATGTAGAAAGAACCTTGCACAAAGAAGATTTAATGATTTGTGACGAAAAAGGGCCACTTTGTATTGCGGGTGTTTTTGGAGGTAAAAAATCCGGAGTTTCAGAAGGAACTACCGCTATATTCTTAGAAAGTGCTTATTTCGATGCTGTTAGCGTGCGTAAAACCGCTAAAAGACACGGACTAAATACGGATGCTTCTTTTAGATTTGAAAGAGGAATTGACCCAACCATTACAGAATATGCCTTAAAACGTGCAGCACTTTTAATTCAGGAAGTAGCCGGAGGAAAAATCACTTCTGATGTCATAGAAGTTTACCCTAAAAAAGTAGAAGATTTTTCAGTTTTATTGAATTTCAGCCACGTTTCGAAAATTATTGGGCAAGAAATTCCAAAAGATACCATCAAAAAAATTCTGGTTTCTTTAGATATAAAAGTAAACAGCGTTTCAGATTCAGGTTTAGGTTTAACGATCCCTGCTTACCGTGTAGATGTACAGCGTGAAATTGATGTGATCGAAGAAATTCTGAGAGTTTACGGATACAACAACATTAATTTTTCTAAAAAATTCAATGCGACAGTTGCTAATTCTCCAAGAACAGAAGATTATAAGGTTCAAAATGTAATTGCTTCTCAGCTGAACTCTCAAGGGTTTCACGAAATGATGGCCAATTCATTAACCACAGCCACATATGCAAAATTATCTTCTGCTTTAAAAGAGGAGCACAATGTTACGATTCTGAACCCTTTAAGCAGTGATTTATCGACGATGCGTCAGTCTTTGCTGTTTTCAGGTTTAGAAGCTATTTCGTATAACATCAACAGAAAGAATTCGGATTTAAAACTATTTGAATTTGGTAAAACGTATCATAAATATCTTAACGGATATGAGGAGCACAAACATCTTACTTTGTTAATTTCAGGAAACAGAAACAAAGAAAGCTGGACCAATCCCCAAAAAGCAACGGATTTCTTCTTACTAAAAGGATATGTAAGAGGCGTATTATCACGTTTAGGAATTGATAAAATCACCAATGCTCCGGTACAATCGGATGTTTTCGCAGAAGGAACGGCAATTTGCTACAACAGCGAGACATTAGTAGAGATAGGTATTGTTAAAAAGCCAATATTGAAACATTTCGGAATCAAACAAGATGTTTACTTTGCTGATTTCAACTGGGATTTGATTCTAAAAATCATTACCGGAAAGATTAAGTATACTGAAATTCCAAAATATCCTGAAGTTCGAAGAGATTTGGCTTTACTGATTGATAAAAGTACCACTTACGAAAGTATTTTCAACCTTGCGAGACAAGCAGAGAAGTCTCTTTTAAAAGATATTAACCTGTTTGATGTTTATGAAGGAAATAAACTTCCGGAAGGCAAAAAATCGTACGCTTTGAGTTTTACCATTCAGGACAACACTAAAACGCTTACGGACGTCCAAATTGACAAAATCATGTCGAAATTACAGCAGACTTTCGAAACTGAACTTGGAGCAACCTTGAGATAAAGAATAATTCCTATATACTATAAATCCCAATTCTGAATCTAATTTAGAATTGGGATTTTTTTTATCTGTTTTTAAATTTTACTCTTTAGACAATTTCACTAGTTTGAGAGAGGATATTGGATATAGGATTTTTGATTAACGATTGATGATTTCAGATCTCATAGACCATATACAATCAACAACCTTACCATTCAGTACTATCAAATCTGAAATCAAAAAACGTTAATCTTCATTCTGAAATCTAATTAACTATTATACAATTTCTTTACGTCAAGGAGAATCAACGATTTTTGATTAACAATTTTTGATTAACGATTTCTGATTTCAGATTTTAGATTTCAGATTTTAGAGACCATATATAATCAGCAACCTCACCATTTAGCCCTATCAAATCAGAAATCAAAAAATCGTTAATCTTCATTCTAAAATCTACTTAATAGGTGATCGCAGCAAATACAGGATAGTTGCTAATTTTCTCTCTTCCGTTCAAAAAACTTAGCTCCATTAGGAAATTGCATTGTACGATCTCTCCTCCTAGTTGTTCTACCAATTCACAAACGGCTTTTGCAGTTCCTCCTGTGGCCAAAACATCATCGTGAATCAACACCCTGTCTCCTTTCTTTATGGCGTCTGTGTGCATCTCTAAACTGTCTGTGCCGTATTCGAGTTCGTACGAAGCCGAAATCGTGTCGTAAGGCAGCTTATTTGGCTTCCTTACCGGAACAAAGCCTGCATTCAATTCCTGAGCCAGTAATATCCCAAAGAAAAAGCCCCGGCTTTCGGCTCCCACCACTTTATCGATTTTGAGCCCTTTTAAAGATTCAGCCAAAATAAAAACGGTTTCTTTTCTCGCAATAGGGTCATTGAGCAGTGGTGTGATGTCTTTGAACAAAATTTCTTTTTTCGGAAATCCTTGAATATCACGTATATATTTTTCAATCTGCATTTTTTTTCATTTTTATGTTATTTCATACTTGCATATCTCACATTTATGCCTATCTTTGCACCCGCAATAAGCAATCAACAAAGCTACTGAAAAATAGCTGAATTGAAAAACAAAAGGCCTCGTGGCGCAACTGAATAGCGCATCTGATTACGGCTCAGAAGGTTACTGGTTTGAATCCAGTCGAGGTCACAAATATAGGCAAAGGATAAAAATATCTTTTGTCTTTTTTTTTCTCTTTAATTCCTTATTGAAGAAATAGACATATGCTTATTTTTGCATCGGCAATAAGCAATCAACAAAGCTGCTAAAAAGTAGTCCAATTGAAAAAACAAAAAGGCCTCGTGGCGCAACTGAATAGCGCATCTGATTACGGCTCAGAAGGTTACTGGTTTGAATCCAGTCGAGGTC
>NZ_CAGKLC010000063.1 GCF_903469665.1 Flavobacterium sp. UGB4466 | reverse complement strand
GGTTATAATTACTCAAAATATTAAAAAAAGTAATTATTCTTTTTGAATAGGTCTAACTTATTAGTTTTTAGCATTGTTTTTTAAAATCTAACTTTTTTAAGTTCCCACAAGGTTTTGATAAAAGTATCAACATCTTCAGTGGTATTGTAAAAAGCCAGAGACGGACGAACAGTAGTTTCGACTCCCATTCTTCGCAAAATAGGCTGGGCACAATGATGTCCGGTTCGTACTGCAACACCTTCTTTATTTAAGGCTTGTCCCACCTGATCGTTTGTGTAACCTTGCAGATTAAAAGAAAGTACGCTTGCCTTATTTGCTGCTGTACCAATCAGTCGAACGCCCGGAATTTCTTTTAGCAGTTTTGTCGCGTAGTCTAACAATTGATGTTCGTACTGGCCTATTGCATCTATTCCTAATTTTGTCACATAATCTATTGCTGCCCCAAGGCCAATTGCATCGGCAATATTTCCCGTTCCGGCTTCGAAGCGATTGGGTGCTTTGTGGTATTTTATTTCCTCAAAAGTGACATCCTGAATCATGTTGCCACCAGATTGGTAAGGATGCATTTCATTCAGTAATTCTTCCTTTCCGTATAAAGCGCCAATTCCTGTAGGTCCAAAAAGTTTGTGTCCGGAGAAAACCAGCCAGTCCGGATTTAAATTTTGAACATCAACTTTCATGTGTGAAACCGATTGTGCGCCATCAATTAGAACTTTTGCTCCAACGGCATGAGCCATTTCGACAATCTTTTTGGCCGGGGTTACAGTTCCCAGTGCATTTGATACCTGAGTAAAAGCAACCAGACGTGTTTTTGAATTCAGCAATTTAGCATATTCATCCAGTAAAAGTTGACCATCATCGTCAACCGGAATTACACGAAGTTTTAATCCTTTTTTATCTGCCAGACGTTTCCACGGAACAATATTCGCGTGATGTTCTAAATTACTGACAATGATTTCGTCACCAGCAACTAAATTAGAATCGCCCCAACTCTGTGCCACAAGGTTAATACCTTCAGTAGCACCACGAACAAATACAATTTCGTTTACGGAGCCGGCATTGAGGAACGTTTTTACTTTTTCGCGGGCAGCTTCATAAGCATCCGATGCGCGGGCAGCCAATTCGTGAGCAGCACGATGGATATTCGAATTTTCATGTTCGTAGAAATAGGCAATACGATCAATAACCGACTGCGGTTTTTGCGTCGTAGCAGCATTATCAAACCAAACCAAAGGTTTTCCGTTTACGGTTTCTCTTAGGATAGGAAAATCTTTTTTGATTCGTTTAGCATCAAAATGAGAACCGGAAATACCACCAAAATCTTGTTTTTCAAAAGTATTTCCAACGATTAAATTCGAATTTCTCTGATCAAAAGCAAACGGATTTTGCTCTAAAAAGTAGTACGAATTTGACATCTCATTTCCGTTTAACGGAAGATTGGCACGTTTTGTAAATTGTGTATCCACAAAAGCCAATGCTGCTTTTAATTCTGTTTCAAACGAAGAACCTTGGTTTTGAAAAGGCAGGTATTCATTATTTAAAAGCAATTTCGAAAAAATACTTTCTTCATTTAGCTGAGCGGTTCCGTTATTCCCAAAATTTTCGTCATAAAAACCGGTTTGCGGATTGTTGACATTTACATTATTTCCGTGTGAAATTCCCAATGGAGAAGTTTCACTTTGAGGATCAAATCCGGCTCCGGCATTTGGATATAAAGCCGAAGCTCCTGAGCCATAATTAGCAACAGTTGGCGTTGCTCCAAATCCACTAAATGCTGGTAAAGCAGTTGGTGAAGCTGGTGCATCCTGCAAGGGCAGGGCTGCCGGGCTGTGGCCACTGAAGTTCCCCGTATTCAGGAAGGTTTCTGCAACTTTTGTGGCACGGGGATGTTCGCTACGATCAGGACTTAACGAAATTTCTTTGGGAAATTCGTTAGGTAACGTACTGAACAATTCGTTAGCCAAAAGCTGCAAATCCTCAATGTTGGGTAAGCCGTTGTTGTTAGTATTTATACTCATGGTACTTTCCAATTTCTACATCTTCAAGAACGGCGATGGCATCGTCTACCAATACTGCCAGTGAGCAATATAGTGATACCAGATAAGATGCAATTGCTTTTTCATTTATTCCCATAAAACGAACAGATAATCCCGGTGACTGTTCGCCTTGCAATCCTGGCTGAATTAATCCGATAACACCCTGACGGCTCTCTCCTGTACGCAATAAAATGATTTTTGATTTTCCGTCTTTGATAGGCAATTTGTCGGATGGAATAAGCGGAATTCCTCTCCAGGTTAAAAATTGAGATCCAAACAAAGAGGTCGTAGGAGGTGGAACACCACGACGGGTACATTCACGGCCAAAAGCTGCAATTGCCAAAGGATGTAGTAAAAAGAATCCCGGTTCTTTCCACACTTTTGTTAGTAGTTCGTCTAAATCATCTGGCGTTGGTGCACCGGTTCTGGTTTTAATAATTTGCGAAGGCGCAACATTGCTGAGCAAACCATAATCTTTATTGTTGATTAATTCGCTTTCCTGGCGCTCTTTAATGGTTTCAATCGCCAATCTAAGTTGTTCAGAAATCTGATTGTACGGTTTACTGTACAAATCTGAAACTCTGGTATGTACTTCAACAATCGTTTGAACTGCTGCCAGATTATATTCTCTCGGATTATCGATATAATCGACAAAAGTATTGGGTAAAACTCTTTCGTCTCTTGCAGAACAATCTACTTCGATGTGACTTCCGTCTTTTACTTTATTCAAACGGAATACACCCGATTCTACTGGTGTCCAATGCAAAAGATGCGTTAACCAACGTGGTGTAATTGTTCCAATTTGAGGAACGGTACGGGTTGCAATTGCTAATTGTCTTGCTGCAACATCTCCTAATGCTGTTTGTTGTTGTTTTGTTTCAGCCATGGCTTAATGGTTTAATGGTTAATTTATTTTTTGCTGTCGTATTTTAAGAACTTTCATTCGTAAAAAAACAATTTTATCGTACTAGTAAATTTAGTTTAAAACTAAAAACCCCCGAAATAAAAACCGTTTAATTTACAGTATAATAATGTCTAAATTGTTGAATCCTAAGGTTTATCAAAGTAGATCGAATTGTTCTTCAGACGAAAGACATCTTTGCTTGATAGTATAACCCGGTTTAAGGACCAACAATAAAATGATTGTGTAGTTGTACTCGGGGTGAATTTCGATTTTAGGTATAAAATCGATTTCAAATGAAAAGATTTTTGAGAATTAACGGCAGAAGCACATATAACAAAAAGTGTTATAGGTATATTTTTTTGGAAGAATGTAATTGGATTGGCTTGCTGTTGTGTTCAAAATGTAGTTCTTTAAATTTTAATCTCTACTAATTCTATAGACAAAGTTAAATTTAAAATAGTAAAATCCAAGAGTTTTTTTAAAATTTATTCAGATAAGTGAAATAAAATAGGTAAGGCATTGATTTTTAATTAGTTGTTTTTTTTTTTTTTTGGGGATAAAAAAAAGACAGAAAAAGAAGTAAGAGTTGTTATTACTTATTTTTCTGTCTTTAAAATGCTTTATAAAATGTAAAAAGAAGTTTCAATTATTTTTTTAAGGCAGCGCCGCCTGGCATCACTTCTTGTTTTAGTTTGAATTTACTGTATTCTACAACTCCGGTCTGATCGGCCCAATCAAAATAGGCAGCCGATAGTTTATTCACAATACCGGGGTTCTGTTTGGCTACATTATTAGTTTCACCACGATCTGTTTCGATATCATAGAGTTCCCACTCGTAAGAGGGGTAAATCGATACCAGTTTCCATTTTCCATCTCGTACGGCTCTGTTTCCGGCTCTTTCCCAAAATAACGGAGCTCCTCTATCGACTTCGGAAGCATTGTCAAATAATACAGGAAGGAGACTTTTTCCTGGTAACGGGTTCGATTTGGCACCATTGTATTCTTTTGGATATTCAATTCCGGTCAATTCATAGAAAGTAGGAGCAAGGTCAATAATGTGTCCGGTACCTTTATCGATGCGGCCTCCTTTTATTTTGGACGGAAACCAGGCAATAAATGGAGAGCTGAAACCGCCTTCGTGCATATTGTTTTTGTATTGTTGTAAAGGAGTATTCGATAAATAGGCCCAGTTTTGTTCCTGATAATCGAATGAACCTGAAGTTCCAATTGGACCATCATTTCGGACTAAACCTCTGCCTAACGGATTGTAGGTGTTGAAACCGCCCTGCGCACCATTGTCTGAGATAAAGATAATGAGGGTGTTTTTATCTTTTTTTAGCGCTTTTAGTTTATTCAAAACCTTACCCACATTCTGATCCATATTGTCTACCATTGCGGCATAAACTTCCATTTTGGCTTTCCAGAATTGTTTTTCGTCATAAGTAAGTTTATTCCATTCCGGCACTTCCGGATCTCTTGGTGATACAGTTTGATTGGGGGATAAAATGCCATTTGTTTTTAGCTTTTCGATTCTTTTTTCTCTTAAAACATCCCAGCCTTCGTCAAATTTTCCTTTGTATTTGGCAATGTCTACCGGTTTTGCCTGTAGCGGCCAATGTGGAGCGGTAAAAGCTAAATACAGAAAGAACGGCTTATTTTCTTTGTTTTGTTCGTCGAGAAAAGTCACTGCGTTGTTTCCGATTTCATCGGTAAAATAATAAGAATCGTCTTTAGGATGGAGTTCTTCATTGTTTCGAAGTAATTTTACCGGATAAGGTGTTTTTCCAAAAGGCAAAGGTTTGCTGTCGAAATAACTGGAAGCTCCTTTTAAGATGCCATAAAATTTATCAAAACCTCTCTGGTTAGGCCATTGCGACTGATCTTCGGAACCCACGTGCCATTTTCCTGAAAGTAAGGTACTGTAACCACCAGAACGAAAAACTTCTCCCAATGTCAAAGATTCTTTGTTGAGGTATCCCTGATAAGCCGGCAGGCCAAGGTTGATGTCAAAAAATCCCATCCCCGCCTTGTGTTGATATTGTCCCGTTAATAAAGAGGCTCTGGTTGGTGCGCAAATCGAGTTGTTGTAGAATTCGCGAAGACGTAAACCTTCACTAGCCAGTTTGTCGAGATTTGGTGTTTTAATTTCGGAACCATAATTACCTAAATCAGAATAGCCCATATCGTCGACCAGAATCAGGATGATATTTGGTTTTGAAGTAGGGGTAGTGGTTTTGTTTTGTGCGAAAACGAAAAGCACTGTCGAAAATAAGAGGTGGAGAGTGAGAAGTGTTTTTTTCATTTTAATTCATGTTGTGAGTTGCTGAAACGGGTTTATCTTTTATTGAATTGGTTTGTGGCCTGGAAACATAGCTTAAAAAAAGTAGAGTAAATTATGATTTTTTAGAACAACTCTGTGATTTATTTTTAATGAAATGTGTTTTAGTACAATTAGTTACGTTTTAAAGTGTTCAAAAAATGATTCAGATTGTTATTCTTTAAAAAGTAAAAAAGCAATGATCAGCGTGACAACGATATTGAACAATTGTGCTATTAAAAAGGCATATAAAGGTTTTCGGCTGGTATTACCCAGTAAATCTTTAAATTTGGTTTCCAGTCCAATACTGGTAAAGGCCAGGGCAAACCAAATGCCTTGTAGATTTTTTAAGCTGTCTTTTACTTCGTCTCTCACTTCGGCAGTCAAAAAAAAGGAAAAGAAGAGTGAAGCGGCAATAAATCCAATGACAAATTTTGGAAAACGTTCCCATATAACAGCTAAAGTTGGTTTGGCTGCCACAGCTTCTTCCGATTGGTTCTGAGTATAAGTCCAGTATACGGATATGGCAAACGCAGCTAATCCTAAGAGTACATTTTGAGAGAATTTGACAATTGTACTAATTTTTAAAGCAGTTTCGCCTACCAAGGAGCCTGATGCCACAACGGCTCCCGAAGTATCAATACTGCCGCCCAGCCAGGCTCCGGTTACTTCTTCGGGAAAGTTGAAATGTTTGGCTATTATAGGCATGAAAATCATCATGGGTATTGCGGTGACCAAAACAATAGAAATCACGTAAGACAGTTTTTTTGAGTCGCCTTTGATGGCACCTGAAGTCGCAATTGCCGCCGAAACTCCGCAAATCGAAACCGCGCTGGAAATCATCATGGTTAATTCATCGTCGACTTTTAATTTTTTGCACAGCCAGAAGGCAAAGTACCAAACGGACAGTACAACTACTAATGCCTGAATAAGCCCTAATGAGCCGGCTTTTAGAATGTCTGAGAAAATAACAGTGGTTCCCAGTAATACCAAGCCAATTTTGACAAATACCTCTGTCGAAAGTGAGGAACGAAACCACCGTGGAAGGATGAAAAAATTACCTAAACAGAGACCTATGATTAAACTAAAAATCACCGCTTCGAGATTTAGACCTTTGATGGTGGTATTTCCGGAGATCACCAAGGCAAAAATGGTTAAGAGATAAACAATTGGAAAACCCAGTAAAAAGTTTTTGACTGATTTTCCAATCAAAAAAGTCCCTAAGGTTCCCACGGAAACCAGATAAATAAATTGCAATCCGAGGATTTTAAGGTTTCTGAAATTAAGTACATCCACTACTAAATCTGATCCCGTTGACCATTTGAAAACAGGGATTTCAGGAAGAAATAGAAAAAGAGAAATTCCGATGATGATAAAACCAAGAACTACGACAGTCCAGTCTTCGTGAAGGGTAAATTGTTTGGTTTGAGTTGACATTTTTAAGGTTTTTTTTACTGGATGAAACCCGACAGGTTTCAAAAATATGTCGGGTTTGTATGCGATTATTTAGTGGTTTTTATTTGGAAGCCAAAGCGACATCGACATCATTTTTTAAATCTCTGAGGCCTTCTTTTTTGAAAACAATTTTGCCTTTTTTATATAAAATCAAAGTAGGGAAAACTTTTACCGTTTTCAAGTCGGCGATTACCTGAGGGCTGTCTCCCAAATCGATTTCCACGATTTTTAAATTGCTTCCGTATTGTGCTCTGATGGTTTCTAAAACAGGTTTTACTTTTTTGCAGGCACCGCAGTAAACAGAACCAATATCAACGAGAACATCATTATTTTCTGTAATGATTTTATTGTATTCGGCTAAGGTTAGTTTGCTTTTTGAATTGGCATAAAAGGGTTTTTCGTTTCCAATCCAGTTGGCAATTCCGCCTTCTAAACTATAAGCTTCTTTGAAACCGTTTTTAAGTAATTCATCTGCGAGCCAGACACTTCTGCCTGCACCAATTGAGTAGGTAAAAACCGGTCTTGTTTTATCTAAGGCAGCAATACGTTTGGCATAGTCTTTCGATTCCAAATTAAAATTTTGTGCTCCGTTGATATGATTAAGAGCAAATTCTTCAGGACCGCGTGCATCAATGATCTGCGGTTTTTTTTCGCTTTGAATTTTAGCGTAAAAAACATCTAATGAGACGGTGTTGGATGCTTTTTGCTGTGCAAAACTAATTCCGGATAAAAACAGTATCACAATAGCGATACTGTTTTGGATTGTTTTATTTTTTATCATGATTTTCAAGATTGAACCTGCTCGTAGTAAGCCGGATGGGGTACTTTTTTTTCTACTTTTTGGCGTATTGGAACTGCTAATACCCCCTCAGCCAAAGCACTTCCTTCTTTTTTGGATTTGAAGATAGGCCAAAGAAACTGTGCGTACCATTCTTCTTGTTTGTAGGACTTCATTCCGTACGATTTTGGAAATTTTCTGGTGATTAAACCTGTTCCGAAAATGATATCCCAAATAAAGAACATATTACCAAAGTTGCCTTTAAAATGTCCTACACCATCACCGCTGGTATCCGCATGATGTGCGTGATGAGTTGCAGGAGTCGAAATTAAACGTTCCAGAACCCACGCAATCGGATGTAAAACTTTGTATTTGTAAAAGGGTTTGTCCCAAGCAATACTGGAGTGAGCGCCTAAAGTGATAAAACTTTTGATCACTAATACAAACAATGCAGGTAATCCTAAACCTAAAAAAGTTAAAGTTGCCGTTAAGTAAATCTGCGAAAAGAAAATTGTATAAATAAAGTTTTGTCTGGAAGCCATGGCCATACCCATGTACGGAGCGGAGTGGTGTGTGCGGTGAAAACGCCATAAAAAAGGAACCTGATGGTGTAAGCGATGGTACCAATACTGCGTTAAATCATCGGCTACTGCGATAAGGAAAAAACCTCCCCAAAACGGAACCCACGAAAGCGAGTTGGCGAGATTGGGAATTAAATACGGCAATGCAGTAAGACTGAAAAAAGCAATTACCGGAGGCAAAAGCAATTTAGGAGCCAGAAAACAAATGATATCTACTTTGCGTTCCTGACCCGTCCATTGATCGTCGTATAAACCTGCTGTAAATTCGATAATACCCAGAATCACCATAAAAGCGGTTAATCCCCAGGTTCTGATGTTTTCGAAAGCCGGTTTGATAAATTCTAAAAAGGATGGTAAGGCAATATGTGATTGTGCGATCACACCATTTGTTAATTTGAAATACAGAAAGATTGCCAGAACAGGCAGTGCATAAAGGAAGAGACTAATACTTAGATCTCTGGTTAGTTTACTTTTTGAATTATAAGCTGTTGCTGCCATGATTTTTATTTTAAAAAGTTGCTAATTAAAGTTAAACCTCCCGCCAGAATGAGTAGCGGAACTAAAAAAACAATCGCACCCACGAGTATTTTTTTTCCTATAATTTCATAATCTGTTTTTTTCATGTGGATTGGAATTGAAAGGGATTCAGGTCTTTAATACATTGACAAAAGACCTGAATCTTTATTGGGTTAATTATTTTGAATTTGCGGGTCTGGTCGCCTGTTGGATGAGATCCTGTAATGTTTTTCCTTTGTCGGCTGTGGTGTTGTGTATTCTTCTGTTGTACACATCCTGCCAGTCAATCAATGGATAAACATTGTTTTCTTTGGCTTGTTCATCAAACAGTTTTTTAAGCTCGGCTAATTTTTCAGGATATTTTTTAGCCAGATCGTTACGTTCGTTGAAATCTTCGTTCAGGTTGTACAATTCCCATACGTCTGCGTCAAAATTACTTTCGGCCGGTTTTTCGTTTTTACCCAATGATTTTTTTACCGCAAAAGAGTCCGGCAGGTGAGCTGCTCCCGCTTTCCAGCCATCTTTGTAGATGGCTCTGTTTCCGAAAATATAGTAGTACTGAACGGTATGCAAAGAAGGTGCTTTGGCATCGTTTAGCGAAGCATAAAAGGTAGATCCCTGAATAGCATCTTGTTTTATTTCTCTGATATATTCCGGAGCTTTAATTCCGGCAATGTCTAAAGTTGTCGGCAGCAGATCGGTTACGTGGCTGTATTGATTTCTGATTCCGCCTTTGTCTTTAATTCCTTTCGGATAAAAAACGATCAATGGGTTACGTGTTCCCCCTTCCGATTGTGCATCTTGTTTCCAGTTTTTAAACGGAACATTGGTGGCCTGAGCCCATCCCAGCGGATAATTGGTATTGAGTCCTTTTGCCGTTCCGATTTCACCAATGTTGTTTAAGTTTTTCTGAAGGTTTTCTTCATCAGATCCGCCCTGAGCAAACAGACTTTGGTTGATGGTTCCTTGTGTAGTACCTTCTTTACTGGCACCATTGTCGCCAATTGCCACAAAAATTAAAGTATTATCGAGTTGATTGGTTTGTTTTAAATGCTCGACGATACGTCCAATTTCATGATCGGTATAGGTAAGATATCCGGCATAGACTTCCATGAATCGGGCGTACACTTTCTTTTGATCGGGTGTTAGTTTTTTCCAGTCGGTAATCAACGGGTTACGCTCCGGCAATACAGCGTTAGCAGGAACTACGCCTAATTTTTTCTGGTTGGCCAGTACTTTTTCGCGATAAGCATCCCAGCCTTCATCAAATTTTCCTTTGTAAGGTTCGCTCCAGGATTCTGCCACCTGATGAGGTGCGTGAACAGCGCCAGGTGCATAGTACAAAAAGAAAGGTTTGTCTGGTGCAGCCTTGTGCTGTTTGGTGATATAGCTAATGGCTTTGTCTGTAATCTGGTCGGTTAAATGTCTTCCGTCAGGAGTAACGTGTGCATTGTCTTCCACCAAATCCGGTTTGTACTGATCGGTTTGTGACCCTAAGAAACCGTAGAAGTGTTCGAAGCCTTTTCCGGTAGGCCATCTGTCAAATGGTCCGGAATCAGTTGCTTCTTCATCAGGAGTCAAACCGTATTTTCCTACGGCAAAAGTATTGTATCCTTTGTCTCTCAGGATTTCGGCAATCGTACCTTTATCAGATGGAATTCTTCCGTCCCAACCAGGGAAACCAGCCGATAAAACGGTGTGAGAGAATCCGCTTACGTGTACTTTCCCCGAATTTCTTCCCGTTAAAATAGCTGAACGGGTAGGAGCACAAATGGCTGTAGTGTGAAAATTCGTGTAGCGTAAACCATTATTCGCCAGATTGTCAAAAGTGGGCGTTTGAATAAGGCCTCCAAAAGCACTAGAGGCACCAAATCCAACATCATCCAGCAAGATCCAGACAATATTTGGGGCACCCGTTGGTGCTTTTACAGGCTCAGGCCAATATTCTTTCGAATCGGCTAAAGTTTTACCTATAACGCCTTTAAAATCAGCATTGGGATTGTTTTGCGCAAAATTAAATTGTGCTGCAAGCAAGGCAGTAAATAAAAGCCCTTTTTGCGGACTTTTAATTTTACTATTGGGTTTAAATTTTTTCATAATCTATTAGTTTTTAGGGTTATGTTAATTAATATCCGGGGTTTTGTGGTAATCCGATTGGATCGATGTTTCTTTCGCTTTGTGGAATCGGGTATAAATTATTTCGTTCGGAAACAGAATTTTTGGCCAGTACTTTTTTGACTTCGGTAACCAAAGTTCCCCAGCGAACCAAATCAAACCAGCGTTGTCCTTCCTGAACAAATTCTTTTTTGCGCTCTTCCTGTAGGGCAGCCCTGAAAGACGTTTGTGTTAATCCGGTTAAGTCCACCGTAACATCTGGTGTGTTAATTGGTTTCCCGAAAGCCCTTCTTCTTACCTGATTGATTAACTCGTAGGCCTCGGGCGTTGGTGCTCCCTGTTCGTTTATGGCTTCCGCTAAAGACAATAAAATGTCGGCATAACGAATTATCGGAAAATTGATTGAGACGTTAGACGGAGTGGCCAGATTCGTTAAATCCAGATACTTTTTGAAGATCGGTTTCGGAAAAGTATATACGTTTGCGGTACCAGGAATTGGTAATTGTTTGGCATAACTTACATCTCTTCTGGTATCGCCGGCAGCATAAATATCATAAAACAAAGCAACATCCGAAATAATATCGGCAGGTTCTGTAGCCGTAAATCCGGTAAAAGAAGTGGCCTGAAAAGTACTTCCGCTGGAGCCGTTTCCAGCTTGGTTGGGTTCAAACTGAACGGAGAAAATGTGTTCTTTCCCGTTCTTTTTGGTTTTGGTAAAAATATCCTGGAAATTTTCAAAAAGCGCATATCCATAACCGCCATTGATGACTTCTCTGGCTTTTAAAATAGCATTCGGATAGTCTTTTCTTGTGAGATAAACTTTGGTCAGAATGGCTTTTGCTGCTCCCGCTGTAGCACGTCCGGCATCTGTTGCAGGATAAGTGGATGGTAATGCTTCAGCATCTTTTAAATCTGAAATAATTTGGGTATATACTTCCGCTACAGTGGCTCTTTTCGATTTTAAACTTTCCAATTGAATAGAAGTAGGCTCATGCAATACGATTGGAACTCCGCCCCAAAGGCGTACTGCCTGAAAATACAATAAACCCCGGATGAATTTAGCCTCGAGAATCAATCTGTTTTTAACAGCGTCTGAACCGGCTACTTTTGGTATATTATCGATAGCAACATTGGCTCTGTTTATTCCGGCGTAGATTTGACGCCACGCCACCTGAACACGATCAGAAGTGGCATCATGAGTCAGGCTGCTTAAAGCTCTCACCTGCGGATTGGTTGCCGAAACTCCCGCTGCGGCATAATCAGATGCCATGTCGGTCAGGAAATATAAATTTCGGCCAAATAAACTCTGTTCTCCCGGATCAAGGCTCAATGAAGCATAAACAGCAGTCACACTAGCAATGGCATCGTCCTGAGTTTTAAAGTAGTTGTCTTCGGTTACAAATGAGGTAGGGGTGACCTCTAAATCGGTGCACGATACCAATAGTCCGGCACTCAATAGGAATGTTATAAAAATCTTTTTCATTTTGTATTTTTTTACTTAAAAAGTTACGTTCAGGCCTGAGATGAATGTTTTTGAATTGGGATAAGCGCCAAAATCAATTCCCGGGTATAAGTTGTTTTGTTCGTAGGAGCTTACTTCAGGATCGTATCCGGTGTATTTGGTCCATGTAATTAAGTTTTCGGCAGAGACATAAAATTTAACGCTCTTAGCACCCAGTCTTTTGGAAAGGCTTTTCGGTAAAGTATAGCCTAAGGTGATTAGTTTTAATCTTAAGAAAGAAGCATCTTCTATATAACGTTCTGAAACAATCCCCAATGGAGAACTGGTGGCTCTTGGAACTTCGTTGCTCGGATTTGCTGGTGTCCAGCGGTCTTCTAAAGTTACATTCGCATTGGTACCCAGGGTCGAAATTTCCAATTGCTGATTTAAAGCATTGAATACTTTACCGCCATAAGATCCCTGAAAAGAAAAATTAAGATCAAAGTCATGATAAGAAATGGTGTTGCTAAAACTTCCGACAAATTTTGGTTGTGAACTTCCAAGATTTCCTTTGTCCAAAGCTGTAATTACACCATCTCCGTTAGTATCTACATATCTTCGGTCTCCAATTTTTGTATTGGCTAAACTGTTTATTTTAGGCTGAGTGTTGACTTCTTCCTGCGTTTGGAAAATGCCATTGGTTTTGTATCCCCAGAAAGTTCCCAGTGGCAATCCTACTTTTACGGTTACGGGTTGCTGCTGTAATAAAGATCCGTTTGGTACTACAGGAAAAAATTGATCGACTCCGTTTCCGATAGCCACTACTTTGTTTTTATTGGCAGAGAAAACAAAGTTAGAATTCCATGAAAAGTGTTCTGTTTTTAGATTTTCCGTGATCAGACCAATCTCGATACCTTTATTTTCAACACCGCCAATGTTTTGTAATACAGTTGCATATCCTGAAATCAGCGGAACAGGTACATTGATTAGTAAATCGTTTGTTTTTTTGTAATATACATCAAAAACAAAATTGATTTTGCGGTCTAATAAAGACAAATCTAATCCTACATTATATTGATTTGTTTTCTCCCATTTCAAATCTGAATTGGCCAGTCGGGTAGGAGCTAAACCGGTTTGCAGTGTTCCTCCGTAAGCATAATTTACAGACCCCATCTGAGCCAGAGAAAGGTAATTTCCAATTTCCTGATTACCGGTAGTTCCGGCTGTTATTCTTAGTTTAGTTTCCGTTAAACCCTTGATATTATTGGCGAAAGATTCCTCTGTGATATTCCAGGAAAATCCTGCTGAAGGGAAATAACCCCAAAGCGATTTTGAACCAAATCTTGAAGATCCGTCTGCGCGGCCGGAAAGCGTAAAGTTGTATTTTCCTTTATACGAATAATTCACCCTGGTCAGCCAGGATTTTAAGACACTTTCGAAAGCATCCGTAGAGGGTTTTACCGGAACTCCGTCTTGCAAAGCATTGTAAGTATTGGCATCGTTTACAAAGAATTGAGCTCCTGCATTAACCACTTCCCCTTGCGTGTACTGAAGCGTATACCCGCCTAAGGCTGAAAATTTATGATTATCGCCAAAATTAGTGTTATAGTTCAAAGTGTTTTCATTCAGTACAGAGCTCACCAATCGGTCTCCAACAGAACCAAAGCCTTTCGTTCCGGCACCGGTAGCGGTGGTTGCCGGAGCATAGTAATTTTGTTTGGTATTGATGACATCACCGCTGACAGCAACTTTTGCAGTCAGTTTTTTGGTGATTTTATATTCACCGAATAAACTGGTCAGAATTCGGTTGATTTTAGTTTCATTGGTGGTGCTCACCAGATCATTTATCGGATTGGCAATTATCCCGTTAACAGCCGTTGCATAGGGATTATTGGTCAGATTATAGCTTCCGTCAGGATTTTTGATCGGAACTACGGGTGGCTGATACAAAGCAACCACTAACGGATTAGGCTGTCTTCCGGCAGAAGAACCGCCATTGGTACCAATACCATTGGCAACCGAATTGCTGTAGTTGGCATTCACACCAAATTTAAAATTAGGAGAATAGTTTCTTTCGTAGTTGACACGTAACGAAATACGTTTAAAATCGGAGGCAATTACAATTCCGTCCTGTTGAAAATACCCCGCTGAAATGGCATACCTTGAACGATCATCACCTCCTGAAAAGGACAATTGATGATTTTGAATCGGTGCCGCAGTTCTAAAAACCGCCGATTGCCAGTCGTATCCTCCTGAAGTTTTTAAAGCTTCGATCTGGGCAGCAGAAAAAGAAGGCGCCTGACCAATACTGGCCTGAACATCATTGCGTAAGCTTGCCCATTGGCTGGCATTCATTAAGTTCAGCTTTTTCGACACATTTTGGAATCCAATATAGCCCTGATAGGAAATGTTATCCTGACCTTTTGTTCCCTTTTTAGTAGTGATAATCACCACGCCGTTTGCCCCGCGTGATCCATAAATAGCCGTTGCAGATGCATCTTTTAGTACTTCAATAGATTCGATATCACCCGGATTAATCGTCGAAAGTACATTGACAGTAGCTCCTGCATTGGCAACTCCGGCCGTACTGTTGTTATTGTCGTTATAAATTAAAATTCCATCCACCACATAAAGCGGTTCGTTACCGGCTGTAATTGAGTTTCCTCCTCTAATCCGAACACTGGATGAAGCACCGGGACGACCCGAACTTTGTGTAACTACCACTCCCGGTATAGCCCCTCGAAGTAAGTTATCTGCCGATGAGGTCACCTGACTTAAATTGGCTTTTGGAACTGAAGCGACTGAACCTGTAATGTCTTTTCTTTTTTGAGATCCGTACCCAACAACTACCAGTTCATCCAGCTCCTGACGTTCTTCTTTTAAATGAATCGTGATCGGATTTTTTTCGACTATAATCTCTGATTTTTTGTATCCGATGTAGGTTATAATTAAGGTGTAAGGGAATTTCTGTCCGGTTTGAAAATAAAATTTCCCTTCGGCATCCGTCTGAACGCCGTGTGTAGTTCCTTTAATTACTACCGAAGCGCCAATAATGGGTTGGTTGGTGATATCATCTACAACCGTTCCGTCGAGTTTCGATTGAATAAGAGGTGTTGTGTTTTGGGCATTAATTCCCGCCGATAGGAGCAGGAGAAATAAGAATGAGTATATTTTTAATTTTTTTTTCATTTCTTTGTACTGGTTTAATTAATGAACAAGAAGCCCTGAAAGTTGAATTTTCAACTCTCTGATCATATTCTTGGTTTAGTGATAAATATTCTTTAAGCCTTGCCATTTCTGTTGCCGCAGAAATGGCTTTTTTTATTTACAGCAACAGCTGTGCATGTTTTTCATTTTGTTTTTTTTTAATGGTTAGTCATTTTTTTTAAGATATAGGTATAGTTTCAGTGCTCATTTTGACACAAACAAATGTGTCAAACCGACTTTGAAATTTCAATATGGAATCTTGTGTATATTTAAAAATTCGTTTTTTAAACGATTCGATGTAAAAGAGAAATCGAAGGCAAACGAAAAAAAGGGCAGAGGTTTAGCAACAGATGCACATATAACAAAAAGTGTTATATGTATATTTTTTAGGAAGAATGTAATACGATCTGTTTTCGGTTGTTTTCAAAATATGATTTTTTTGGTTTCAAATATTACTTTAAACTCTACTAATCCTATAGACAAAGTTAATTTTAATATAATAAAAACCAAAAATTTGTTTATTTTTTTTTTGAGAAAGTACAAACCAGGGAGTTTTTTGTATGATTTACATGTTTTTAACATACTGACTGTGAGTGGTTTAATTGTTTTGTTTGAAGAAGTTTAAAAATAATAGCTTGTCTTTTTTTATGTTAAAAAATGTAGTACTTTATACTTAGTTTTCTAGTTTTTAATGGCTTACCTAATTTTAAAATAATGCAAAAACGTCTGATAAAGTGTTTTTTGGTCTAAGAAGTTTCATAATAGATTAATAAGAGAGACCATTTCGAACCAGTCAAAATCTTTAAAATTTAGAAGTAAATCAGTTCATTTTAAGTGCTAATCATCAAACCAAATTGATTTTTGAAGGACTATTCCAAAGAATTAAGCTAAATTTATAGGGTGAAAGAAGAGGTAGTTATTAGTTATGAGTTATGAGTTATGAGTTTTCGATCTTAGTGATTAGACTAGGAGCAAACTTGAAACCTGAAACTTGAAACCTGAAACTTGAAACCTGAAACTTGAAACCTGAAACTTGAAACCTGAAACCTGAAACTTTAAACCTGAAACTTTAAACCTGAAACCTGAAACCTGAAACTTTAAACTTTAAACTTGAAACCTGAAACAAAATAATAAAATCATGGAAACACTTACAGCATTTATTCTTTGTGGAGGAAAAAGTTCTCAGCTGCAGTCGGAGAAAGGATTGGTTTTGTTTCGGAAAAAGCCGTTTATAGAGCACATTATCGGAGCCATTTTACCCGTAACTCAAAAGATTGTATTAATCACAGAATCTAAAGAATATGATTATCTCACTTATCCAAAAATACCGGATGTTATTGCAGATAAAGGTCCGCTAGGAGGAATTTATACAGCCTTACTACAATCTGAAACCGAATTTAATCTGATTTTGAGTTGTGATATTCCGTTAATTTCAACAGAATTATTGCAGGAACTTCTTTCTAAACATACAGAAGAAGCCGGAATTACAGTTTTTGCTTCAGAAAGCCGCATGCATCCGCTAATAGGAATTTATTCCAGAATAATGATTCCTTTTATTAAAAAAGCCATTGATGGTAATGAATTAAAAGTGATGGATTTGCTGGAAAGAATACCACACCAGATTATTAATCTGGAAGAAAGTGAAGTTTTTCACCTAAGCAGAATTAATTCGGCTGACGAATTAGACGATTTGAATGTCAATCTAAGTTAAACCGTTATGCAAAGTTTGAAAATACCAAAGTTAACGATTGTTGGAGCAGGACCGGGTGATGCCGAACTGATTACCATTAAAGCGATAAAAGTTTTAAAAAGCGCCAAAGTCGTTTTGTATGATGCATTAGTCAATGAAGAATTATTAACATACGCCTCAAATGCCGAAATTATTTTTGTTGGAAAACGATTGGGCTGTCATGCTTACACACAGGATCAGATTAACGAATTGATTGTTTCGATGGCAAGACGTTACGGACATGTGGTTCGCTTAAAAGGAGGTGATCCGTTTGTTTTTGGAAGAGGAAGTGAAGAAATTGAATTTGCAGAACAGTTTGGAATTGAAACAGACATTGTTCCCGGAATCTCATCTGCTTTAGGAGTTCCGGCTTCGGCTGGAATTAGCATAACGCAGCGTAAGGTAGCTGAAAGTTTTTGGGTCATTACAGGAACGACTTCTGATCATAAATTATCTAAGGATATTCATTTGGCTTCTCAATCGGCGGCGACCGTAATTATTTTGATGGGAATGCATAAACTAACTGAAATCATATCGATTTATCAGGAGAATAGGAAAGACAATCTGCCTATTGCCATTATCCAAAACGGTACAAAAGAATCGGAACAGAAAGTAGTCGGAACGATTGATACCATTGTAAAATTGGCTTCCGAAAAAAGTATGACATCACCTGCTATTATTGTAATTGGTGAAGTAGTAAGAAACACTTCAGACTGGATCTCCTATTTTCAGGAACATTTTGACGATGAATTTATTTTTCAGAATTTAAACTTGTAAGGGTGACGAGAGTTAGGTAAGATCAAGATAAAAAGTTGCTTTGAAAGAGCCTTAGCCGTAGCATGGCGCGAAGCGCTATGTATGAATGGTGAAAAGATGTTTTAGGCCCTGAAAGGGCAAAAGCCTAAACACAATGTAAAAGTTGTTCTTGCTTTTTCAGGGCAATATTCTCTCTTAACTTAGATTATAGTGCGCTGCACAATATTTATACTATTGGTTTTTCAACCTTTTTATTCACTCCTTAGCTATATAAAAAAAGGTTCAACTTTTATAAAGTCAAACCTTTTTTAGTATTATTTTTTCTTTTTAGCTTTTGCCTTTTTTTTAGCCTTTGCTTTCTTTTTTGCAATTTTTTTGGCTTTAGCCTTTTCCTTTGCTTTTTTTGCTTTTTCTTTTTTCTTGGCTGCAGCTTTTAGTTTTGCCTTTTTAGCTTTTTCTTTCTGTTTATCTTTTTTAGCTTTCTCTTTTTTCTTAGCCAGTTTCTTTTTGGCTTTTTCTTTTTCTTTGTCTTTCACTTTTTTGGCTTTTTTAGCAGCTTTATCTTCGATTTTAACCGCCTGGTTAGTATTTTCTTCTTTTGGTTTAGAAACAGCTGTTTCAGTAGCCGATTTTTCTACTGGCTTAACAGCTGGTGCAGCTGCGGTTTTTGCTGGTGTTTTCTGTACGGCTGGTTTAGGTGTAGTCACTGCTGCCGGTTTTATAACCGCTTTGGCAGGGCCTTTTGCTGTGGTCGTCGTTGCAGCTTTTGCAACAGAAGCCGCCGGAGCTTTTACCGTTGCCGGTTTAGTTGCTGCTGGCTTTGCTGCTGTTGTTCTGGTAGCTGGTGCTTTACGAACGGGTGCTTTTTTAACAGGAGCGGTAACAGGTTTTACATTATCAGTAACAGGTTGAATGGTTTCAGTTTTTGGTGAATCGATCTTCTCAGGATTCGTTTCTTCGGTTTTGTTTTCCATATTTAATACGCTTTTAGATAAGGTTAATTACTGGCAATGTAATCAAATGGTTAATTTATAGTTAAGTAAAGATAATGATAAAACAAGTCTTGTAATGTTAAGTTTTCGGATAAATTTTGATATTAAGTATTTGAAAGTGAATTGTTTGTATGGGTTGTCAAAATTGTATGTCAAAATTCCTTAACAATTCTACATGGAAAATGGGAGGAGTTGATTGTTAATTGTTAATTGCTAATTGTGAAATGCAAACTGTGTACTGTAAACTGTAAACTGTACACTGAGCTCACTAGCCCAGATGGTAGTGACATCCTTTTGTACCGGGGTTCGGGACAAAAGATACAACGAACAGCTGGAAACAGCTTCTTATTCGGAATATTGTTTTAGATATTTTTCAGTTGTGATCGGAGAGGGCAGAACACATTTGGTTGAGGGTGGAGAGGTGTGGTGTAGAGACGCATTGCAGCGTCTCTACAAATGTTTGTATAACGAATTACTTTTTCTTTCCGATAAATCGGATTACGGAACCTTTTCCGTTATGAAAAAGGCCCTCATTGAGTTCAATTTCTTTTTCTTCCAGTGTGACGATCTCATAATTGGGAAAATCAGATTGGATTTCTTCCATTGAAAACAGAGAAGCAATATCTTTTGGTCCGCCAACTTTATCATTTATGGCGAGATAGTCTAAATGTTTTTTACTGAAAGCTTCAAAAATGATACAGCCGCCTTTGCGCAGGTATTGATCAAGTGTTTTATGAATTGACGATTTAATTTCTGCGGGAAAGTGTGCATAAATTAAAGCAATAGCATCGAATTGCCCCGGCTGATATTCTAAGGTTTCGAGTTCTCCAACCTGATAATCCAGAATGACATTTTCGGATTCGGCAAGTTTAAGGGCTTTGTTTTTGCCTTCCGAACTAATATCAAATGCTGAAACTGTCCAGCCCAGTTTAGCTGCATAAACGGCATTTCGACCTTCTCCCTCAGCGGGAAAAAGAATTGTTCCGGGGTCTTGTTTTTCTAATGACTCTTTTAAATAATTGTTGGGTGCGGTGCCGTAAGCAAATTCTTCGGCGCTGTAACGGTCGTTCCACCGTTCGGTCCAGGTGTTGGTCATGATTTATATATTGAAATTAATGATTAAAGGAATATGATCGCTGTACATCATCCAATCGCGATAAGTGCCCACTTCCACACTTTCTAAAACTTTCATGAAATCTTGTGAGGCAAAGCAGTAGTCAAGGTGGTAGGGTTTGTTTTCATGCCGGTAAAGATATAAAGTAGGATGCTCTTCTTTACCTTGTATTTGATTGAAGTATTTGTGATAGGTACTAAAAATTTGTTGTTTGCCCAGTTTATCTACAACGGAGGTATGATTGGCTTCTCTTCGGGGTTTATCCCAAATCGTGTTGCTGTTGAAATCTCCCATTAAAATGGTTCTATTTTCGGTGATCAGATCTTCATAATAATGAATCGCTTTCCATACCTGAGTTACATATTGTCCGTCTTTGTCCTGAGGATTATTGGCCCAAATGGCAAACAAAGTAAAATCAATATCTCCGCCGGTTACCGCTATGGGTAAAATGTTTTTGAACAATGGATTATGACAGTCTAACAATTCAAACCTGTAATTACTATAGGAAAAAACACCAAGTCCTTTGTGCGGATTGGTTCCGTACCAAAGCATGTCGTTTGGTAATTTTGTTCCGGGACTGAACTTTAGATTTTCAGGATTTTCACATTCCGAAATGACAACAATATCAGCATTGTAAGCGTCAAGGAATGCTGCTTTTTTTCTGAATGCCATATTACAATTCCACGCTATAATTTTCATAAGCTGATTTTCCTGTCTTGGAAAAGACCCTCTCAAATATACTAATTAAAAAGGTGTGATTGGGAAGTTTGAATAGCAAAAAAAAGCCCACTTTCATTTCGAAAGAGGGCCGATTGCATATCACGATTTTTAGCAAATAGATTACGTAATTGTACGTAATTTTTATAGCAAAGAATACTCAGTTGCTTTGTTTGAAAGCTCCATCAGGTTTTTTACTTTTAGTTTTTTCATTAAGTTAAAGCGATGAACTTCGGCAGTACGCTTACTGATTTTAAGGGTTTCGCCAATTTCCTTATTTCCTTTTCCGGATAATAAAAGAGACAGAATTTCTTTTTCTCTCTTGGTAATCGTGATTTCTTCGGCTAAAGCTTGTTTACGCCCTAATGAAACAGTACAATGCACAAAGTGATGAATCAAAATTCCGGAAACATCACCGCTGTAATATTTTCCTCCGTTTAAAACGGTATGTAAGGCTTTTAAAAATTCTTCTTTGCTGGAATCTTTTAGTAAATATCCTTCGGCACCTGCTTTCAATGCACCTAGTACATATTCTTCAGATTCATGTGTGGTAAGTATAATAATCTTAACCTTATTATTTTCACTTCTAAGTTTTTCTACTACTTCAATACCGGTTAAATGCGGCATGCGTATGTCTAGTATAAGTAAGTCTGGCTCACTTGCTGCAACAGCTTCGAGCGTATCGATCCCATCTGTAGCTTCGCCTACAACTTCTATGTTTACTTCGTTTTCCAACAAAGATTTTATTCCGTCCCTTACAAAAACATGATTATCCGCGAGGACTACCCGAATCGTTTTACTCATTATTTATTTAATTGTTACTTCAAGACCCTACGTATATTGGTCTAAATTGACTAAGCAAATATACGTAATAGGAATGAAGAATTATGCAGAAGATACCGAAAGGAATTTACCTTAATTTAAAATGAAGTTAAAGACCTAAAGAGGCTTTTATCAGATTTAAGTTTTCTTCAGTATAACTAATCTTCAAGGCTTCCTGATGTCCTTTGTCAGACATTTTATCCCAGGTCTTCTTAATGATGTTTTTGAGTTTCTCTTCATCGTGTTTGTGTACAAACGGATCCAGATAATATTCTAAGAAAACCAAACAAATTACATCTTCCAACAGTTGTGTTTCGGCATCTTTTTTTAGAAGCTTCTTTTCAATTAAAAAGGAAACCCGATCGATAAATTCAGAATTATAGCCTGCTTTTTCCAGAATTGCGGCTGTGGTTTTTGCGTGAAATTTTTTAAGTTCTTCCCGCCATTTCAAATATCCGACACGATCCATTGGATACGATTCGCGTGCCACTTTCCATCGGCAGATGTGTTGTGCTTTTGAGGCAATTTGAACAGCTTCTGAAGCTTCAGGTTTAAACTGCATCAATCGTTTATACATTCGATCAGAATACAATAATTCTTTTGGATACTCTCTATTTTGATCGATTTCGATATTAGGATCCTGAGCGTTCTCAGCATCAATCAACTGGCCGGCTTTTTGAAAAGGTGTATTCATTTTTTTAGTAAAATAATAGAGTTCAAAGATACAGAAATTAGTTGTTTGGTAAATTTTTTCGACAATGCGAGAGGTGTATTTGTTTTACTTCGCATTATAAAGGGGTAGTGTTTGGCAGTATTTTTAGTTTTTAAGTTTATTTTAGTAATTGTATTATTTGTCTTAATTTTAATACTGGGTTCTGCTTAAAAAAATCATAAAAAACGGGCAGTATTGATTTTTGGCTCGGTTTTTTCTAGTGTGAAGTCATAATAAAAAATTTAATGATATGAAAAAAGTACTTTTACTATGCGCCCTAATGTCTGTGATCTTAAGTTGTAAGTCGGTTGCAGTTAAAAAAACAAACACGAAAGAAACCACTTCTCAAACCACTTCAGAAGAAGAAGATCTAAATGTTTATTTTAAAGCTACTGGAAATGAACCATTTTGGGGATTGAAATTTGGAAAAGATAAAATTGTTTTTACATCATTGATAGAAGGAATGGAGTCCATTAGTTTTGATGCCGTTGAACCAATAAAGGCAATGGATGCTAATGTAAAAATGTATAGAGTAAAAAGCGGAAAAACAGAGGCTACTATTACTGTTCAGCAATTCGAATGTACGGATTCAATGTCAGGTGCCGTTTCGCCTTACACGGTTAAAGTAGAAATGAATGGTAAAACATTAAACGGTTGTGGTCAGTATATTACGGATTATCGCTTGCACGATATCTGGGTATTAGAGGAGTTGAATGGAAGAAAATTGACTTCTTCTGACTTTCAAAAAGAAATGCCACGTATTGAAATTTACTCAGCCGAAAATAGATTTTCAGGATTTGGAGGCTGTAATAATATTGGAGGAAAAATTTTCTTCGAAAAAGGATTGTTGAGATTCTCTGATGTAATTTCGACTTTGATGGCTTGTATGCCGGCGAATAAAGAAGGTGAATTTGTAGAAACATTGCAAAAAACAACTACTTATTCAATTGAAAATTTACGATTGACACTTTCTAATCCTGATGGGAAATTATTGGTTTTTAGAAAAGTAGACTAAATTCTGTTTTATAAATAAAAATTAAATTTGCCATTCCGATTGCGATAAATTTCCAAAGATTAATGCTGATATAAACAGTATTGTTCAGGAAAATTCGCTGATTGGAATGGCAAATTGTTTTTATATAATATCCGAAAAGGGTAAAAAATACACAGGCTGTGTAATTATATCGATTTTACTTCTATTTCAGTCCGATTTTTTCTGATAGAATGCCGATGTAATAGGAAAACAGCACAATGCAATTGGATTATATTGTATATACAATCGGTATTATTCCAGTTCTTTTGTTTTCGGTTCTTCTTCGTCTTCAATAAAATCAAGTTCTAAAGCTCGTACAGTCTGAACCGCATTTCCGGCAATACCACGAATCGAGCCGTACATTCCCAACGTATTGTGCACTACTTTTTCAATTTGCTTTTCGCGTTGTTTCCAAATACGCTGCATGGCTCTTTTTTCAGATTCCAAATCACTTTGCATTTGCGTAAAACCCTCTACAATTCCTTCTACCTGTAAGCGGAATTCATTGCTGGTTAAAAAATCATAGAGCATAGACATTTTATCTCCTTTGTTCTCCTGTGCCTGAACGGCCTGGCTAACTTGTATGAGAGATTGACGTAAAACAGCACTTAGTCCTTTAAATTCTTCATAAGTACAAATCCATATCCCATCGCGCATACCCATACGATCCATTCCGGCAGGCATCACCTCAGTGACCAAAACACCAATATTGGCCTTTTTGGTTCGGATATCATTCTTGAATTTCTCAATCCATGCAGGCTGGAAAGCTTTAGTACGCTTACTTTCATAATAAATAGAACCACAATTTTGTACTTCTCGGGTATTTACAACCTGAAGACAGTCGGCTCCATTGGCTCCCTTTTTTACTTCGTCGATAGTGTCTAACGGAAAATTACTGGCCAGCCATTCCTCAATCGCAAGTTCCATGACTTCACCCTGCAATTGCATGGAGCCTTGTTCCTGCTTGCGTTTCATTTCCTCAATCAGCTTTTTCTGATCATCAGACTGTTTTTGGTATTCTTTTATTTTTAGTTCGTTTTTTTCCTCTTCTTGTTTTCGGATTTTGTCACGTTCCAGAATCAAAGTAGCGTTAAGCTGTTTTTGCGCTTCCGTTTCGATAGCCTCCTTCATTTCGAGTTTTTCACGTTGAAGTTTCGCAATTTCACCTTCCATTTTGTTCAGTTCGCGAAGTTTCTCTGATTTCTCTGAAAGTTCTTTTTCCATTAGAAGCAAACGATCTTTGTTTTCTTCTTCGAGTTTGGTTTTTAATTTCTGAGAAATTTCTTTTTCGGCTATTTTTCTCTCGCGTTCCAGTCTTTCGGCAAAAAGTTCATTTTCCTGTTTTTTCTTGGCCTCAAATTCAGCTTTTGCTTTTTCGAATTGCTCGTTTTTAAGTTCCAGCTCTTTGGACTGAGCACTGGCTTTTTGTTGAAATTCTTTACGGATACTATCTTCCAATTGATGTTTCAAAACATCATTTACATCGATTGGTGTGCCGCAATTGGGGCACTGGATTGAAGATTGCTCAGCCATTTTTTGTTGATTTTATTTAGGATGGTAATATTCTGCTAAGATATTTAAAATGGAGGTTTTTTTTGCTACTAAATTTTATGAATTTTCAGGAAGAATATATTTAAAAAAAACAAAGAAATTAAGATATTAGGAATCTTTGTTTTGGAGATTAGAGTGATTTTGTGTCTAAAGTAGCATAAATCTGGCTCATTCAGGCGATTCTAAATTCAGTACTGCAATAGTAGTTTTTTTCTTAGTTTTTAAGATAATGTATTCGGATGCTGAAAGAGTTCTTTTACTTCTTTTTCAAAATAGTTCTGAATTGTGTGAAAAACACATTTTTAGAATGATGTTTTTTCTTTTTTGGATTGGTCGAAACAATAAAAACTAGATAACATACAATTATTTTACAATAAGATAATATCTTTTTTTCAGTTGTTAATTAAATAATTTTATAAAAAAAAACTATCAAATATGAATAATTAAAGATTTATTTGTTTTAAAAATTAATCTTTTTAACAAATTACCTGTTGATTTTATATTTGGAATAACAATTAACAAAAAGACCATTATTTTGAAAAAAAACTACTTTATTGCTGCAGTTTTTCTGCTTCAATGCTGCATTTCTTTTGGGCAAAACCAGAACCCAATTGGTTGTGGAACCCAATTATCCCAAAAGGAAGAGACCGCATTTATGAAATCGCTTTCTAAAATTAAAACCTGGAAAAAAGGGAATACAAAGAAAGCCGCTACTGTTCCTTATATGGTTCCGGTCGTGTTTCACATTCTGGCCGACGGAACTAATATTAATAATGTTTTTACCAAAGAGCAGATGAAATGCCGAATAGACGATGCGCTGCTAACGGTAAATAAGGATTTTAATGGTTTGTTTCCGGAGTATGCTACAACCGATCCTCGTTTTGACGCTGTTAAAAGTAAACTGAACATTCAGTTTGTCTTGGCAACCGTAGATCCGGAGGGCAATCCTTTAGAAATTCCGGGTTTAGACTGGCATCCCGAGGCACATGTTTCAGACGGCTATGATGCTAAAATTTATGACTACATCTGGTATGGTAAAAACAACAGGTATTATCTGGATGTTTTGGTGGTGGATGAACCCAATACGGGACAGGGGCCTACTGGTTCAGGACATGCTTTTTTACCCATTCAGGATGCCATACCGCGTGTGGCTTTCAATCACAGATACATTGGGAGTACCTGCGGATCTCACGCGAGTGCTACTTTTGCAAAGGTAATGACACATGAGTTTGGCCATTATTTTGGATTGAAACACACTTTTCAGGACGATTGTGATCCGGTAAACGACGGGATGGCCGATACTCCTCCTACGAAAGTTGCCGAAGGTTGTACCAGAAACGTACTAAACAGCTGTGGAGTTTATGCCAATGCCGAAAATCACATGGACTATAATACCAATTGTCAGAATATGTATACCCGCGATCAGACGAATGCAATGACCTATTGGTTAGAAGACAAAACGGTTGCTAAATATCCAAGAGGGGTATTATGGGAGCCCGCTAATCTTAGTGCAGTAGGGGTTATTGAAAGCAATCCGACGGCTAATTTTAACAGTAGTACCACCGCTATTTGTGCAGGTAAAAGTATTGTTTTTAAAGATGTTTCTTTAGGATTGCCCAATTCAAGAGTTTGGACATTCGAAGGAGGAACTCCGGCAACCTCTACAGATCAAAATCCGGTGGTGACTTATAACACATCGGGAAAGTATAAAGTAACTTTAAAAGTAGCCAACTCACAAGGAACAAATACGAAAGAAGTATCCAATTATATCGAAGTAGATCAAAAATCAAATGCAAATTATACGGAAAGTTTTGCAGGTGCTTTTCCGCCTTCGGGGTGGGAAATTACAAATCCGGACAAAGGGCTTGGTTGGGAAAAGCGTAAAGGAGTGGGGCATTATGACAGTTCGTGCATGATCATGAACAATGCTGATAATTCGGTATTGGGAACTTTGGATTATATCAGATTGCCTTATTTTGATTTTACGGCCGGACAAAACAGTCAAATGTATTTTGATGTGGCTTATACCAAGTTTGATGATGTAAGCCCTGATGTTTTAAAAGTACAGGTCTCGACAGATTGCGGACAGACCTGGAATGATGTTTATTCGAAAACACACACATTATTAGAAACCACATCCGTTCCTACCGCACAGGCCAATAATTGGATACCGGTTACAGATGCCAATTGGCGAAAAGAAGTAGTCGATCTTACTGCTTATATCGGGAACAGCAATGTTTCTATTCGTTTTGTGAACGTATCAGGTTATGGAACGCGAATTTGGATCGATAATGTAAATGTTGCTGTTAATCAGGTCGCTACTCCGGTTTCTGATTTTGCATCCAGTATGAGAGATACACGCTGTACCAGTATCACAGCTCCATTTGTAGATGTTTCAACAGGAAATCCTACCTCATGGAATTGGTCGTTTCCCGGAGGGACACCTTCAAGTTCTACAGATCAGAATCCAACAGTAGTCTATGAGGTATCGGGATCTTATGCTGTAACACTGACTACTAAAAATGCAAAAGGCATAGGGACAACACTTACCAGAAACAATTTTATAACTATTGTTGATCCTTATAAAACTTCTTTTATTGAAGGTTTTGAAGGTTCTTTTCCGCCTGCAGACTGGGAAATTATTAACCCCGATAACAAATTAGCCTGGGAACAGCGTACAGGAGTAGGGCATAATTCTACATCTTGTATGGTAATGAATAATGCTGATAATGAGAAAGTAGATGAAGTAGATGAAATCATTCTGAAACCGGCAGATCTATCGGTTGGAATAACCGATTTTTCATTTGATGTTGCTTATGCCAAGTTTGATGCTGTGAGTCCGGACGTTCTTGAAGTCCTGGTTTCAAAAGATTGTGGTGTAACCTGGGAAAGTGTTTATAAAAAAACGCACACTGAATTGGAAACATTTGTCAGCAACGATGCAAACAACTGGATTCCAACTTCAGATTCACATTGGAGAACCGAACGAGTGATTCTTTCTGATTTTAAAGGAGAACCAAATGTTTTATTTAAATTTAAAAATACTTCCGGGTATGGAGCGAGAATTTGGATTGATAATTTGAAATTCAATTTTGATAGCAAAGAAACTCCGTTTTCAGAATTTTTGATTAAAAATGAAAGGCAGTGCAGTGATCTTCCGATTGCATTTAAAGACAACTCAACCGGAGAACCTACTGCCTGGGTATGGTCATTCCCGGGAGGGACACCTTCTTTTTCAACAAGCAAACATCCTGCTGTAGTTTATGATAGTCCGGGAACTTACAATGTGACTTTGACAGCTTCTAATGCAAATGGAACGGGATCTACGGTGACAAAAACCGGTGTTGTAGTGGTCAAAAGTAAAAACAGTCTTCCATTCTTGGAAAATTTTGAGGAAAGTTTTCCGATTCAGGATTGGGAAATCATTAATCCGGGTGAGGATGCCATTACATGGGAAAAACGTTCGGATGTGGGCAAAGGAGATCTGTCCTGTCTGGTAATTAATAATGCCGATAACCCAACCGCTAAGGTTGATGAACTAATTTTAAAAGCAGTTGATTTTTCTTCCGCAGCAACACCTTACTTGTATTTTGATCTGGCTTATACGCAGTATTTAAGCGTATATGACCCTGAGCCAGCGCCCGACAAGATTGATATTCTTGTATCTTCAGATTGTGGAGTTACCTGGACGAATGTATATTCTAAAAATCAAATACAGTTGCAAACGGTTTCACCTCCAATTCAGGACAATCCTGCAACAACCGAAACAAATGAAACGAACGATTGGATTCCAACCAAAGATTCCGATTGGAGAGCCGAAAAAATTGATCTGAGTATCGTAAAACAGCAAACAAATGTTTTATTTAAATTTAAAAATACTTCCGGGTATGGAGCGAGAATCTGGTTTGATAATTTAAAAATTGATAACGGCCCTAATTTGACGGTAACGAAACCAAGAGAAATAAACAATCTGAAAGGGGTTCAGGTATATCCAAATCCTTCCACTAATGTTTTTCATGTGGTAACACCATCTACGGCCGACAATTATACGGTTACCGTTCATAGCGCAGAAGGAAAAATGATTCATACCGAAACTTTTGCCGGAGGAAACAACACCGAAAAAACAATTAATTTATCGGGGAAAACAAGAGGAGTATATTTTCTTAATGTAACTTCTTCAGCGAAGAAAACTTTCACCCAAAAAATCATAAAACAGTAATTTAGGCTGCTATAAAAAGAGAGAGACTGTATCCGTTGGGATACAGTCTCTTTTTATTGGTCTCAGATTCGGGTTTAAAACCCTGCAATTTATTGCAGTACTTTAGTAATGCGAAAAAATCTATATC
>NZ_CAGKLC010000062.1 GCF_903469665.1 Flavobacterium sp. UGB4466 | reverse complement strand
ATGTAGAACTAATCCATAAGTATAATTTGGTGTAATATTTATGTGTTTTAGGTGCTCGATAAAACTCAAAAAAAACACCCACTATTTCAATAAAGAAAAAGGGGGTGTATAAGAAAAATAGAAATTTTAGCTTCTATCGTTTTTTAGGTTTTAGATCTTCTTATAATTAACGTATTATGAAGATATAGGAGAGGGTTTATTGTTTGTAGAATTTATTTTGTATTGTGATTTTTAAAACCCAAAATTAATGCCTACACCAAATACTTGTCTGGTTTGGAATCCACTGAAAGCATTATCATCATAGATGGCCTGGAAGGATAAGTTTGCCGATAGAAATTTGTTAACTTTCATGATGACATTCAATGAGTAGTTGATATCTACATTTTGCGGATCTTTTAAATAGTTAGAATACAAATTCAGGGTATTCTCAGCAGTTACGTTGGTCATAATAGCCAGTTTGTAATAAACCGAAGCATAAAATCCGAGTTCGTATAACATGCTTTTATTAGCATCTACTCCAAAGTAGGCCCCGTCTACATAAGGAAGCCCGGTTGCCTGATCAATTCCCGAAGTATAAGCGCGGTCTACAAAAGTGAATTTTGAAGTTAGGGGAGCAAAGTTTATTTTTAGATTCTCCGTTTTAGACCAGTAAATACCAGGTCCTGTAGTTAGATACCCCGGAGACATAAACTTGGTGTTTTCAGTTCGGATTTCCTTCCCGTTTACATCCTTCCCATACAGATAACCGGTTGTAAATTGGGTTCTGAAATTTAAAAAGTAAGAATAATACCAATCTCCAAAAGCTTTCTTTCCTGCAATTGAATTAAATTCTAAACGGTCATCAGTCTTTTTTTCGAAATCGGCATTTTTAGTTTGCAAAAGACCATACGAAGCCAGAATCTTGTTGTCCCAGGTGAGATCGTCTTTTTTATAGTTAAAGTCATAATTGATTCCTAAAGTTCCGGAGAAGCTGTCTTCACCTCCGGCAACCCAATTGTTAAAGCTGGATTGATTTAGTAAAAGAGACACAGTACCTTTTGCCTTCCATCCTTCATCTTCGATAGTATCATTTATTTTTTTTACTGCTTTTTCAGTATTCTGGATTAGTTCTTTTTCTGAATTTTGCGCATGAACAAAAGTAAAGTTTGCTAAAACAAGGAGTAATAATGCTAGCTTTTTCATGATATCTGGTTTAAATGTGTAAGAACAAATATACTAAATAATCGTTAAAAAGCCTTATGGGATGCAGCTGGTAAGGAGTGTTATTTCTTTGGTTCTTTGTATAATGGTACCGCCGAACAGGCCTCACCATACATGATACTTCTTGCAAAAGGCTGCAGATAGGTTGCTGCTAAAATGTAGGCACGGGTAGGTACAGGTTTGCGGGAACAGCCTTTCACGATAACAGGTTTGCCTTTATAGGGAGTATAATCAAGTTTGCTTAATATTTCTTCGTATAAGCTTGCTTCCAGATCTTCTATAGTTCCGTTCACCACTTTTTTAGCGTATGGTGCTAAATGTACTGCAACCAGAATAGAAGACCAGGCAGGAACAATTGCATCTGTACTGCAATTTATTGCTACATATTGATCTTGATATTGCGACCAGTCGTGATTTTTTAAATGCTCTCTAAAGTCTTTTTCTTTTAATAAAAAACCTTCTAAAAGCCATTGTGATATATCGATTTGCACACGTGCTCCTTTTGGGTAATAATCTTCAAGATCAAATACCTCCAAGGCACTATTGGCAACTTTATTGATGATTTCTTCCATGTGAAAGTCCTAAAGTCTTAAAGTCGAATGTCGTAAAGTCTTTAACTTTTGACTTTATGACTTTTAACTTTATGACTGTTTTTATTAAAGCATTCCTAATTCTAATTTCGCTTCTTCGCTCATTAAGTCTTTGCTCCATGGCGGATCGAAAGTAATTTCAACATCAACATCTTTTATGTTTTCAATTGTCTTTACTTTTTCTTCTACTTCTCTTGGCAAACTTTCTGCTACCGGACAGTTTGGAGAAGTTAAAGTCATTAGGATTTTTACTTCGTAATCGGTGTTGACCATTACATCGTAAATCAATCCCAACTCGTATATGTCTACAGGAATTTCCGGATCGTAAATGCCTTTTAAAACTTTTACGATAGATTCTCCTAATTCATTTGTGTCTATTTCTTGTTCCATTGTTTTTGTTTTTTCAACACTAAGTGTTTTTATTTTTTACCATTAAGATATTAAGATTAACGCTTTATGAAACTTAATCTCTTTAGGGTTTATTTTTTTTTAATTTTTATTTTTTGCATCAAAAGCCAATGCGTACATTTTGATGTTTTTAATCATTGATACCAAGCCATTCGCCCGTGTTGCGGATAAATGTTCTTTTAGACCAATTTCGTCAATAAAATCAACATCGGCGCTTAAAATATCGGATGCTTTTTGATTGGAGAATGTACGAATTAAAATCGCGATAATTCCTTTAGTTAAAATAGCATCACTATCGGCCGTAAAGACAATGTGGTCTTCTTTCTGTTCTCCTTGCAGCCAAACTTTAGACTGACAGCCTTTGATTAAATTGTCGTCGGTTTTATATTCTTCTTTGATTAAGGGAAGACTTTTTCCTAATTCGATGATGTACTCGTAACGTTGCATCCAGTCATCAAACATCGAAAATTCGTCTATTATTTCGTTTTGTATCTCTTTTATTGTCATAATTATTCTTTCGTAAAATCCAGCAGCAAATTTACCAATTTTTCTATCTCTTTTGGCGGATATCCATTGTCGAAACCTTGAGTTTCATATATTTTCTGATTCTGAGTGACTTTTAAGTTTCCCAAAGCAGCGCCATCATGAAAGCGTTTTTGTGTTGGACCTTTTAATTCCGGAATAGTTTTGAGATTGATTTTTGAAAATTCAGTTACAATCTGCTTCCATTTTAGATCCTCTATTTTGCTCTCCACCGGCTGAGCATTACGGCCATTGGTTACTGAAACCGTTTTATTCTGCACCACGATTACTTTGTAAGTGCCTCGGGAAACTGCAGAGTATTCAATTTCAGTAGCTTTCATGTCGGCTTTTTTTTGGCTGGAACAGCTTGTTCCAATAAAAAAAGTTAAGAGTAACAAAGATAATATCCTCATAAAAGATTTTTTTAGCTTAACATAGCTTTCGCTTTTTTAATGGCCTCCACCATTATGTCAATTTCTTCTTTGGTATTGTAAAAAGAAAATGAAGCACGGATCGTTCCCGGAATGCAGAAAAAATTCATGATTGGCTGCGCGCAATGATGTCCGGTTCTCACAGCGATCCCCAATTTATCTATAATGGAACCGATATCGTACGGATGGATTCCATCAATATTAAACGAAACTACAGAGGCTTTATTTCCGGTTCCGTAAATTTTCAATCCTTCGATTTCTAATAAACGTTTGGTTGCGTGCTGTAATAAATGTGTTTCATGCTGATGAATGTTATGAAAACCAATGTGGTTCAAATAATCAACAGCCGTTCCCAAAACAATTCCGCCGGCAATATTTGGAGTTCCTGCTTCAAATTTATGAGGTAAATCGGCATAAGTCGTTTTCTCGAAAGTAACTTCTTTGATCATTTCACCGCCACCTTGGTAGGGAGGTAATTTATTCAGCCATTCTTCTTTTCCATAAAGAATTCCGGTTCCCGTTGGTCCGCACATTTTATGTCCTGAAAAAGCATAAAAATCACAATCTAAATCCTGAACATCAGGTTTTAAATGTGGAACAGCCTGTGCACCATCGATCAAAACAGCGGCACCCACAGCATGAGCTTTTTCGATCATGTATTTGATCGGATTGATAATTCCCAATGCGTTCGAGATATGGTTTACCGTTACCACTTTTGTCTTTTCTGACAATAAGGCATCGTAAGCTTCTATTATTAGTTCTCCTTCTTCATTCATTGGAATAACTTTAAGAGTTGCTCCTGTTTTCTCACATAACATTTGCCAAGGCACGATGTTACTGTGATGCTCTAATGAAGAAACAATAACTTCGTCTCCGGGTTTTAAAATAGAAGCAAAACCGTTGGTTACTAAGTTAATTCCGTGAGTCGTTCCGGAAGTAAAAAGTACTTCGTGCGAGAATTTCGCATTGATATGATGTTGGATTTTTACTCTTGAAATTTCGTAAGCATCAGTAGCCAATTGGCTTAAAGTATGGACGCCACGATGAATGTTGGCATTTATTTCCTGATAATATTTTGCGATTGCATCAATCACAACTTGTGGTTTTTGTGAAGTTGCGCCGTTGTCGAAATATACTAAAGGTTTTCCGTTCACTTTTTCTGAAAGTATCGGAAAATCAGCTCTTATTTTTTGGATGTCTAACATGTCTTATTTAGAAAAATTCTATCTACAAAAGTACTAAAACAAAATTGGTTTATCCATTAAAACTATAATTTCCTTTTATGATGCTATCAATTGAGCGTTTGCCTACAGATTCTTTAAAAATTGATTCCTTTTTTTATATTTCATGAATTTTATTTCTGGAATAAGTTGTATAATCTTGATTGTAAAATATTTATATTGCATTAAAAATACCACAACCAGATGAAAAGAATTCTTAAATTACTTGTACTTGTTTTAGTTCTTGCCTTTTTGTATTTTGGGTTTACTACTTATCCCAAGCTGGATTTGATTTCAGGCTTCTCGGCCAAGAGTGTTGCATCAGGTCATTTTATTGACAATCGTTCGAAGGAATTAATCGAAAAAACGGATAATGATATCCACATGATTGATTTAGCCGAGAATACTATTGATGATGCCGGTAAGTTTGCTGTTTCTACAGTTTATGGACTGAAAGAAAGAAAAGCAATTTACAGAGAAGGACTGGGGGCTACTTTGATTGACGATGATTATGATATTTCGAAGCCGTACCTGCTTCCAAAAAGAACAAAATTGGTTAACAATCTTTCTTTTCCTTATGGGAATAAAGAACCAAAGGATACCACTTTTTCAAATATTGACTATGCCAAACTGAAAAAGGCCGTGGACGGTTCGTTTGATGGAAAAGGCCAAAAGAATAAACGTTCGCGTGCCGTGGTAGTGGTGTATAAAGATAAATTGATTGCTGAAAAATACGATACTGGTTTTAATAAAGACAGTAAAATTTTAGGATGGTCGATGACTAAAAGTATCACCAGTTCGGCTTTTGGCGTTTTAGTGCAACAACGAAAAATGGACATTTATAAGCCTGCTCCAATTGCAGAATGGAGAAATGACGATCGTAAAAATATTACCGTTAATGATTTGCTTCATATGAACTCAGGTTTAGAATGGGAGGAAGACTATACCAAAATTTGTGATGCGACTGAAATGCTTTTTCAGGCAGAAGATATGGGGAAAGTACAAATGGATAAACCCGCTAAATTTAAACCTAATACACATTGGTATTACTCTTCGGGAACTACTAATCTATTGTCCCGAATTTTAAGAAGTCAGTTTAAAACACAACAAGAATACCTGGATTTTTGGTACAGTGCTGTAATCGATAAAATTGGTATGAACTCGATGATTGTGGAGCAGGATATGTCGGGAATATTTGTCGGATCTTCTTATGCATGGGCAACAGCGAGAGACTGGTCAAAATTCGGACTACTGTATTTGCATAAGGGAAACTGGAACGGAGAGCAGGTCTTAGACGAGAGTTGGGTAAAGTATACGGCAACACCAACGAATACTTCAAATGGAGGTTATGGAGCTCAGTTTTGGTTAAATGCCGGAGGGAAGTTTCCCGATGCACCTCGTGATATGTTTTATTGTAATGGCTATCAGGGACAAATGGTAGCGATTATTCCGTCTCTGGATATGGTAATTGTTAGGATGGGAGTGAATGAAGGAGAACATTATTTTGATTTTAATGAATTTTTGAAGGAGGTTATTTCTTCAGTAAAAAAATAAATTTAACCGCAATGACGCCAAGTAAAAAGCGCAAAGTTCGCAAAGTTTAAAACTAAACCCTGCGAACTTTGCGTAACTCTTTGCTCCCGATAGCTATCGGGATTGCGGTTAAATTATTTTACAAATCAAATCCTAAATTAACGCCTAATTTCATAGCGATGATTTTAGTAATTCGTTGTTTTAATTCCGGTATTTTAATGCTTTCGATTACGGCATTTGAGAAGGCGTACATCAATAGAGCTTTAGCTTCTTTTTTCGGGATTCCGCGTGACTGCATGTAGAACATTGCTGTTTCGTCTAATTGTCCAACCGTACAACCGTGAGAGCATTTTACGTCATCGGCAAAAATTTCCAATTGCGGCTTGGCATTGATCGTAGCTTTGTCACTCAATAAAATGTTGTTGCTTTTTTGAAAAGCATTTGTTTTTTGAGCTTCTTTCTCTACTAAAACTTTTCCGTTGAAAACTCCTGTTGAACGATCAGAGAAAATTCCTTTATAATCCTGGAAACTTTCGCAATTTGGCGTTGCGTGATTCACTAAGGTATAATGATCAACGTGCTGTTTGTCGTTTAGGATCGAGATTCCGTTAAGTGTACTTGTCAGTCTTTCACCAAAATGATAAAAGTTTAGGTTGTTACGCGTTAGGTTTCCTCCAAACGAAAAGGTATGAACATAAGCATGACTTTCCTGTTGTTGAGAAACGTAAGTGTTGTCTACTAAATTCGCTTCGCTATTATCGTTCTGAATTTTATAATAATCAACAATGGCACGTTTTTGAGCGAAAATCTCTGTAACGGAATTGGTGAGAACGGGATTCTCATTCAAACTCTGGTGACGCTCGATAATTTGAACATGAGAGTTTTCACCAACAATAATCAGATTTCTGGGCTGAACCATTAATGCAGTTTCATTACCTGTAGAGAAATACATAATTTCAATAGGTTTGTCGGCTACTTTCTTTTTTGGGATATTGATGAAGGCTCCTTCACTTGCAAAGGCCGTATTCAACGAAGTCAAACTATCGTCTTTACTTGCAATCTGATTGAAGTAGGTATCAATGATCATTTTATATTTTGGTTTGGTCAATGCCGAAGACATTAAGCAAACATCGATTCCGTCATGTGTAGTTGAAGACAAATGCGAGCTAAAAACACCATCGATGAACACTAATTTATAAGTGTCGATTTCATGTAAAAAATATTTCTTTACCTGATTAAATTCGATGGCACTTTCCTGCTTAGGAAAAACCGTAAAGTCATTTTTTAAGATGGCGTTTAACGATGTGTATTTCCAAGCTTCTTCCTTTTTGGTTGGGAAACCTTTATTTTCAAAGTTTTTTAGTGCTTTGGTGCGAATGTCATGCAAATCTGAATGTACATCGACACGCTCTTCAAAAGCCATAAAAGACGATACTAATTTTTCTTTTAAATCCATTTTTCTTGTTTAGTCTTAAAGTCGAAAGTCGAAAGTCGAAAGACTTTGGATTGTCGACTATTTTTGTGAAAAAATCATAAATTAAGTTGAGTCTAAAAAGATTTTACAACTTTCGACTTTATGACTTTTGACTCAAATATTTTATGAAACCGCTCAATAATTTCGATATTTCTGTTACCGATTCTAAAAGCATTTCAAATTCTTCTTTTAAAATATATTCTAAATCAAAAGCTAAATACAATTGAGATCTAACTTCTCCTGCGGATGCTTTGGCTACATATAAAAAGTAGACAAACTCTTTATCGGTATTTCTCTCAAAACCTTCTGCTATATTTGATGATATAGAAAGTGATGCACGTCTTATTTGTCTAACAAAATCAAAGTCTTTTTTGAAATTAGAATTTTCAGTAATCAAATATATTTTCTTATTGAAGATTCTGGATTTCTGCCATGAATTTATTTCTTCAAAAGATTTAAACTTACTCATGTTTTTTTTTTCGACTTTATGACTTTTGACTTTATGACGGTCTTAATTCTCTGCTTTAATCCAGTCGTATCCTTTTTCTTCCAATTCGTAGGCTAGTTCTTTTCCACCAGATTTTACGATTCTTCCGTTGTAAAGAACGTGAACGAAATCCGGAACGATATAATCTAATAAACGTTGGTAGTGTGTGATTACGATGATGGCGTTTTTGTCGCTTTTCAATTTGTTAACACCATTGGCAACAATTCTAAGGGCATCGATATCAAGTCCAGAATCTGTTTCGTCAAGGATGGCTAATTTTGGCTCTAACATTGCCATTTGAAAAATCTCATTTCTTTTTTTCTCTCCTCCGGAAAATCCTTCGTTAAGAGAACGTGATAGAAATTTACGGTCGATTTCTAACAATTCAGATTTATCACGAATCACTTTCAGCATTTCGTTTGCAGGCATTTCTTCCTGACCATTTGCTTTACGAGTTTCGTTGATGGCAGTTTTCATGAAGTTAGTTACGCTAACTCCCGGAATTTCTACAGGATATTGAAAAGAAAGGAAAACTCCTTTGTGTGCTCTTTCTTCAGGAGCAAGATCAGCAAGATCTTCTCCGTCAAGGAAAACTTCTCCGTCAGTAACTTCATAGTTTTCGTTTCCGGCAATTACAGCCGAAAGTGTACTTTTTCCTGAACCGTTTGGTCCCATGATAGCGTGTACTTCGCCAGCTTTTACTTCTATATTAATTCCTTTAAGGATTTCTTTATCACCAATTGAGGCGTGAAGGTTTTTTATTGATAACATTGTCTTTTTATTTTATATAAATGTCAATTCTATTTTTGTTGTTTCGTTTAGGATGTTGGCATTAAAATGCGCGTGTCCTAAATATTCCATGCCTAGATAATCGGCTGATTTTTTGAACGGAATGTAAAAACTCTCTTCAATTTCATTATCGTGTGAATTGGAGATCACACCAATTTTCTTCCCTCTGAGTTTTCTTCCGGTTTCTTTTTCAATTCGGATTAAATCCGAAAAGCGGTCAAAGAATACCTTCATGATTCCACTCATATTGTACCAATATATAGGCGTTGCAAAAATTAAAGTGTCATACTTCTCGATGATACCTTTTATTAAAGGAAAAAAATCATCTTCTCTGTTTTTACTTTCGTAATCATAATAAGAAATATTATAATCACTCAGATTAATTACTTCTATTCCGGTTTCTTTAGAAATTTCATCCGCGATTCTGGTTGTATTTCCGTTTTTTCTAGAGGAACCTAAAATGATTACTTTTTTATCTTCCATCTCGCAATTAACCAACAGATCCTTCTAAAGAAATTTCTAATAATTTTTGAGCTTCAACAGCAAATTCCATTGGTAATTTGTTCAATACATCTTTACTGAAACCGTTTACAATTAGGGCGATTGCTTTTTCAGTAGGGATACCTCTCTGGTTGCAATAAAAAACCTGATCTTCTCCAATTTTACTTGTTGTTGCTTCGTGCTCTATTTTGGCTGATGGATTTTTACTTTCGATATATGGGAAAGTATGCGCACCACAATTGTTTCCCATTAGAAGAGAATCACATTGGGAAAAGTTTCTGGCATTTTCAGCTCTTGGACTAATCTGAACTAATCCGCGGTAACTGTTTTGGGATTTACCGGCAGAGATACCTTTAGAAATAATAGTCGATTTAGTATTTTTTCCTAAATGGATCATTTTAGTTCCGGTATCAGCTTGTTGGTAATTATTGGTAACGGCAATTGAATAAAATTCTCCAACCGAGTTGTCTCCTTTTAATACACAAGAAGGATATTTCCAGGTTACAGCAGAACCTGTTTCTACTTGTGTCCATGAAATTTTAGCGTTTGTTTCGCATAAACCTCTTTTGGTAACGAAGTTATAAACACCACCTTTTCCTTCTTTGTTTCCAGGGAACCAGTTTTGAACGGTAGAATATTTAATTTCAGCGTCATCTAAAGCGATTAATTCAACCACAGCAGCGTGCAATTGGTTTTCATCACGGCTTGGAGCGGTACAGCCTTCAAGGTATGAAACGTAACTTCCTTCATCAGCAATAACTAGTGTTCTCTCGAACTGACCAGTTCCTGCCTGATTGATTCTGAAATAAGTGGAAAGTTCCATTGGGCAACGAACACCTTTTGGGATATAGCAAAAACTTCCGTCAGAGAAAACGGCTGAGTTTAATGCTGCATAGAAGTTGTCTTTTTGAGGTACAACAGTTCCTAAGTGTTTTTTAACTAATTCAGGATGTTCTTTTATAGCTTCTGAAATTGGGCAAAAAATAATTCCTTTTTCAGCAAGAGTTTTTTTGAAGGTCGTAGCTACAGAAACAGAATCGACTACAATATCCATAGCGACATTGTTCATCATTTTTTGTTCATCGACAGAGATCCCTAACTTTTTGTACATTTCTAATAATTCAGGATCTACATCATCCAAAGTTTTGTTTGGATCTACCTGTTTTGGAGCAGAATAGTATGAAATGGCTTGGAAATCTGGTTTTGCATAATGTACATTTGCCCATTCCGGTTCGATCATTTCTTTCCAGGCACGAAAAGCTTCAATGCGCCAGTCAGTCATCCATTCTGGTTCTTCTTTTTTAAGAGAAATTGCTCTTACGATGTCTTCGTTTAAGCCAATAGGAAAGGTCTCCGATTCAATATCAGTATAAAACCCGTATTCGTATTCTTTAGTTTCGAGTTCGATTTTTAAATCGTCTTCTGTGTATTTGCTCATTGTTTCTTTATTGAAAGATTCAAAAATTGAAGGATTTAAATAACATCACTTCTGTAATTTTTAAATCTTTAAATTTTGCAATCGTTTAATTATTTTATAGTGAAAAAGATTCTCCACAACCACAAGTTCTACTTGCATTCGGATTATTGAATACAAAACCTTTTCCGTTTAATCCACCTGAAAATTCAAGAATTGTTCCGGCCAGATATAGAAATGATTTCTTTTCAACTGCAATTGTTATGTCGTTGTCTACGAATATTTTATCGTCGTCGCCTTTGGTTTTGTCAAACTTTAAATCATAAGACAAACCAGAGCATCCACCGCTTTTTACGCCTACTCTTACGTAGTCGCTAGCAGCATCAAAACCATCTTCTTTCATCAAATCGATGATTTTATTTTTGGCTGTATCAGAAACTTTTATCATTGTTTATCGTGTTTGTTTTTGTTTTCACTCCAATTTTGCTCTTAAAAATAGTAATCCGAAGATTACGATTTTAAAGTGCTGTCTTTCAATGTTGAAATGAAATTATCGGCAAAGATACGACTTAAAAACCTTTTTCCATAACGGTTCACATTATTATAACAAATGTTAAAATAGATATATGTTATATTGATAAAAGAATGAGACTTTATTATTGTTTTTTGAAGACTTTATGATGGTTTGTTGTAAAAATGAAATAGTATTTCCTAGTTTTGTTTTCCTGTTAAAAATCTATTCTCATGAAACTTTACCCTATAGAATCCGGAAATTTTAAGTTAGATGGAGGCGCCATGTTTGGTGTAGTTCCGAAAACCATCTGGAACAAAACCAATCCTGCCGATGCTAATAACTTAATTGATATCGCAGCACGCTGCCTGCTTATTGAAGACGGAAATCGTCTGATTTTGATTGATACCGGAATGGGAGACAAGCAATCGGAGAAGTTTTTTGGCTATTATTCGCTGTGGGGATCGCATTCGATAGACAAATCGTTAGCAAAATATGGTTTTCAGAGAGACGATATTACCGACGTTTTTATGACGCATTTGCATTTTGACCATTGTGGAGGAAGTGTTCAATGGAATTCAGACCGGACTTTTTACGAGCCTGCTTTTAAAAATGCAAAGTTTTGGACGAATGAAAATCATTGGGAATGGGCAACGAAACCTAATGCCCGTGAAAAAGCTTCTTTTCTTTCAGAGAATATTCTGCCTATGCAGGAAAGCGGACAGCTGAATTTTATAAAGCGTCCCGAAAGTGATTTCGGCTTTTCTGAAGAAATGAATTTTGGAATTTATTATGTGGACGGCCATACCGAAAAGCAAATGATTCCACATATTAAGTATCAGGATAAAACGATTGTTTTTTGTGCCGATTTGCTGGCTACAGCAGGGCATATTCCGTTACCCTACGTGATGGGTTACGATACTAGGCCGTTATTGACAATGCCGGAGAAATCAAAGTTTTTAAATGCAGCGGCAGACAACAACTATTATTTGTTTTTGGAACATGATGCCCACAATCAAATCATAACGGTAGAACATACTGAAAAAGGTGTTCGGTTGAAAGAAGTATTTACCTGTGAAGACATTCTTTAAAATTAAAGCTATAAATGCAAAAAAGTCCCATTTTCATGATGTCGAAAGTGGGACTTTTTATTAACAAATTTAATTCAACAAATTATAATTACTCTACAATAATTTTTTTAGCTGAAGCTGCATCTTTATTTATTAAGTATATGTAATAAACTCCTTTTGGTAAACCGTATAAGTTTATTACATTATTGGTATCATCAGAGTTAAGAACAAATGTTTTTACCAATTGGCCTAATGAATTGTAAACAGTTGCTTTTTCTAAACTTGCATTTTGAATGTTTACTTCGCCTTTAGTTGGGTTTGGATAGATTGTTGCTTTTGCAAAATTGTTGGTATCAATACCTAATGTTTTACAAGAATTAGAATAAGTTGCAGTAGCATCTTTCACATCGCTCCAATTTGCTTCTGAATAAGCAACATCATCAACCTCGATACATTTTAGATTTGGATTGTCCCAAAACATAATATTTGCAAGGGTTAATTTCAGGAGTTTATTTGTTCCGTTTTTTAAATTCAAGCTTGATAACTTTTTATTGGATCCACAGCGAACACGTGTTAAATCTGGGTTTTTAGAAATGTCTAAACTTGTTAATAGATTAGAAATACAATCTAACTCAATTAATTTGCGATTATTACTGATGTTCATTGTTGTCAATTTATTAACTGAACATCGGAGTATTTGTAAAGATTCACTGTTAGAAAAATCTAGCGTATTGATGTCATTTGCGCCGCAATCCACCAACGTTAGTAGCATATTGTTAGAGGTATCTAAGGATGATAATCTATTAATATTACAAATTAATGTTTTTAATAACGTGTTTTGAGAAATATTCAAATTTGTAATTTGATTGTTACCGCAATCTAGAAAAGTTAGCAAGGTATTTTTAGAGACATTTAAATTAGTTAGTTGACCATCTCCCCTAGTGGTTGAGCTTCCGCTGCCTCCATTACATCTTAATGTAGTCAATTGTGTATTGTTAGTGACATCTAAAGCTAACAATTTATTGCCACCGCAATCTAAGGTCTTTAAATTGATAAAATCCTGAATTCCGGTTAAGTCAGTAATATTGCTATTGTAAAGATCTATTTCAGTGATAGTAGAAACTTTTGAAGTTAATACCTTTCCATCCGCAGTTCCGGAGTCAATTCCTAATGCGATTAACTTGTTTTCAAAATTCACATCAGGTATTAGGGTGTATGGCGAAGGAACATCAGCAATATCAACAACAGAAACATTATCGACTAAAATTTCAGAATTCTGTGTTCCTGTGGTCCAAATATCGATTTCTATGTTTTCGCTTACGGTTGGGGTATACTCAAATTCGATTTTTCTCCATTCTGAGCTTGAAAACACGGCATCAGTTTTTTTGATAATCTCAGCTTTAAAAGCACCGGGTTTATGATATACACTGAAATCAAGTTTCGAAAATGTACCGGAAACTAATTTGTGGTACATCGTTATTCGGTATGTTTTACTTGCTGTTACCGGAAAAAATTCGCTATTAATATAGTTAAATGTACCGCTGGAAATCTTCATATTGGTACTCGAGGAACCTTTTTGAGCGATTGTACTTTGAGAAATAAATCCACTAAAATAGCGATACCAGTTATCGGGTTGTGATGAGGAAGACCAATTTTCAAGGTCACCATTTGGGACTAAATTAGTCTGGGCATTAATGGAAAGGTTTGCTAGTAATAGCAATAAGAGTAGTTTTGTCTTCATAGAGAGGATTTATCATTAGGTCGCACAAGTCTATAAAAATTAATTTGTATTTCCTTACGGGAAGGCGTAATGGCCATGGTTCTTTTAAAAGATTAAAAAAGAGTAAGCCTAACGTGCTGTTTTTCTGAGAGAATAAATCGTGTAAGATTTTTGATTCAGATGAAGATTACAAGTGCCTTAAGGTTTCTTAAATGTTAAGGCAAAAATCATAACACAGTGTTAATCGTTAGCTTTATGTAACAAAAAATCATAATTTAGACCCATAATTTAACTTTAGAATACTTATTAGATACATGAGTCCTATGAAACATCTCAAATTATCTGCTTTTGCATTACTTGTTTTGGCAGGTTGCAGCACTACTTTACAGGCACAGGAATCGGCAAGAAAAGATTTTATCAAAGCTCCTTTAGCCGTTGTTAAGAAAGCTCCTGTTTCAGAAAATGAATTAAAAAGATGGAGCCATCTTGATTTAATCAAAGATTCGATCCCGGGAATGAGTGTCGATAGAGCTTATGCTGAATTACTGCAAGGGAAAACCGGAAAGAAGGTGATCGTGGGAATTGTAGATTCAGGTGTCGATATCGAACATGAAGATCTGAAAGGGATGATCTGGACGAATCCAAAAGAAATTCCGGGTAACGGAATCGACGATGATAAAAACGGATTTATTGATGATGTTCACGGATGGAATTTCTTAGGAAATGCTGTTCACGAAAATCTTGAATTAACGCGTGTCGTTAAAAAAGGTGATGACGGATCTCCCGAATATAAAGAGGCTTTGGCGCAATACACCAAGAAATACGAAGACGCTTTACGCGACAAACAGCAATCTGACTTTTTGTTAGAAGTTCATAAAACGATACAAAAAGAACTTAATAAAACAACCTATAAAATTGAGGATTTAGATGCTATAACTTCTACAGATCCAAAAGTAGCTCAGAGCAAAGAAATCATGACTCAAATTTTAACGAATGCAGGGTCAACTTTTGACCCTGATTCTGAGTTAAAAGAGTATAGCAAGCAGGTTTACGGTCAGTTGAATTACAACTTAAATAAAGAATTCGACGGAAGAAAAATAGTAGGTGATAATCCGGAGGATATTAAAAACACACGTTATGGAAATAATATTGTTTTTGGTCCGGATAAAGAGGAAGCGCTTCACGGAACACACGTAGCCGGAATTATTGCGCAGGTTCGCGGGAATAATTTAGGGGGAGACGGAGTTGCTAATAATGTAGAAATTCTGACCGTAAGAGCCGTTCCGGATGGCGATGAGTACGATAAAGATATTGCTTTAGGGATTCGCTATGCAGTTGACAATGGTGCAAAAGTGATCAACGGAAGTTTCGGAAAAAGTTTCTCTCCTCATAAAAAATGGGTATACGATGCAATAAAATATGCAGCAAAAAAAGATGTTCTAATAGTGCATGCAGCCGGAAATGACGGATACAATATTGATGAAACCAAAAACATCAATTATCCAAATGACTCAGAAGATAACGTTAAAGAGTTTGCTGATAATGTAATCACAATCGGAGCACTGAAGAAAGAGTATGGAGAAATGGTTGTAGCTGGATTTTCGAACTTCGGAAAAATAAACGTAGATGTTTTTGCTCCGGGTGAAGAAATTTATGCCACAATACCTAACAACAAATACAAATACCTGCAGGGAACTTCAATGGCCTCTCCAAATGCAGCAGGAGTTGCAGCACTGATACGTTCGTACTATCCGAAATTAAAAGCAGCTCAGGTTAAACAAATCCTAATGGATTCAGGAGTAGCACTTCCGTCAATGGTAGTTTTGGGTGAAAATCCAAATCCTGAAGTAAAACCGGTAGCAGTTTCTTCGACAGAATCTTCAAGAACTGCTAAAATGGTCAACGCTTACAATGCTTTATTGATGGCCGAAAAAATGTCTAAAAAATAAACAAAACAGAATACTAATGTAATGGAAGAGTTCGCGCTCTTCCATTTTGATTGAAATAACCATGCGAAAAATTTTACTACTATCTTTTTTGAGTTTGAGTTTAAACTCAGCATTTGCACAAAGCGCTCCTTATTGGCAACAACATGTCGATTACAAAATGGAAGTCTCCATGGATGTAAAAAACTATCAGTACAAAGGAAAACAAGAGTTAGTGTACACAAACAACTCTCCTGATACTTTAAAGAAAGTGTATTACCATTTATTTTTAAATGCATTTCAGCCGGGAAGTGAAATGGATGCTCGTTTGCATTCTATAAAAGATCCTGATGGAAGAATGGTAAATAAAGTAAAAGGCGCAGACGGTAAAGAAACCAAACAAAGCCGAATCGAAACTTTAAAACCAAATGAAATTGGGTATTTAAAAGTTTCAGATTTTAAACAAGATGGAGTTTCGGCACAAACGAGAGTTTCGGGAACTATTTTAGAAGTGACATTGGCGAAACCAATTTTACCAAATTCTAAAACAACCTTTACTTTAGATTTTGACGGACAAGTTCCGGTTCAGGTTCGTCGTACTGGACGTAATAATGCTGAAGGAGTAGAATTGTCAATGTCGCAATGGTACCCAAAATTAGCCGAATTTGATTTCGAAGGCTGGCATGCAGATCCATACATCGCCAGAGAATTTCATGGCGTGTGGGGGAACTTTGATGTGAAAATTACAATCGATAAAGATTATACTATCGGAGGTTCAGGATATTTACAAGATAAGAATCAAATAGGTCACGGTTATGAAGATGCAGGTGTAACCGTTACTTATCCAAAGAAAACAAAAACGTTGACCTGGCATTTTATTGCACCAAACGTTCATGATTTTACCTGGGCAGCAGATAAAGAATACACACATGATATTGTAAAAGGACCAAACGATGTTGATTTGCACTTCTTCTACAAAAACAATCCAAAAACAACTGCAAATTGGAAACAATTAGAACCTTTAATGGTGAAAGTAATGGATTATTACAACCACAGAGTGGGAGCATATCCGTACAAACAATATTCTTTTATTCAGGGTGGAGATGGCGGAATGGAGTATGCAATGTGTACCCTAATGCTTGGAAACGGAACTCTTGAAGGAATTTTAGGAACAGCAACTCATGAATTAGGGCATTCCTGGTTTCAGCATATTCTGGCTTCAAACGAATCAAAACACCCTTGGATGGATGAAGGTTTTACCACTTACATCGAAGACAGTGCTTTGAATGAATTGAAAGGCGATAAAAAAGAAGTGAATCCGTTTAAAGGAAATTATGCTGCTTATTACAGCCTGGTTAATTCCGGAAAAGAGCAGCCACAAACCACTCATGGAGACCGTTACGATGAAAACAGACCTTATAGTATTTCTTCTTATGTAAAAGGAAGTCTTTTCTTGTCGCAATTAGAATATGTAATTGGAAAAGATAATGTAGATGCTACTTTGAAAAGATACTACAATGATTTCAAATTCAAACACCCTACTCCAAATGATATTAAAAGATCAGCGGAGAGAGTTTCAGGAGCGGAATTAGATTGGTATTTAATCGATTGGACAGGAACGACCAATACAATTGATTATGGTATCAAAGAAGTAGCGGATAATGCAGGAAAAACCAATATCACTTTAGAAAGAATTGGAAGAATGCCGATGCCGATTGATTTAACAGTGGAATATACAGACGGAACTACTGAGAGTTTTTACATTCCATTAAGAATGATGAACTTTATCAAGCCAAATCCAAACCCGAATGTAAAAAGAACCGTTTTAGACGACTGGGCCTGGGCACAATCGAACTACAGTTTTACAATAGACAAGAACAAAACTGCCATTAAGAAAATCACGATTGATCCAAGCGGATTAATGGCCGATGTAAAAGCAGCGAATAATGTTTATGAGGTGAAATAATAGTCACTTTAAAATATAAAAAAAGCCAAAGTTAGTTTCTGCTCACTTTGGCTTTTTTGCTTTTTTACAATTATAGTTTTTACATTGGTTTGGAGCGTGATGAAGAGGAGGTGTCAATAGTGTTTAAGACATAATATCTATAAAAAACAAAACCAAGAATTTTCTTATAATTTTTAACAATTAAATGAGAAAGGAAAGGTGTATTTGTAGTATATTCGCTTCAAAAAAAACAAAATGACTTTTGGTACTAAGCTGCAAAAATTAAGAGGAGAAAAAAGGATGTCGCAAAAGGAGATTTCGATTATTCTGAAAGTTTCACAAACAATTTATGGAAAATGGGAAAGCGATATCTTTTATCCAACCTATAAAAACTTAAAGAAAATAGCCGTTTTTTATAATGTTAGTATAGATGCGTTGGTAGACGTTAAAGATAAAAGGAAAGCGGATAAGGTTTTAATTTCGGAGAATCTCGGCGCAGATCCGGTGTCTTTCATCACCATATTTAAACTCCTGAAAAGAATAGAAAAGACCGTTTTATTGATCGAAAAGCAAACAGCCATTCCGGAGAAAGAAGGAGTATGAAAAAGTCCCGTTTAATTTTAGAAATAAATGGTAAACGGGACTTTTTTATTAATAGATTATTTTCTCAAAAAGGAACCAAATGAAGAAGAATAGAAAAATCTCCTTTCATCTGTTTAATGGGGAATATTGGTGAGCAAATGAGAAGCATAAAAAAACGCACATTTGTGCGTTTTTTTATTTTGTAAGCAGATGTTATCCTAAATGCTCTAACATGTCTTTTGTCATCGTTTCAAGATCAAAAGTATGTTTCCAGTCCCAGTCTTCTCTGGCTTCTGAATCGTCAATACTAGCCGGCCAACTGTCCGCAATTTTCTGACGGAAATCAGGGTTGTAAGTTATTTCGAATTCAGGAATATATTTCTTAATTTCTGCAGCAATTTCAGTAGGAGTGAAACTCATTGCAGCTAAATTGTATGACGAATGTATCTTGATTTTCTCTGCAGGTGCTTTCATGATATTAATGGTAGCATCAATTGCATCATCCATATACATCATTGGCATTTTTGTTTCAGAGGATAAAAAGCATTCGTATTTTTTATCGGCAATAGCCTTGTAAAAAATATCTACAGCATAATCTGTAGTTCCGCCACCAGGAGGCGTCGACCAGCTGATTAAGCCCGGATAACGGATGCTTCGAACATCAACTCCGTAAATATTATGGTAGTATTCGCACCATCTTTCTCCCGCTTGTTTACTAATTCCGTAAACTGTAGAAGGCTCCATTACCGTATATTGAGGAGTGTTTTCCTTAGGTGTAGTAGGTCCAAAAACCGCAATACTCGAAGGCCAGAATATCTTTTTTATCTTTTTGGCTTTGGCTAAATTTAAAACATGAAATAATGAATTCATATTCAGATCCCAGGCAAATGCAGGGTTTTTCTCGGCTGTAGCCGATAAAAGTGCCGCCATCAGATATATATCAGTAATTTGATGCACTTCAACAAGATGCTCAATTTGGTTGAAATCTAAAGCATTGACTACTTCAAACGGACCAGAATTTACAACGTCAGTATTTAATTTTCTAATGTCAGAAGCAATTACATTGTCTGTTCCGTATAGTTTGCGCAGTTTTTGAGTCAGTTCCGTCCCAATTTGACCGCAGGCACCGATGATTAATATTTTTGGATTCATTTTTTGAATAGTTTTTTTGAGAGACAAATATAACGTTTTCGCAAATGTTTTCGCTTTTAAGGAGAACAAATTGTAAATTTAACAATGATAAAGATTCTTTTTTAGATTATTCGCTGTTGAATGTGGAACGCAAGTTGTAAATTATAAGTATTTTCGATCAGGAATTCAGGATTTTTCCATAAGTCTTACAACCAAGAATTTCTAAACCTGTTTCGGTCCAATAGCAGCTAAATAATGTAATTTGTACCAAAAATCAGAATTCGTAATTGTAAAATTACTTTGTAACTTTGTAGCTTAATGTTTTACCAAATGAAATATAAGATATCTCTTTTTTTGCTTTTTGTTTTTGTATTGAATTCATGTCAGAATGAAGATGAAAAACGCCGCGCTGAAAATGAAAAGGAAGCCAAGAAAAACGAAGTCATTTTTAATAAAATCAATAAAAGCTGGTCTTTTATCGATGAGCCAATCAACGAAATCTCGGAGCAAAAAGTGAATTCATGGATTGAATGGCGTGACTTTTTGAACGAACTCAGAGATAAACCCAGAAAAACAATTGGAGCATTTCAAAAAAAGTCAGCAGCGATTTCAAAAAAAGCAATGGCTTTAAATACTAATATTCCTCCTGAATTTAATATTCCTCAGATCAGAAGCCGGATTTCTATTTTGATTACCAAAGTCAGAATGATGGATTTATTCATTCATCTGAACCAGATTCCTTCGGAGAAAGTGACATTTTTAATTGGTGAGATCAACAAAGAGTTGGTTTCATTAGAAAGACAGATGGATGTTGTTAATGTAAAAAGTAAAATTCCGAAAGAAGAAGGTGAGGAAGATTTCTTAAGAATGTTAGATACCGCTCGTGCTATCCCAAACGAAACTACAGCTCCGATTCCGGGGAAAAATATAGATCCAAACACACCAAAAGTTGAGTAAAAACGCCTTATATACCCTGTATGATGATCTGCCAAAAAATCAGCAGATTGCCACACAATTACTGGAACAGAAACAAATAAAAATGCATCTTAACGGATTGTTAGGGTCAGCAGTTTCATTTGTTTTGCGTGCTGTTTTCAAAAAATCAGAATTGCCTTTTTTAGTTATTTTAGACAACAAAGAAGAAGCGGCTTATTATTTGAACGATCTCGAACAAATGATCGGAGAACAGGATGTACTGTTTTATCCCGCGTCATTTCGCCGTCCGTATCAAATTGATGAAACAGACAATGCCAATGTTTTGCTTCGTGCTGAGGTTTTAAACCGAATCAATTCCCGTAAAAAACCTGCAGTGATTGTTACTTATCCCGAAGCGCTTTTTGAGAAAGTAGTGACACGCAGGGAACTTGATAAAAACACGTTGAAAGTCGCTTTGAACGATAAAATTTCGATAGATTTTATCAACGAAGTTTTGTTTGAATATGAGTTTAAAAGAGTCGATTTTATTACCGAGCCAGGAGAGTTTTCTGTTCGAGGCGGAATTGTCGATGTGTTCTCGTTTTCTAACGATCATCCGTACCGAATTGAGTTTTTTGGTAACGAAGTAGACAGCATCAGAAGTTTTGATGTCGAAACACAGTTATCGGTGGAAACCCATAAAAAAATCACGATAATCCCGAATGTCGAGAACAAACTTTTTCAGGAAAACAGAGAGAGTTTCTTAGACTATATTGCTGAGAGAACCGTCTTATTTATTCAAAATACAGAAGGACTTTTCACTCAGTTAGACAAACAATTCGTCAGGGCCGAAGAAGCTTTCGAGAAACTTTCAAAAGAAATAAAACGGGCTGAACCTGAAAAACTATTCTTAAATCAAAGCTCATTTATCAAACGCGCTTTAGATTTTTCGATAGTCGAATTGGCTTCAAAACCTGTTTTTAAAATCACAAAAACATTCGATTTTCATATTCACCCGCAGCCCTCTTTCAACAAACAATTTGATTTGCTGCTGAATAACCTGAGCGACAATCATTTTAACGGATATAAAAATTATCTGTTCTGTTCGAATGAAACTCAGGCCAAGCGTTTTCATGATATTTTCGAAACCTTAGACGAAGCTAATTCCGAGAACATTAGAAAACAATATCATACTGTTGTCCTGCCTTTGTACCAGGGATTTATTGACGAAGAAAGTCAGATTACGGCCTATACCGATCACCAGATTTTTGAGCGTTATCACAAATTTAATATAAAAAACGGTTACTCCAAAAAGCAGAATATTACCCTTAAGGAATTAACAGCGCTTTCGGTTGGTGATTATGTAACGCATATCGATCACGGAATTGGAAAATTTGGCGGCCTGCAAAAAATTCAGGTTGAAGGTAAAACGCAGGAAGCGATAAAACTGGTTTATGCCGATAATGATATAGTGTATGTGAGTATTCACTCGCTTCATAAAATCTCCAAATACAACGGAAAAGACGGAACCCCTCCCAAAATCTATAAACTGGGATCAAACGCCTGGAAAGTTTTAAAACAAAAAACCAAAGCGCGGGTCAAACATATTGCCTTCAATTTAATTCAGTTGTATGCGAAACGACGTCTGGAAAAAGGGTTTCAGTTTGCACCGGACAGTTATTTGCAGAACGAATTAGAAAGTTCGTTTATATACGAAGACACACCGGATCAAACTAAATCGACTCAGGAAGTCAAAGCGGATATGGAAAGCGATCGTCCGATGGATCGTTTAGTTTGTGGTGATGTAGGTTTTGGAAAAACAGAGGTAGCGATTCGTGCGGCCTTTAAGGCAGTAGACAATAGTAAACAGGTAGCCGTTTTGGTTCCGACCACCATTTTGGCGTACCAGCATTATCGTACGTTTTCAGAACGTTTGAAAGACATGCCGGTTACCATTGGTTATATGAACCGCTTTAGAACTGCTAAACAGAAAGCACAAACTTTAAAAGATTTGGCAGAAGGGAAACTGGATATTGTGATTGGAACACACCAATTAGTCAATAAAAATGTAGTTTTTAAAGACCTTGGTTTGTTGATTGTCGACGAGGAACAAAAGTTTGGAGTAAACGTAAAAGATAAACTTAAGACCATTGCTGCGAATGTCGATACCCTAACCTTAACGGCAACGCCAATCCCGAGAACGCTTCAGTTTTCGTTAATGGCAGCGAGAGATTTGTCTGTTATTACGACCCCTCCGCCAAACCGATATCCTATAGAAACCAATGTTGTTGGGTTTAATGAAGAAATAATTCGCGATGCCATTTCGTATGAAATTCAGCGTAACGGACAGGTTTTCTTCATCAATAACCGAATCGAAAACATAAAAGAAGTTGCCGGTATGATTCAGCGTTTGGTACCAAATGCCAGAGTTGGAATCGGCCACGGTCAAATGGAGGGTGCGAAACTCGAAGAATTGATGCTGGGTTTCATGAACGGCGATTTCGATGTTCTGGTAGCCACAACAATTATCGAAAGTGGTTTGGACGTACCAAATGCCAATACCATTTTCATCAACAATGCCAATAATTTTGGACTGTCTGATCTGCACCAAATGCGAGGAAGAGTAGGCCGAAGCAATAAAAAAGCATTTTGTTATTTCATCTGTCCGCCTTATTCCTCTATGACTGAGGATGCCAGAAAACGTATTCAGGCTTTAGAGCAGTTTAGCGAACTAGGTAGTGGTTTTAACATTGCGATGAAAGATCTTGAAATTCGTGGAGCAGGAGATTTATTAGGTGGAGAACAAAGCGGTTTCATTAATGAAATTGGATTTGATACCTACCAAAAAATCATGAATGAGGCCATCGAAGAATTGAAGGAGAATGAATTCAAGGACTTATATCCGGAAGAGAACGATATTGAAACCAAGGAGTATGTAAAAGATCTGCAAATCGATACTGATTTTGAGTTGTTATTTTCTGATGAATACATCAACAATGTCACCGAACGTTTGAGTTTATACAACGAGTTGGGCGGTGTAAAAAATGAGGTAGAACTGGTAATCTTTCAAAATAAATTAATTGACCGTTTTGGTCCGATGCCGCCACGTGCCAATGCCTTGATGAATAGTATTCGCATCAAATGGATTGCAACAAGTGTAGGTATTGAGAAATTAGTGATGAAGAAAGGCAAAATGATCGGTTATTTTGTTTCAGACCAACAATCGGATTATTACCAATCGAAGCGTTTCCATAAAGTGATCAAATTTGTACAGACTCATAGTAATCTTTGTCAGATGAAAGAAAAACAAACTCCTAACGGTTTACGCCTTTTATTGACTTTTGATAATGTAAAATCTACGAAACGAGCATTGGAGTTGATGGAATTATTGGGTGAATAATAATTTTAAAAGGTATAATATTCTAAACCCGACAGATTTCAAAACTGTCGGGTTTTATTTTTAGTACCTATATAAGGACGGGTAAAATTATTATAAAAGTTAGGGCGTTACCCTTCGGGTCGGGCTGTCCGCTAAATCTTTTGCGACAAGAGATTTTGGGAAATTGAAAAAATTTCAGCTGCCGCAAAAGGATATCGCTCCCATCCCTAACGCATTTTAAGTTAGAAAATTATATTGATTAGTTTTAAAGGAGATTGCCAGAAGACGTGTAAATATTCACAGATTAGGACAACAGTTCATGCATTGAGTAAATTTATTTATTATGTTTCCCCCTTGACATAAGCATTCGAGAGGATTAAAAAAGAGCTGAAAGCCCAAAAGCAATAGCATAGTGGAACGCACTATAGTATAAATTAAGTGTAAATATCGCCCTGAAAGGGCAAAAGCAAGTATGGATTTTAATAAGGAACAGTTCAGTTTAAAAAAAACACACAAAAGAGTATGATTTCTTTTCATTGCGATCAGGCTTTTGCCCTTTCAGGGCATTACTCACCCTTTTTATTATTCATAGTGCTTTGCACTATGCTGTTGCTAAGGCTCTTTCAGAGCAATAGATTTGGGAATAATGTTGTTTTCCTAATCATAAAAAAATCCTTTTATCTTCTATTAAAAGATAAAAGGATTGTAAGCTGAAATGAAAGCATTTCTAAAGATTCTTTTAGTGCTAATTTAAATCTAGTTTTTCAGATCCTTAATTACTTTAAAAGCAACATCAACCTGATCTTCACCAACTAAAATGGTGAATTCATTTGAAGTCGAAATGACTTCATTGATAATAATTCCTTCCCATGCTAAACGTTGGAAAATGAAGTAATAGATTCCTGGAACCACGATGTTTTCTTTTGGTAATTTTACAGTTATGGAGGCCAGGTTGTCTAACTTCTGAATAAGTTTCTCGCGCATAAAGTGTTTTTCAACCAAATGATTTACACTGCTGCTTACCACAATATTGGTTTCGTTTACTCCGCGTGATGAGGTATAAAAGATATCAGATAAAGCATTAATGTCAGAAATTAAATCAGCCTGTTTGTTCAAAACAGTTTCGGAAGCGGCAAAAGTGTAATCCGTCAATTCAGATCGAACAGTGATTTCGCCTATATTCTTAATTACTTTATTGATTTTATGATTCAGTTTAAAATCCAATTCTTCTGTGAGTCGTTTCAATGACATTACAACAGCGCCTTGTTTTACTTCTTTACCAAATTCACTTTCTAATTCGGTCATAATGTTCCGTGAAAGAGAAGTGAGGTTGATGATTCCAAGCGATAGCGCATTTAATAAAAAGGGTTTTGTTTTAATGTAATTCTCGACGATTGAAGAAACGGTTTTCATAGTTTTTTTCTTTTTTTTTTGTAACTTAATTGGTTGGGTGTAGTTAATTTTGTGTTATAAAACCTCGCGAATATAAATAAAAAAACAATTTGTTACAAATATAACAATATAAAATTATGTTAAAAATGGAAGAAAGCGTCTGTAATATGTTCAATTGCAAATGTTTCCTTTTTTTTGTGTATCGCGATGATGTCAAAACGGACTTCAATATCTATTTCCCTATCGTTTATATAGGCATTTACAGCTTTTACCAGCAGTTGAATTTTTTTAGGTTTCACAAAATCTTGCGGTAAACCAAAATTCAGAGTCGATCTTGTTTTTACTTCAATGATGGCCAAAATAGATTCTTTCTCAGCGATAATATCAATTTCGGCCTTTTGAAAAGTCCAGTTTCGATCGAGAATTTTGTATCCGTTTTGCTTCAGATATTCCACAGCAAGATCTTCACCTTTTTTCCCAAGTTCGTTGTGTTCTGCCATCTTTTAACTATGAATTGCGGGTTGTGATTTTTTTACGCTGTAAGGAGTAATTTGCGCGCAAAGACACGAAGTTGCAAAGAAAGGAATATAACTTTGTGACTTCGCGTTTGTGCGAGATTATGATTGGTGGTATTTAAAATTCTTTAGAGAAAAAATCCCAGATGCTATTATTTTTGAAAAGTAACCGTACTTCCGCTTTCATTTACATTTACAGTAACGGTACTTCCCATAATTAAGGCCCTATTGTCCTGAATGTGCCCGGCTGGGAAATTAAAAATTACGGGAATATTGTACTTTTTGGTCACATCATCTACAATTTCTACCGCATTTTTCCCCCATGGAACTTCGTTATCCTTCATTTTGGTCATGCCTCCAACAACAATTCCTTTTAGGTTTTCGATACATCCGTTACGTCTCAAATTCATCATCATTCGATCGATATGATAAAGATACTCGTCCAGGTCTTCAAGGAACAAAATTTTATCCTTACAGTCAATTGCCGAAGGAGAACCTAACAAACTGTATAAAATAGATAAATTACCACCTACTAATTCTCCGGTTGCGTTTCCAAAGCGGTTCATTTTATCCGGAGCAATAGTATAAGAAATAGGTTCACCAAACAAGGCAGATTTCATTGAACTGACCGCAGCGGGAGTAGCTCTTGGAACCGTTACAGGCATGATCCCGTGAATGGACTGATAGCCCATCGTATTCAAATGATTGTGCAGAACGGTAACGTCACTAAAACCAACAATCCATTTGGGGTGTTGTTTGAATTTGGTAAAATCAAGTAAATCGATCATTCTCACCGTTCCATAACCTCCTCGAACGCACCAGATTGCTTTGATATTTGGATTGTCTAACTGTTTTTGAAAGTCGGCAGCACGTTGTTCATCGGTACCGGCCAGTTGGTTAAAATCTAAACCAATAGTACTTCCAACTACGGCTTCAAGGCCCCAGCTGTGTAATAAATCTATAGTAGGTTTCAGATTATCGTCTATATTTTTTCTTGCTGTTGCTAAAATGGCTACAGTATCTCCTTTTTGTAAATAAGGTGGTGTTATCATGTTTTGTTGTGATTGACAGTGGATGGATTGTAAAGCAAAAATAAGAAATGCAAGTTTATAAATAGAAAAGTAGTTTCTGTAGTATTGAGGGGTGCTCGCTTTCATGTTTTTCTGCTGGTTCATTCGTAAAGATAAAACAAATATAGATATTTTAAAAAATAAAAACATTAGAAAATTCTTACAATATAATTTAATTGTTTAAATTGAATCTTTTAAAGAGTTAAGTTATATGAGAGTAATTTCTTTTCAATTCTGTAGTCTCGCTTTTTTATCTTTTACAATTTTTCAGGCACAGCCAAAAAAATATGCGATCCATACTATTGCATTCTACAACTTTGAGAATCTCTTTGATACTAATGATGATGTCACTACCAACGATAATGAATGGACACCCAATGGGACTCAGCATTGGACGATGGAAAAATACGAAAAGAAATTAAAAAACCTGTCCCGAGTATTATCTGAAATTGGAAGGCCGGATAACTCCAATGCTCCCGTACTAATTGGCGGTGCCGAAATTGAAAATCGCACGGTTCTCGAAGATCTGGTGAAACAACCGAATTTACTCCTTTTTGACTATGGAATCATTCATTTTGATTCGCCGGATAAGCGAGGAATAGATGTTGCGCTTTTATATCAGAGAAAATACTTTAGACCCACGTCATATTCCAATATTCCGCTGCGTATTTATCTAAAAAAAAATTCTGATAAAAAAGGGGAAGTCGAACAGCAGGATGATGATATCGATATTAAAACCGATGATAAGAATCGTGTTTTTACCAGAGATCAGCTTTTAATTTCAGGATTTTTAGAAGGAGAGGAAATTCATATTATTGTCAATCACTGGCCATCCAGATCAGGAGGGGAGAAAGCAAGCAGTGTTTTTCGGGAAGCTGCAGGAAGTTTAAACAGAAGAATTATCGATTCGCTACAGCAAATAAATCCCAATGCTAAAGTGATTACAATGGGTGATTTGAATGATGGTCCCTTTAATAAAAGTATAAAAAATGTTTTGGGTGCAAAAAAAAAAAAATCAGAAGTGGAGGAATTCGGGCTTTTTAATCCCTTTGCAGCAATGCTCGATAAAGGTTTGGGCACAATTGCATTTAGAGATTCCTGGGATATTTTTGATCAGATCATCATTACAAAGTCACTTATACCATCTGATTTTTCGACTTTTAACTTTTGGAAAGCAGGAATTTTCAATAAATCTTTTCTGGTTCAGAGTTCCGGACCGTATAAAGGGTATCCGCTGCGACATAGTTTGACAGAAGTTGGATTTAGTGACCATTTTCCGGTTTATATCTATTTGATTAAAGAGGTTAAGTAAGTCGCAGTTTTCAGTTTTCAGTCTCAGTTGATCACTGTAAACTGAGACTGGGACTGAGAACTGAGACTGAGAACTGAGACTGAGAACTGAGACTGAGAACTGAGACTGTAAACTGAGACTGTAAACTGAGACCGAGACCGAGACCGAGACCGAGACTGCGACTGAAAACTGGCACTCCAACTGAAAACTTTTCCTTAACTTAGCTACTTAGAAACTTACTACCTTTAAAAATGGCAATAGCTAAACCTTTCAATCTAACAAAGTGGATCGATGAGAACCGTCATTTACTAAAACCCCCCGTTGGGAATAAAAATCTTTATGTTGATTCCGGTGATTATATCGTGATGATTGTTGCAGGTCCGAATGCCCGAAAAGATTATCATTATAACGAAACCGAAGAGCTTTTTTATCAGTTGGAAGGCAGTATAAAAGTGATTATTCAGGAAGATGGAGAACGAAAGGAAATGGATTTACATGCCGGTGATATGTATCTTCATCCGGCTAAAGTTCCCCATTCACCTGTTCGTTCCGAAGGTTCAATTGGATTGGTAATCGAACGTAAACGTGCAGGAAAGGGATATACAGACGGACTGCTTTGGCATTGTGATCATTGCAATCATAAATTATATGAAGTGCTTTTTGAATTGCATAATATTGAAAAAGACTTTCTGCCACATTTCGAACATTTTTATAATTCGTTAGAGTTGAGAACCTGCAATAACTGCGGAACTGTAATGGAATCTGATCCCAGATTTGTGGCGAAGAAATAAAAGTATACTTATTAAACCCGACAGGTTTTTAAAACCTGTCGGGTTTTATTTTTATGGCAAATAAATAAGTTGCATTCGTATATGGTTTATATTTGTATTATAAACGATGTAAAAATATATCAAAAATGATACAGGAAATAATTACCTACATGAATATTGTGAATAGTATTGAAAATTTAATTGATAAATCTCCATATAAAAAAAATTATATTATCGAGAAAGTTGGTATTCCAAGTCCGACTTTCTATCGAAAACTAAAATCTCAGACTTTCACTCCGGATGAAGTATTGTCTATAGCAAAAATACTTTCTCCTGAAGAAAATTTCAGATTAGAGCTCAAGGCTGATATTGAACAAGCCAAACGAGAGTTTGAAGAGGGTAATTTTATGACACATGAAGACATGCTACTTGAATTAAAGAGAAAAGGAATAATTTAAAAAAGGTCTAAAATTGTCGCTGGTCTTTGACGGTTATCATAAAACCGAATTAAATGAATGAAGTCCTCGTTAATTACATAATAGAGTGATATATG